>NZ_JBNNUX010000045.1:0-30211 GCF_050280145.1 Lysinibacillus sp. NPDC093688
AGGCAAAATTAAAAATGAGTCCGGTGCAATACCGAACTCATTTTACCCAAGCTGCCTAATGAAATAACCGTGTCTAACTTTTAGGGGTCACTTCAGTCATTAATTTTGTCCAAAGGTTTCGTAATTATTTCGGCTCCCATGATACGAGTGCAGCGTGGAAATCATGACGATAATAATAACGCCCATTCTTTTCCTCAATAAATGGCAATAGCGACTCTTCAACATGTGCTCTATTAAAAGTATCATTTAGTATTTTTTTACTTTGTGTCGTTACAAGCTGCTCATAGCTTTCATATTCATACACTCGTTCTAATGGGATGATTTTGCATTCAGCATAAATATCCATTTCATAGAGCAAATTTAAAAATTCTATATAATCTCTTCGTGGAAATTTAATATCGTAGCCATACTTTTCGTACAAAATTTCATAATGGGGTTGTATTGGCCCTGTCGTCATGCCAATTATTGCACGCTTTTTAGCTAGACGATTCATATGGTAAAGGGCGGATTTGATGTCATACATACGATAAAAGCAATTGACACCGATGACGATATCGTGCGCTTCTACCTCATCTGCAGAAAGGCCTTCCCATTTTGCATGAAGATAAGAAACATGTTGCCTATCCTCCATGCAATTTTCTAAATAGCTAAGGATACTTTCTGAGCTATCTACACAAGTTAGCTTTCGCACATGATCTGCTAGTGGAAATGTATAATTGCCCCAGCCTGGACCAATTTCCAAAACCGAGTGCTCAGGTTGAATACTTTTTTTAATTTCTTGAAAAATTTTTGCAGCATAAGGATCTGTTTGTCCAGCCTTTTTACGGGCAATGGACTGCGCCCAAAACTGCTCCTCTAATTGATCATTGATCATTCTTTCAGGCATTTGGCCACGCCAGTCTTTCATACCTTCCTGCCATAACGCCCCATAATCAATGGCTAACGGTCCTTTTCTTGTCATACAGGTACCTCTATATTCATGATTTCGTATATTTTTTTCATATCGAGATTCGCACGCACATGCTTTGCAAGCATACTGTATGCGTCCTCTCTACGTTCTGCGTCACTTTTTACATCACTTGGTAGAGCTGCGAGGCCATTTTTCACGCGAATATCGTTGATGAGCTGTCGTGTAAAGGTGCGATTATGGAATAAGCCGTGGAAATATGTTCCGACCACTAGTTCATCTGTACTGACTGCCCCATCTACGCGCCCATCTGCAAGCTGTAAAAATGGTGATACTTCATCACGCAAAATTTTTGTACGTCCTAGATGAATTTCATAACCAGTGAACGTATCCTGTCCTCTTGTTCCTGTCATTTGAACTGTCTTTTTATCGCCAACAAATACAGTTTCCATTGGCAATAAGGCTAGACCTTGCGCTGAATCGCCATTTCCTTCTACAGCATCTGGGTCTAGTAACGTTTCGCCAAGCATTTGGAAGCCACCACAGATGCCAATAATTTTTGTCCCTCGTGCACGTAAATTAGCTATCGCTTGATCGAAGCCCTGTGCCTTTAACCAAGCTAAATCATCCATTGTACTTTTTGTTCCAGGTAATATTAGTAAATCGGGCGTCCCAAGCTCATTGACATTGCCGATTAAACGGACACCAACCTCTGGCTCATCGAAAAAAGGATCAACATCTGTAAAGTTTGAAATGCGCGGCAAACGAATCATAGCCACATCCACTGCAAACTCTCCAGGCTTTGGCTTTTTAAAGCGTAATGAAGATAGTGCAAGCGAGTCTTCAGCCTCTATATTGACCTCTACATACGGTACAACTCCAAGGACAGGAATCCCCGTTTCACGCTCTACCCATTCAATGCCATCATCAAGTAACTCACGCATTCCTCTGAATTTATTAATAATAAGCCCTTTTACACGTGCACGTTCTGCATCATCTAGTAATGCGAGCGTTCCAATAATCGATGCAAATACTCCACCTCGATCGATATCAGCAACTAGCACAACCGCAGCATCTGCTAGATGAGCCATGCGCATATTGGCTATATCACGGTCTTTCAAATTAATTTCTGCCGGGCTTCCCGCACCTTCAAGGACAATGACATCATATGTATTTTGTAAAGTTCGCACTGACTTTTCAACGATTGGCATCGCTTCTTGAACGAATTGATTGCGATAACTTTTGGCGTCCATATTTAAAAAATGCTTACCATGAACAATCACTTCCGAAACCATATCCTGCTTTGGTTTTAGCAATATCGGATTCATATCCGTAGTTGCGACAACACGTGCCGCCTCTGCTTGTACACCCTGTGCACGGCCAATTTCCCCGCCATCTTGAGTAACAAACGAATTAAGGGCCATATTTTGCGATTTAAACGGTACTACCTTCAGCCCATCATCAGAGAAAATACGGCACAGCGCAGTACAAATCATACTTTTCCCTACATCAGAAGCTGTTCCTTGAATCATGATAGATTTTGCTGGCATAGTCTTTCCCTCCTTTATTTATCGTTGAAGCGTGGGGCAGAATTTACTGCGCGGGCATTCTGCTCCGTTCCGCGGGTATTCCCTTCAAAGCGTGGGTATTCTTCCATCGCGAGGGGGCGCTTGCTTCGCGAGTATTTTACCTCGTTCCGCGGGTATTTCACTCCAAAGCGCGGGTATTCTGCCTCGTTCCGCGGGTATTTCACCACAAAGTGCGGGTATTCTGCTTCCTTCCGCGGGTATTTCACCACAAAGTGCAGGCATTCCTCGATTGCAAGGGGGGCGCTTGCTTCGCGGGAGTTCTACCTCGTTCCGCGGGTATTTTCCCACAAAGCGCGGGTATTTCACCACAAAGTGCGGGTATTCTGCTTCCTTCCGCGGGTATTTCACTCCAAAGCGCGGGTATTCTGCCTCGTTCCGCGGGTATTTCACCCCAAAGCGCGGGTATTCTGCTTCCTTCCGCGGGTATTTCACCACAAAGTGCAGACATTCCTCGATTGCAAGGGGGGTGCTTGCTTCGCGGGAGTTCTACCTCGTTCCGCGGGTATTTTCCCACAAAGCGCGGGTATTTCACTCCAAAGCGCGGGTATTCTGCCTCGTTCCGCGGGTATTTCACCCCAAATCGCGGGTATTCTGCCTCGTTCCGCGGGTATTTCACCACAAAGCGCGGGTATTCTGCTTCCTTCCGCGGGTATTTCACCACAAAGTGCAGGCATTCCTCGATTGCGAGGGGACCGCTTACTTCGCGGGTATTCTACCTCGCTCCGCGGGTATTTCCCTTCAAAGCGCGGGTATTCTGCCTCGTTCCGCGGGTATTTCACCCCAAATCGCGGGTATTCTGCTTCGCTCCGCGGGTATTTCCCTTCAAAGCGTGGGTATTCCTCCATCGCAAGGGGGGCGCTTGCTTCGCGGGTGTTCTACCTCGCTCCGCGGGTATTTCCCTTCATAGCGCGGGTATTCTGCCTCGTTCCGGGGTATTTCACCCCAAATCGCGGGTATTAGGCTTCGCTCCGCGGGTATTTTCCCACAAAGTGCAGGTTTTCCTCCTTCGCGAGGGGGCCGCTTACTTCGCGGGTGTTCTACCTCGCTCCGCGGGTATTTCCCTTCAAATCGCGGGTATTCTGCCTCGTTCCGCGGGTATTTCACCCCAAAGCGCGGGTATTCTGCTTCCTTCCGCGGGTATTTCACCCCAAAGCGCGGGTATTCTGCTTCCTTCCGCGGGTATTTCACCACAAAGTGCAGGCATTCCTCGATTGCGAGGGGGCCGCTTACTTCGCGGGTGTTCTACCTCGCTCCGCGGGTATTTCACTCCTAAGCGCGGGTATTTCACCACAAATCGCGGGTATTCTGCTTCGCTCCGCGGGTATTTCCCTTCAAAGCGCGAGTATCACTCCGACGCGCGGGCATCAATTAGAATTCTAGACCTTTAACTGCTGGTATGCCTTCGTCATAATAGTGCTTTGTTGCATCAATTGTTGATACTAAATCGGCCATTTCCACAAGTGCTGGATTGGCGCTACGTCCGGTTACCACTAAATGCATGGTAGTTGGGCGCTGCTGAATGGCTTCTATGACTTCGGCTAATGGGAGCACGTCATCGATTGGGAATTTTGTTATAGCAAGCGCGTTGTTGAGCTCGTCTAATACGAGTAAATCTATGCCGTCATCTTGTAGGGCGGCCTTTGTTTTTTTCCATGCCTTTGCTAAAGCGTCACGATGCTCCTCGGGTGTTTTTGTCCAAGTAAAGCCGATTCCCATTTGCTCCATTTCTACTCCAAGCTTTCGAAGAGCAATTTGCTCTCCATATGTGCGCTCGGGTGATTTTATAAATTGCATATATCGTACATTTAGGCCACGACCAACTGCGCGCAATGTGACACCAAGGGAAGCTGTTGTTTTGCCCTTCCCTTCACCTGTATATACTAAAAATAAGCCTTTTCTAGCCATTCTTTAAGCCTCCCTTATAGCCATGTTGTTTTTTCTTCAATTGGGCTACGTTTCTTGTCTTTAAGCTCCTGCTCTTCTGGATAGCCAATAAAGATAGTTCCTACTACTTTTTGTGATTCACTTGCGCCAATAAATGCATGCATACGTGGGTCATGAACTAGTCCTACGCCGCGTGTACGCCATACAAAGCCAAGTCCTAACTCCTCTGCGGCAAGCCACATAGACATGATGGCACTGCATACGGCAAAGACATTATCCGCTGTTGCATCAGCATCGTTTTCTACAATATCTGCTGTAACAACAATAGCCACAGGCGTTGTTGTTACAACCTTTAGCGAGCTTTCTACTAAATTTGGCTTTGTTGGGAATCGCTCCTGTAAATAAGCATTTGCCATTTCCTCATAGCGATTCATTGCCTCATCTTGAATAACATAAAAATGCCAAGGCTCACGCATACGGTCATTTGGAGCATAAGTGGCAGCTTGTAAAATTTGCTCGATTTTCTCTTTTTCAACAGGCTGTGTAGTGTAATTGCGAATCGCACGGCGATTTTTTAAAGCCTCGATTACTGTCATGATGTATTTCCTCCTTATGCTCAAATAAGTTTTATTCCTTTATGAGATAGCAAGCCCTTGCTCCTCAAACCATTGAATTTTCTCGCGTACATTGACGACCTCGCCAACGACAATCATGGAAGGGTTATGGTAGCCTTCTCGTTCAATAATGGTAGCTATTTCATCAAGCTGACCTGTAATGGTACGTTGTTGATCTGTTGTTCCCCACTCAATAACGGCGACTGGAGTCGTTGCCTTACGACCATTTTCGATGAGCTTTCTAGAAATATAAGCAATATTGCCCACACTCATATAAAAAGCGACTGTATCGATACCTGTTGCAAGTGCAGGCCAATTCAAAAAGTCCTGTCCTTTTTCCTCACGACCATGTCCTGTTACAAGGGCAAAACTTGTTGCAAAGTCTCGGTGTGTTACAGGAATACCAGCATACGCCGGAGCAGCAATCCCTGCTGTAATACCAGGTACGATTTCATAAGCAATTCCATGATTTTTTAAGATTTCCGCTTCCTCTGCACCGCGACCAAAAACGAATGGATCGCCACCCTTTAAACGTGTGACAATCTTGCCTTCCTGCGCTTTCTCGACTATCAATGTATGAATCTCATCTTGAATTAAGTGATGCTTACCAGGTAATTTACCACAGTACACAAGCTCAGCATCTTTTTTCGCAAACTCTAGCAATTTTGGGTTCACAAGACGGTCATAAGCAATGACATCAGCCTTTTGAATACATTCGAGCCCATACACTGTAATGAGCTTTGGATCTCCTGGTCCGGCTCCAACTAAATACACTATTCCGTCTTTCATCGCGCTACTCCCATCAGTATTTGTTGTAAAAATGCTTCACGTCTATCAATCTCTCCATTGCGTGTCCATTCTAATAAGCTTGGTTCCAGTAATGCTTGTAAAGCGGTACGTCTTTCTGGGCCTTTTTCAAACTTCGCAGCAATCATTAAACGTGCCTGTTGCAAGAAGCATACATAGTCATCGTAAACCTCATCAAATTGCTCTTCGAGATCAGCTTTGATTTTCCGAGCTAGTGCTGGACTGGCACCTGACGTTGAAACAGTCAACACTAAAGGACCACGGCGCACTGTTGCAGGCGTAATAAAGTCGCTTTCAGCCTGTGCATCAGCGCGATTGATGAGCTGCCAATGCTGGGCTGCTTCTTGTACAGCCTCATTTACTGACGTATCATTTGTTGCCGCAATAATGAGTGATGCATCATCTAAGTCACGCGGTTCAAATTCTTTTTCATGCCACGTAATTTGCCCTGATTCCGCAAGTGGTATTAATGAGTCATCAAGAGTTGGGCTTACAACGACAATATTGGCTTTAGCTGGTAGCAGTGATGCTACCTTCTGTGTTGCTACGTGTCCCCCACCAACAATTACTACGGTTTTATATTCAATATTGATGTGAATAGGAAAATAATTAGTCATGATTTTTCACCTTCTTACAAGCTGTTAACCAATTGTCAACAAGCTTTGGGTTCGATACAAAATGAAAATGGGTGTAGCCAGCTACTAAATTTCCTGCTTGGTAGCCCTCATGTTTGTTACCAAAGCGTCCCTTCGTTTCATAGGCAGGCGTATTGTGTGAGCCGCTATATTTTGAATAGTGGAATTCATGTCCCTTAGCTTCCTCATCCGTACCAATTAAAAAATTATGTTGTGTGCCGAAAATTTCTCGGTAGCCGAGAGCCGCTAGCTTTGTTTGCATCGCTACTTCTCCTGGAATAACACCAACCATGTCGTAACGGTCACCATTACTATTCGTAATAGCCTCCGTCAAATACATGAAGCCTCCACACTCAGCTAATGTCGGTAGACCTTTGGCAATTGCTTCACGAATAGACTTTTTGACATCCGAATTTTCCGCTAAAATATCTGCAAATTCTTCGGGGAAGCCCCCACCGATATACAATCCGTCTGCATCAGGCGGAACAGGTTCATTCGCAAGTGGTGAGAAAAATTGCAGCTCTGCTCCTTTTGCACGTAGCAGCGCCAAATTCTCTTCATAATAGAAGTTAAACGCTGCATCCTTAGCTACGGCAATGCAAATATTTTGCGATGGTTGTTCCGCAAATAATTGCCCGGATTCTTGTAGAACAGGAGCCTTTGTTAGTTCAAGCAATTGCTCTAAATCAATCGTCTCCGCCATTAAAGAGCCTAGCTTATCAAAAAATGGATCGAGTTCTCCTCGTTCAATCGCTGGCACTAATCCTAAATGACGACTAGGAATATCAATCCCTTGCTCACGCTTCAAATAGCCGATCACAGGAATACCACACTCCTGCTCAATAGCAGCCTTCGCAATTTCATAATGGCCGACACTTCCAACTTGGTTGGCAATAACGCCAACGATATTCGGTTGATCGGACAACAATTGGAAGCCCTTCACAACGGCTGCTACACTTCGTGCCATACTTGCACAATTAACAATTAAAATAACAGGACTCTTTGTTACAACACTAATGTCTGCTGCAGAGCCAGCATCCGATAACGGACTTTTGCCATCATAAAAGCCCATCACTCCTTCAATAATGGAAACATCAGCATCTTTGCTTGCGCGCGCAACAATATCACACACCGCTTCATGTGAAAACATCCAGCTATCGATATTGCGCGAGGCCCGTCCTGTAACCGCAGTATGATAAGTAGGGTCAATATAATCGGGACCACATTTAAAGCCCTGCACAATTTTGCCCTTTTCTTGTAATGCTTTCATGAGTCCAATAGTAAAAGTTGTTTTACCAACTCCACTGCCAGTACCGGCAAGTACAAAGCGATTCGTTTGCATAGGCTTCCTCCTTAAAATGTTAATCTAGCAACAGAGATAGTAGCATTGCCCGATTTTTTCTTTTCTAGCACAAGCGACTCCACCTGCGCATAACGCATTGCAGCAGGCTCACTCACCCCATATGCTCCGGTATATTTAAAAACGGTTTCCGAAGTTGATGGGAAATCTATTTCATTTAATTCTGCCGGTGAATATGTAACAAACTCCCAATCATATTTCTTCGTTATTTCTAGGAAGCATTGCTCGTCCTTCTTTAAATCAATCGTGCATAGCGCTTTGACACTTTTTTTCGAAAGCTTCAGTTCTGCAAGAGTTTCATCAATGACTTGTTCAATTTCTTCCACAGATGTCCCACGATTACAGCCCATGCCAAGCACGACCGATTTTGGTCGATATATAACACCATTTTCAAGAAGCACTTCTTCCTCTTGGTCAATAATGCGGTCAGTAATTAGCAATGTCGCATGTGGTTTCGCTTCAATCGCTGCATATGTTGTCGAGTAAATTTTAATTTCCTCTGGCATCGCTGTGTCACGCATCCACCAGTCACGTTCCCCCGTTTCCTGAACGATGGCGATATGCTCCTCGTTCACAACAGAGGCACTTACAGGTGTCAGTTTATCGGCACTATCCCATACCCAGCCAAAACGCGCCCCAAATAAATCAACCGGAATCGTCTTTTGCACATCTGAAGCTGTCGTAATAATTGGATTTGCTCCAAGTGCTGCAGCTACTTCATGTGTCAGCTCATTGGCGCCACCTAAATGTCCCGATAAAACGCTAATCACATTTTCACCACGGTCGTCAATAACAACTACGCCTGGATCTGTCTTTTTATCCTTTAAAATCGGTGCTATCATGCGAACAACTGCACCGAGTGAAATGATTAAAATTAAGCCTTTATATTGCTTAAAAAGAGTAGGCAGCAGTAAACGCACAGTACCTGTAAACATTTGAATATGCTTTTCCGCTTCATCCCCCTGCTCAAATTTGCTCATGTAATATAAATCGCTCGCAGCAAAAGTATGCTGCAAGCGACGTCCGATTTGAACACCGTGCTTTGTAATGGCGACAACTGCATAAGGATTTCGTTGATTAACCTCGGGTAAGACGCCCTCTTGTAACTCAATCACTTGTCTTCACACCTTTTCTAAAGCCATGTGTGAAGGTAGCATCATATAATTTCGAACGATATTGATCTTTATCATGAATATCCGGATCTAATGCCCAGCCGGCTAAAATCATCGCATGCTTACGAATACCGTTCACACGCATTGCTTCATCCAGTTCAATTAATGTTGTCCGTACGATTTTTTGATCTGGCCAAGAAGCTCGATGAATAACAGCTACTGGTGTATCATCAGCCCAGCCAGCACTTTGTAATTCTTTTACTATTTTCTTTGTTAGCGTTGCGCTCAGGAATAATGCAATTGTACAGTGATGACTCGCTAAATCGCGTAGCTTTTCGAATTCTGGTACAGGTGTACGACCTTCGGCACGCGTTAAAATAAGTGTTTGTGTTAAGTCAGGAATTGTTAATTCTGCCCCTATTGCCGCAGCAGAAGCGAAGACAGAGCTAACACCAGGAATGACCTCATAGCCAATGCCCTCTTTTTTTAATAGGGCCACCTGCTCCATGATCGCGCCATACATAGCAGGGTCTCCTGTATGCATACGAGCTACTACTTTGCCCGCGTTAACACGATCTACCATGACCGCTACCATTTCCTCTAAATGCATACCTGCTGTACGAATAACCTCTGCATCAGGTCTTGCCTTTGCAATCAGGTCCTCACTCACTAAAGAATCTGTATACATAACAACGTCTGCTGTTTGTAGCATATGTAAACCTTTGACTGTAATTAAATCTGGATCACCAGGACCAGCGCCGACAATATATATTTTCTTCATTATTTACGCACCACCATTAACGTTAAATATTCTAAATCGACACCGTCTAGCTCGCGAACATCCCAAATGATTTCCTCGTCAGATGTTACCTTTGTTACGACAGATGCCTTATCTAGTAAATCTAAATCACGTAGCACCTCAAGCATTAAATCAATAACCTTCGCTACTTTTATAAACACTACTGCATCGTGACTTTCAATCGCTTCACGCATAGCCTCATAGTCATCATGTGCAGGTACAATGGCAACACGATCATCACCATCTGCTAGCGCAATTCCAAGTCGTGATGCTGAACCGTTGAACGAAGAAATACCAGGAACTGTTTGAATTTCAACGTCAGGGTGCATGTCCTGCATGAGCTTCATCATATGGATGAACGTACTATATAATAATGGATCTCCTTCTGTTACGAATGCGACGTCCTTACCTTCTTGTAATTTTTCATACACAAGTTCAACTGATTTCGTCCATTCGCGTTCTAAAACAGCCTCATCCTTTGTCATTGGAAATACTAGGCCAAGCATGTCCTTTTCTGCTGGGTTAATGTAGACATCTACGATACGATGTGCGTAGCTTTTACTGCCTTTTAGTTTTTTTGGATACGCAATAACAGGCGATTCCTGAATGACACGGAATGCCTTAACTGTAATTAACTCTGGATCGCCAGGACCTATGCCCAAGCCATATAAAATACCAAGATTACTCATGATTTTCTTCCTTTCGATATGCAGAAATAATGTAAATCGGATTTAATGGGACAAAACGTGTCATATCTAATATTGGTTTGCTACGTGCAAGCTGTGCCTGCAATATGTCTACAGCGAAGCCACAAGACTTAAACGCTTCGACAGCCTTATATAAATTTTCAATGGTTGCAGCATTTAAAACAATACGACCGTTTGGCTTTAAGCGTGAACAGCATAATTGTAAAAGCTCCACCATTTCTCCTCCTGTGCCGCCGATAAAAATCGCATCGGGATCAGGGAAGTTTTCAAGTCCCGCAGGCGCTTTACTATGAATAGCTGTAATATCTACACGGAACTTTTGCTGATTTTGCAAGCAATTGTTCAAATCAGGTGCGTTTTTCTCTACTGCAAATATTTGACCTTCTGGCGCAAGCTTACCGGCCTCAATAGCCATCGAACCTGTACATGTACCAACGTCCCAAATGATGCTATCCTTTTGTAGCTGCATCGCTTGTAAACTTAAGATACGAATTTCTTTTTTGGTAATCAGACCTTTATCAGGCTTACGCTGTGAGAATTCTTCATCATCGATACCGAGTGCATAGCGTTTCGGACCTGAAGTTTGCTGTAGAATGACTACATTTAAAGGAGAAAAATCAACCTTTTCTAATTCATCAAGTGAATACCAGCCGAATTTTTCATTTGTGCCCTGTAAATTTTCTGCCACAAATGCACGGTATTCTGTCATACCAAAATGTTTTAAATAACGTGCCAACTCATTTGGATTATTCTCTGCATCAGTTAGCAGTGCCACTTTCTTTTTACCATCAATACGCTGTGCTAAGCCTTTCATGGAGCGCCCATGAATACTTGTGACATAAGCATCTTGCCAGCTTTCCCCCATCTTTGAGAAAGCAAGCTGGACTGAGCTCAGATATGGATAAACGTCAATGTCTAGCTTCTTCGCTAAATACCCACCGATTCCGTAAAATAATGGATCACCTGACGCTAAAATAACAGTATTTCTCGTTTCTGCAGACAATCTTTCAACTAGCGCTGAAAGTCCACCTTTAATCAACATTTTTTCTCCTGTAAAGTTCGGGAAAAATGCTAGAACTCGCTCTCCACCTACCAGCACCTCACAGTCTTCAATCCACTTTACATATTGCGGTAGTAAGCTTTCTTGTCCGTTATCCCCTATCCCAATCAATTTCATCGATCGATGCAATGTCATCAGCCCTTCCTAATAATTGTCCCTGCATCGAATAGATCGATGTAGAAAGCGTTAAACTGCCCTTAATATGGTGTAATGATGAATAGCAGCAAGCCTCACATAAACGGTGGAAGAAAGCATCATAGCCACTCTCCGCCATAATTTCTCCGACTTGTGAAGCAGTGTTAGCCTCTCGTACGTTCGTAACAGTTTCTTCATCTGCACCTATATCCACTGCTAATTGAGCTAAAAAGTTAAAATCAATAGGCGCACTTTTGGAGTGCACCATCATGACACCTTGTGCAACCTTCGAGAATTTCCCCATCATCCCAACAAGCGATACTTGTTTCATACCTAGTCGTTTACAATGCTTTAATGTAAAGCCTACAAAATCGCCCATCTCTATAAACGCTTCCTCTGGCAAATTAGGGTACTGTGCCATCGCATACTTTTCACTACGTCCACCTGTCGTCACAACTAAATGCTCACAACCAGCCTCTTTCGCAACACTAATCGCTTGCACAATACTGGCCATATAGGCGGAACTCGAAAAAGGCACGACGGTTCCCCTTGTGCCTAAAATGGAGATGCCTCCGATAATACCAAGGCGCCCATTTAACGTTTTTTTAGCCATTTCCTCACCCTTAGGGACGGAAATAACAACGTTAACACCCCGTTTAATTTGAAATTCATCGAGTACGGCTTGTACAGTACTATGAATCATCTTCCGTGGCACGGGATTGATGGCTGCTTCTCCGACAGGTACTGGTAAGCCGGGCTTTGTTACGCGCCCGACACCAATTCCACCGTCCAGATGAATGCCTGGCATATCCGCCCAGCTTACTGTGCCAACAATGAGTGCTTTATGGGTTGCATCTGGGTCATCACCAGCATCTTTAATCGTCTCACAGCTTACAGCATCGTTCTGAAATGTACATTTTTCTATCGTAAAGGTTGCATCTCGCCCAATCGGTAAATGAATGGTACTTGTTTCTTGCTCTTCATTTGTAATTAAAGCGAGTAATGCAGCCTTTGTTACTGCAGTTGCACAGGATCCCGTTGTATAACCGTGACGCATGTCTTTAGGATCCTTTTTAGGCTTCCGCTCCATTATTTTTTCGCCTGTTCATCCGCTAAAAGTGAGACAGCATTCAATGCGGCAACCGTCACTGTACTACCGCCTTTACGACCAACATTTGTAATATATGGAATACCTTCTAGTTTTAATAGCTCTTCCTTTGATTCAGCAGCTGATACGAAGCCAACTGGCATACCGATAATTAAATCTGGTTTCGCTAAGCCTTCTTTAATTAAACGAATTAATTCCAGCAATGCTGTCGGTGCATTACCAATTGCATAAATGCCACCTTCATGTAATTTAGCAGCCTTCTGCGTAGAGATAATTGCACGTGTTGTGTTGTGTTTTTTCGCTTCAATCGATACGTCTTCATCTGCAATATAGCAGTGTAAATCGCCGCCATGCTTTTGGAAACGTTTTTTCCCTGAACCACTTTCGATCATTTGCACATCTGCAATGACGTGGCGACCAGCAAGGATTGATTTAATACCGGCCTCAATTGCTCCTGGTGTAATAATAACGCTACGTCCTAATTCAAAGTCAGCGGAAGCGTGAATGATACGACGTACAATTTTCCACTCATCTTCCGAGAAATTATGCTCGCCCATTTCTTCTGCAATAATTGCGAAACTGTAATCGTAAATTTTATCCGGGTCTACTGTTAATGGTTTGAAATCTGTTTTAAAATCCATCTGAATTGCCTCCTAAAGTGTGTTTTCTACAGCTTGTAATACATCTTCAAATGCAGAATATTGCTGTCCGTATTTGATATTTGGTCTTGCAATTAAAACTGTTTCGATGCCACATGCAAGGGCAGCCTCTAGCTTTTCATCCACTGAGCCAACCTTGCCGCTTTCTTTCGTAATCATCAATGTCACACCGTACTGACGAAAGAGGGCTTCGTTTAATTCCTTTGAAAAAGGACCCTGTATGGCAACAATATCTCTTTGTGCCACACCAAGTGCTTCACATTTTTCCATATTATCGAGTCGAGGAAGCATGCGCGCAATCACTCGTGTATCTTCTAAGCCATGTAACACCTTTGTAAAAGTCGCTAGCGTTTTACTGCCTGTCGTTAGCATAATGACGCCACGTTTTCCCGCTGCTAAATGAGCAGCCTCCTCATAATCTTTCACAATCGTAATTAGTGGATGGGCATAATGCTCATGCGCACGTTCATAGCGAATATATGGAACATTTGCTTGCTCAGCTGCCGCCATCGCATTTTTTGAAGCTTCTTCAGCAAATGGATGTGAGGCATCTACAACTAAACGGTACCCTCGCTCTGTAATAATCGTCGCCATTTCCTCCGCCGTTAAACGACCGACTAAATAAGGAAGGCCTACTTCTGCAAGGCTTGAAGCGGCTGAATCAGTGACGACCGTTGCAGTCACAGAAAAACCTGCTGACTGTAGTTCAAGCGCTAAATTCCTTGCATCGCTCGTCCCCGCTAACATGAAAATCATTTCACTGGCTCCTCTTCATGGTGATGATGGTCATGGTCATGGTCGTGATGATGGTGGTCATGTCCATGATCGTGATCATGGTGGTGATGATGATGCGCATGTCCATGCACTGCCGCATAAGCACGATAATTTTCTAAATCTTGCATACCTGTTGATGTGCCATTCACAGCTTGCTCAATACGCTCTAAAAGCACATTTTGTAAACGCTCATGATAGCCAAAATAGTTGGCAATTTGTATATCACAATCAGGATATTTTTCGGTAAATTGCATACACATACCATTCATTCGTTCCATTAGGATACCTGTAAATAAAAAGTAAGGTAGCATAATGATTTTCTTAGCACCAAGCTTCACACAGCGCTCAATTCCTTCTTCAACACGAGGATCTGTGACACCCATAAAGGCGCTTTCCACATATTGTACAGGGAGTTTTTCCCATAACAAGCGTGTGATTTTATAAAAATCACCATTTGCATACGGGTCACTGCCGCCTCGTGCAATTAATAAAACGGCAGTATCCGCATGTTCTTCTTCAGCATTAAAGCCGATTTCTGCTAAACGATCTTCTAAAATAGCGAATATTTCTTCATGGATACCGATTGTTTGACCATATGTGAACGTAATATTTGGATAATGCTCACGCGCATGTTCGATTTCTGCTGGAATATGCATTTTTGAATGCCCCGCATGAAGAAGGATAATCGGAATAACATGCACCTCTGTAGCACCCTTTTTCACACAGTTCGTAATACCTTCTTCAATGTTCGGCGAGGCAAACTCTAAAAAACATGTTTCTACTAAAAAACTCTCATCAACGCGAGGTTTCATTTGCTCGATAAACGTACGCACCTCTTCATTTCCTGCTTCTAAACGGCTCCCGTGGCCGACAAATAAAATTGCTTTCATCTCATTACCCCTCACTAGTCGCCGCATGGAGCTGGCTCTACTTTTATTTTTGAAGACATATCTTGATACGTAAAATGTAGGATCTTTTTCACACGCTTGAAGTATTTAAACAATCGTTCATTTGGATGTGCATTTGCTTTATATTCTTCGATAATGTCAGTAATAAGCGGTATTAGCTGTTCTGGCTCTAATCCCTCCACAACAGGCTGGGCCGCATGTGCTGTTCGACCAACCGGCTTGGCACCAATAAAAACATCAAATTTACTTTTACGATAAACAATGCCAATATCATCAAATACCGCTCGATAACACGCCATTCCACAGCCATTAAAGCCAATATTTAATGTTTTCGGTAACGACATGCCACCAAGCTTTTCTTGAATCTCTTCCGCATATGGAATCGAATCGGTTTTTTCTCCGTAACAGAAATCACAAGCCTTTAACGACAGTACGTCACCAATTGGTGTTAGTAAAAAGCCCACTTCACGAAGCTTTGCTGTAATTACCTCAGGCTCAGCCGTTGGAATTTTCAAATGAATTTGATGGTCAGGTGTATACTCCATCGTTCCTTCCTCACCAACTACCTCAGCTAATGTCATCATTTGTTGAGGAGTAAAAAACTTATTGGCTACCCCTGGACTAACAGCTAATTCAAAAATGGATTCGATTTTTTGTTGAACAAGCTTAGGTGAACTCTTCACAGCGCTCGTTCCCTTCACCATTGCCAGAGCTGCTGTTGCCAATTCAAGTGATGATTTTTTAAGCTTTGGTTCTGGTGTTATAGCTAAACTGGGTTTTATACGATTCGCATTGGGATCTGTCGCAAAATCATTCCGCGCTGCCCCTGTTTCCTGATTCATGGCCCATGGTTCATTTTCTTCCTTCAGTCGTTGATGTGGTCGTAACGGCTGTTTTTCTTCACCAAGTGTATATTTGCGCTGATAACCACGTGGTGTGATCATTTTATTGTCGTAGAAAAATGTTGTTGAATTCCCGATAATAACGGTTGTTAACATGCCGATATCATGTTCGAGCATTTCTGCTAAAGTCGTCATCGTAATTTCCTGACGATCACGATACGCGCTTTTCACAAGACCAACCGGTGTATCTGGCGAACGATATTCTAATAATATTCGTTGTGCCTCTACGATTTGTCTCGTACGACGTCCACTTTTTGGGTTATAAAGCGCAATCACAAAATCCGCCATTGCTGCGGCTTCTACTCGCTTTTCAATTAAATTCCAAGGAGTTAAATGGTCACTTAAACTAATGGTACAGGCGTCATGCATAATTGGAGCACCTAGTAAACTTGCACACGAATTAATAGCAGAAATACCTGGAACAATTTCTACCTCGATACCAGTGGCTTCTGTCCAGCCAAGCTCTATTAATACCTCATACACTAATCCGGCCATTCCATAAACACCGGCATCACCGCTGGAAATAACCGATACGATACTTCCTGCCTCTGCTTGACGTACCGCTTCCTGTGCACGTGAAACTTCCTCTGTCATACCAGTGCTAATAATCGACTTTGCACTAACTAAATCCTGAATAAGCTCAACATAGGTTTTATAACCAATGATCATATGACTTTGTTGTAGTGCCTCTACAGCACGAGTCGTAATATGTTTAAAGTCTCCAGGGCCAAAGCCAACTACGAAAATCTTCCCTTTTTGCGCCATTTTGTTACCCCTCTTTCACCTTTTCAATACCTTTAATGGCTGTTGTTTGTGCTGTACGTTGTAACGAACCTTCACGTAAAGTAAAGACATGTTCATTTAGTAACGATTCATGATTTAAATCTTGTACAAGTGCTCTCCCATGCTCCGTTGTCGGAACACGGTACCAATTCCCCTGAGGATAAGCAATGACAACACAAGCATCCTTACACCTGCCGTTACAGCGAGTTCTTGTCGTATGTATTTCCTTATCAAGTGCCAGTAACTGTATTTCATCACGAATTGCCTGAGTAATGTCCTCAGCATCTTTTTTCATACAGCTACTACCATTGCATATAAAAAGATGTGTTTTCATCCCCTCTAAATTCCAAGTTGTCATAAATTTTCTCCCTTCATTTGCTTTTAGGAAAAAGAAAAACCTTTACTCTAGACGAAGAGTAAAGGTTTGTAGAAGCCCAAAAAAACGAATATAGATATGTACTCGCTTTCGCTTCAACTTCTCCCTCCGAAAAGTTTGCATGCATCATCACATAAGCAGGTTTCCTGACTTAAGCTTCCTTTTACTTTCGCGCCTTCCTAGTTTTCACTAGTGGCATCCGCGATTTCATCAGCTATTACAGTAGCGGGGGCTGTATCGGACTCTCACCGATTTCCCTATTATCTTGAAAATATTCAAGCACTTATGGATGTTTTATATGAATTTGTCGTTTTTTTATAAAATTAAAAACTGTTTCTATCATAGCTTATTTTTTTAAAATTTCAATATTTCTTTCTTAATTTGTGACATTTTCATTAATTTTTTAAAGAAAAATATGACATTTCTATTCTATTTATCTAAATTTTCGACATAAACACTCAATTAAAAATTTTTTCATAAAAAGTATAGCATATATATGGAAAATCATGTTACACTTTGTCGTGAAATCTCACAACTTCATCTTTTTTCGGTGCGAATTGTTCATCATTTCGCTTAAAAGGGAAGCCGGTTCAAGTCCGGCGCGGTCCCGCCACTGTACTAGGGAGTTTTATAGATAATGTCACTGTCCAAAGGATGGGAAGGCCTATAAAACGTTGAACTAAAGCCAGGAGACCTGCCGAAAAATATGTGATCGTTTCAACCTACGAGGATGGGTGTGCGGCTTAGCAGATTAGAATTTTATTTGCATTTTTTAGCTATGCACTTTTCCAATACCGGAAAAGTGTTTTTTTTCGCATACTAATTCGAAAAATTTTAATGTGAGGAGGAGAGATTTTTGAAATTCTCAGGTTGGAAGCTTAGTTATTTCTTATTGGCATTTTTATTCGTGCCAGATCGTGCATTTGCGATGCATATTATGGAGGGCTTTTTGCCAATCGAATGGGCGATTTTTTGGTGGGTCGTATCAATTCCTTTTATTATTTTAGGATTACGTTCTATTCGTAAAACCATTGATGAAAATCCTGAAACAAAAATGATATTAGGACTATCGGGTGCCTTTGCCTTTGTGCTATCAGCCTTAAAAATCCCTTCTGTAACGGGTAGTTGTTCGCATCCGACAGGGGTTGGACTTGGGACAGTTCTTTTTGGACCATTAGCGATGAGTGTTATCGGGACAATCGTATTATTATTCCAATCTTTACTTTTAGCACATGGTGGGCTTACAACATTAGGGGCAAACACCTTTTCCATGGCCATTATGGGCCCTATTATCGCTTACTATGTATTTAAAGGCTCACAAAAAATGGGACTGTCGTTTTCAGTAGCAGTCTTTTTAGCAGCAATGCTTGGTGACTTAGGTACATATATTGTCACTTCTGTACAATTAGCTCTTGCCTTCCCTTCTGAGGTCGGAGGCTTTATGGCTTCATTCACAAAGTTTTCTAGTATTTTTGCATTAACACAAATTCCTCTTGCTGTTAGTGAAGGCATTTTAACAGTGATTGTTATGAACTTCTTGAAAAAATACAATGTGAGTGAATTAAAAGCTTTACGTGTTTTCTCAGCAAAGGAGGCTCACTAACATGAAAAAAAATTTATTGCTCTTAGCAATTGTTGTGTTGTTAGCAATCATTCCCCTCTTCATTCAAAAAGGCGCAGATTTTGAAGGTGCTGATGGTGAAGCGGAGGCAGCAATCGGTGAAATAGATGCTAACTACGAGCCATGGTTTGAAAGCTTATGGGAGCCACCAAGTGGTGAAATAGAAAGTTTATTATTCGCACTACAAGCTGCTATTGGAGCCGGATTTATCGGCTATTTCATCGGCTTAATGCGTGGTAAACATAAAGAAGGTTAAGAGATGTTACTTATTGATAAGTATGCTTATATGAATAAACTAGCGTCTGTTCATCCGCTAGAAAAAATGACGCTATCCCTTGGTCTGCTTCTACTGTCGCTTATCATGAGAGATGAACGAATTTCACTCATTACATTTATTGTGATGAGTGCTTTTATCATTTCAGGTGCAAAAATCCCTGCTAAATATTACGCAAAATTACTATTGCTACCCGGATTTTTTTTATTATCGAGCCTAGCATCCATTTTAATTTCTATAGCGCCAGCAACAAGCACGCTACCTCCAACTATTTGGTCATTTTCTCTTTATCATTGGACAATATTTGTTGGCAGTGCGAGCTTACTGACAGCGCAACAGCTTTTTTTCATCGTCCTTGGCAGCATTAGCTGTTTGTATTTTTTAATTCTCACGACATCAGTACAATCTATTTGTTACGTCTTGCGACAATGGCGACTGCCCACTTTATTTGTTGAGCTACTAGAACTAACGTATCGTTTTATTTTTATCTTTTTAGACAGTATGCAAAAAATTCATCTTGCTCAGCAGGCACGTCTAGGATACAGCTCCCCTATGCAGTGGCTTCGCTCGGTCTCAATGCTGATTGCTGCTTTATTTGTCGAGATGTTCCAACGAAGTCGTGAGCTAACCAATGCGATGGAAGCACGTGGTGGCGAAACGGTCTATTGGCAGGAGAAGGTTAGCTATAACACGAAAAACTGGCTAGGTATTGCTGCAATTTTTATACTCCTCATCATTTATGGAGGTTTTTTCTCATGACAGACTTATACTTTGAATTAACACATTTATCTTACGCGTATGCAGACGGAACGCATGCTTTAACAGACATTACACTTCAGATTCCAAAAGGAAAAAAAATTGCTTTACTTGGTCATAATGGAGCTGGAAAATCAACGTTATTCCAGCATTTAAATGGAATTTTGAAGCCTACAGCTGGAAGTATAACCTTTCAAGGCACAGCACTTAACTACAGTAGAAAAGCATTAAAAGACTTACGTCAACAGGTTGGTATTGTTTTTCAAGATGCAGACAACCAGCTTTTTTCTGGCACTGTTAAGCAAGATATTGCATTTGGACCTATGAATCTTGGCTGGACAACTGAAAAAATGGAAGAGAATATTGCGTGGGCTGTCGCTCAAACGGAAGTTGAAGCATTGCTTGATAAGCCGATCCATTTTTTAAGCGTTGGGCAAAAAAAACGTGTCGCAATGGCAGGAGTACTTGCAATGGAACCTTCCGTTTTATTATTAGATGAACCAACAGCTGGATTAGATAATTATTATAGTGCACAAGTTTTACACTATTTAGCTACGTTAGAAAACGGTGAACGAAGCATTTTACTGGCAACGCATGATATCCCGTTAGCCTATGAATGGGCAGATCAAATAATCGTCATGGAAGCTGGGAGAATTATTTATAATGGGGATCCCGTTGAACTGTTCTTTCAAGAGGATTTGCTTGAGAGAGCCCATCTTGAACGCCCATGGGTCTTCGATATGGCCATTGCTTTACAAAACAAAAAACTATTTGAGAAAAATAGTAAAATGCCTCGTTCTAAGGAAGATTTACACAGACTGATTGAGCAGTTATAAGACAATTTGTCCATAGTTGAAATTTATCGCGGCTAATACACTCTCCTCTTCTACTCCAATCTTACAAATCGAGTAGGAATGGCAGCCGTAATTTCTACGATGGATAAAACATATGGTAAAATATAGAATGGAATCTTTGAAAAATATATCCTCATTTATGAAACTTTTCTATCACCCATTCGTAATAGTATAGATGTCACAAATAATTAATTACCCAAGGAGGGAAAACAGTTGAAAAACTGGAAAAAGAAATCTATCGCTTTAGTAGCATCTGCTGCACTAATGGTTCCTGCTACTTCTGCCTTCGCTGAAGCTCCACAAAAAACAGCAAAGAACCAAGATTTAGTGAAAGTAGCTAGCAATAAGGACCAAACATTCAAAAATCAAAAAGAATGGATTAGTAAGGATACAATTATCGTCAAACATTCAGGTCTAGATAAGAATGTACATAACAAAATTGGTGCAAAAGTGATCCGCTCTATTCCTTCATTAGGTTACGATGTTATCCAACTCAACAAAGGAACAGATTTAGAAAAAGCAGTTTCATATTATGCTACACAAAAAGGGGTTAAAAATGTATCTCCGAGCTATGTGTATCATTCCTTTGGCACAAAGACAGATCCAAAGAAACAAGATATGTATCATTTAAACCTACTTCAAATTGATAAAGCTCTAGAATTAGCAGGTAACAATGATGTAAAAGTGGCAGTTATCGATTCTGGTGTGGACTTTAAACATCCAGATTTAAAATCTCATGTGCTACCTCCATATAATGCTGCAGCACCTGCCAATACTTCTTATCCTGGTGACCATGGAACACATGTAGCAGGAATTATTGGTGCTGCAAAAGATAATGGTATTGGAGGACACGGGATTAATCCAAAGGCCAAGCTTCTTCCGATCGATGTATTCAACGGACAAGATGGTGCTAATGATTTCGTCATTGCACAAGGCATCCTTTATGCCATCGAGCAAGGCGCCGACGTTATCAATATGAGTCTTGGTGGCTATGGAGAATCTCCATTAATGGAGGAAGCCGTTCAGAAAGCGATTGATAAAGGAGTTACCATTGTAGCTGCTGCTGGAAATGAATCGACAGATAATTACTCCTTCCCTGCTTCTTACGAAGGCGTTATAAGTGTAGGTTCTACGAATGATCGAAACAAATTATCAAGCTATTCAAACTATGGTCCATCGGTTGACCTAGTAGCTCCAGGTGAAGAAATTTATAGTACAGTTCATGATGAGAAAAAAGGATCATCCTTTGTAAAATTTAGTGGAACATCGATGGCATCTCCTGTTGTTGCCGGTGTGGCATCCCTTTTAAAATCAAAATATCCAGATTTAAAGCCTTATGAAATAGAAGCTATTCTCGAAAAGACTGCAAAGGATTTAGGTGAGACGGGCTATGATCTTACATATGGACATGGCCTAGTAGATCCTGTGAAAGCATTACAGTTTAATATTAAAGATTTACCAAAACAGTATTCCGAAACAAAAGAAGAGCGCTTGAAAAACGCTAAAGTCCTTAAAAAGGATACATTAAATACTGAAAAAGGTACATTCAACCAACCGGACGAAAAGAAATGGTACAAGGTTGATCTAGATGCAAATGAATATGCTCAACTGACATTAAAAGGTGCAAACAAATATGATTATGCATTTGATTTGTACTTCTACCCTGAAGGTTCTAATAAAAAAGTAGAACCAATTAACGTCAATGATGTTCGCGTAGGCAAGCAAGAAGGATACCTATATAATGCAGATCAGAAGGGAACCCTTCTGATCGGAGTGAAAGACCATAATGGAAACTATAGCTCAAAGGGCGATTCTAACTATGTTTTCACAGCTCAAACGACTAAAGAATTACCAATTGATTCATTAGATATGGAGCATATGGAAAAGATTGAAAAATTCCCATTCAGTACAGCAGGGAAAAACTATACCCTACTTTCTGAAGATCATCTAGGTGACAAAGATTATTTTACATTTTCAGTGAATGAACCAACGACACTGAAATTTGATTTAACTGGGATTCCAGGTGTTACAGCATCCATGGAGCTTTATTTAAAGGAAGATTTAGCAACAGAGATAGTTGATGCTGAAGAATTAGATGAGGCATATCCAATCCGAGCATCTTACGGCACGGATAAAGGCGATGGAGTAAGCTTGGTTGTCGATGCTATGCCAAATGAAAAGTATGTAATAAGCGTATCTAATAAAAACAGTAACAATTTTTCACTTGATATGTTCTTTAGCGGCGGTATTGATACTGAAGCAACTGTTAGTGAATCCATCATTCCTTACACATTAAAAGGTGAAGTCGTTACCCTTCCTGAAGATGAAGACGGCCTTACATTAGAAGGAATGATAGAAAACACCGTACAAAAGGATCTTTTACCTTTTAATGAATATACAGCAAAAAAACGTAATCAACTAAATGATTTTATGAATATGTTCATGAATCCAGGTGCTATGGAACAACCGGAAAACGTTGAGCAAATTATGGACCAAGCGATTCGTTTTGATATTGGTAAAGATCAAAAAGCATACTTCCAAACTGAAGATGATGAGGATTACTTCAAATTTACAGCTAAAGAAAATGCCGTTTATGGTTTCAAGATTCAAAAAGGTATAAACCAATCACCAGCTGGTAATATATTCGAATACGATGAGGAAACAAATGAATTAATCCCAGTTTCTTCATTAACTAACGATATGGGGTTACTTAGTCTGCTTCTTGGATCAACAATTGATGAAAACGAAGCGAAGACAATTGCATTGAAAAAGGATAAAACCTATGTTGTAAAAGTAATGAATCTTGGTGACCGTTCTTCTGAACCGTATACACTTAAAACAAGTAAAATGGCAGCTATTCCACAAGAGGATAAAATAAATAATAATACACCAAAAACTGCTATTAAGATTCAACCTGGTACAACTTACAAAGATCATCTCATTTATCAAGATGATACAGATTTCTACTATTATAAACAATATGGCAAAGATGAAGTCATGAGCCTTCTTATTTCTTCTGTTCCATATACAAAAGAACAGCTAGATCAATTACCGAAAGAACTTCAAAATGACTTGAAGTTTTCAGGCTCCATTATTGAAGATACTAATGGCAATAGAAAAATTGACCCAAAAGAAATGGCAACAGAAATACAATTTGGACAAGGTGAAGACCTCCTTCAAATACTAATGGGTCTTGGTGGGACAACAGATGTAAATACTTCTTTTAAAGCCAAACAGGGTCACGGGTACTTTATTGTTCTTAACGGAAGCAATGTTGGGCAAGTATCAATCCAACCGTATACTTTAACTTTGTTTGATCATAAAAATGCTGATGAAGATGCAGATTCCAAGTTAGTTAACGGTATACCGACAAAACCAACTGTACTTACGAAAAAAGACGGTAAATGGGTAGCTAAACAATATCTAAATGCAGGTGTTGCATTTGGTGATAAAGACTATTTTGAATTTAAAAACGACAGCAAACGCGATGTGTTCTTCTCTCTTAAAACAGAAAAAGCACTAGATGGCGTCATCCGTATTATTGATGCAAAAGGAAAAACAGTAGAAACTTTAGATTTTTATGGAGCTGGAGATGCTGAAGTAGGTACAGTCACACTGGATAAAGGAACTTACTTTATTGAAGTAAGTGAATATTACGGCAAAGCTAGTTCTCAACCATATACACTTGAAATTAAATAAAATATAAACCTCCTTGGACTGAAAAATGAACGTTGTAGAACGATAGAATTTTCGGTTGAAGGTAGTGTCGAAGACTAGGCTGGGACAAGACTGGCCAAAACCTTAAAAGCGCAAGAAATCAATTTTAGAAACGTTGATTTCTCGCGCTTTTTTGATATTCATCGAAAAGTACTGTTCACTTCTCTAGTTCGTTCAATGTTGCTTGAAGTATTCCCCCCCTCTTTCCCCCTGTATCTGAAGAAAAGAATCCCCCACCTATTCAAGCAAAAATACACTTTAACTTGGCTTTTCATTTAAATATTCAGCCACTTTTTGCACAATATGTCTCCAATTTAATTCCGCTCTTGCGAATGCTTGGAGGTGTTCGCATGTATCAGCCAATAAAGCTTCCTGTTTTGTTACTTGCTGCAATGTCCGTCCAACACTTTGCAAATCATGTGTTGGATGAATTGCCCCGAAGCGTTGATCATGGGTAATATCTTTAGCCCCATCCACATCGGTCGTAACAATATAACAACCATTCTTCGCGGCCTCAGCAAATACATGAGCATAGCATTCTACTAAGGAGGTAAGGCAAAATATTTTAGCCTTTCTATACTCTTCCTCCAATCGTACCTTATCATAAATTGGCCCCAAAATAGTGACCTGCGCTGCGAATGGATTTCCATCAAGTACGTTCAACAGCTCCTGTCTAAACGCCTCTGACATTGGACCTACTAACCGAAACTCCCAATCTGAAAGCTGTGCTGCTAAAAAGGCTTTTACTGCTAAAAGAATTTGTTTTTCAGGAGCATCTAAACGACCAACCGTTACTATTCTATTTTCTTTCTCTTTAAATGAAACAGGCTCTGTTTGAAACAGTTCATAAAAGCCGTTAGGAATACGTTTAATATCCAAATTCAAAAACTCATGAATAGAGCTTTGAATGGATTCACATTCAGAGGAAAGTACATCACAAAGCTGGAGTAACTCCGAAAAATAAGGATAGGTTTTTAATCTATTTAACCAAAACCGATTAACATCTAATTTCAAATAAATTTTTCCGTTTGGATTAAATTTTTTATAAGTTTTTAAGATCGATAAATACGATGGATACGGCCCTATCGCAAATGCAATATCGATGTCCTTTGCGTGCTCTATTAAATAACTATTCATATTAGCAACATAGTCATCGCCAAACGGAATATGTTGAAAAGTGACAGAAGGAAAGGTTTGTTTCAATAATGCTTCATTCATTTCAGTCGTTAAAATACTAACATCATAGCCTAAATATTCACCTAACAAAATAGGAACAAGGCACAAATCTTTGAAAATATGTGCGTCGGAGAGCTTATACGATTCCACACTACATATGAAGGCTATCTTTTTTGACATAACATCCCCCTTTTTTTAAATGAAGCGTTTCATTAAATTATGATTTCTTGTTCAATAATGTGAAAAGATTAGTATAAGTACCGTAAACACACTAGTAAAATCACCTTATTTTAAAGTGCGTTTCTCTCTTTTAAATAACTAACGAATGAAAGCAATTGCCTACAGAACAACTCTTGCAACGCATATTGTAATAAAGAATCCTTCATGGCAATCAAAGGAAACAGTATAGACTTTATAAAACTTCTGCTAACGCCTATTGAACATTTCTACTAACAATAAAAGAATCGAGGTTTTACATGAAAATTAGCTTTTTATCACCAGCCTACAATAGTGAAGAGTGGATATTAACAATGTTAGAAAGTATTCCTAAAGAATATGCCTATGAAATTATCGTTTGCGATGATGGCTCAACCGACAATACTTTAACTTTATTAAAGGACTATCAAAAAAACTGGCCAACCTTAAAAATAATTAATCATCCAACTAATTTAGGTGCTAGTGTAGCCTATAATCGATGTATCACAGAAGCTACTGGTGATTATGTAGCAATCATTGATAGTGATGATCACTACTTACCCGCCATTAGAAACGTCTTAGCCCAAGTAGATGGTCAGTTTGATATTTACTACTACAACATGCTAACAAAGGCAGGCTATGCATTTATAAAAGATGAATCAAACCAATACACATTACCTGGACAATTTAAAATTATTCGAAGAAGTTTTATAGGTGATGCTACCTTTACCATAAGAAAAGATATTGCCGGGGATTGGGATTTTAATTGTGCCTTAATGGATAAAAACCCAACAAGTAAATATACAAATGAATTGGCATACTGGTATAACTTCCCAAGAGAAAACTCTGAATATGATTTACATCGTAGAGGATTAAAATAACGCCATTATTTCCATACATGCAGGAGGTGTAATTGACAATACAATGTTTAAAGATAAAGTTCTTCTCATTACTGGCGGCACCGGCTCTTTTGGTAATGCAGTATTAAAGAGATTTTTGAATACCGACGTTAAGGAGATTCGCATCTTTTCAAGAGATGAGAAAAAGCAAGATGATATGCGCAAACTCTACCAACATCCGAAAATTAAATTTTTTATAGGCGATGTACGTGACATCCAAAGCATTCATAATGCGATGTATGATGTCGATTTTGTTTTTCATGCTGCCGCTCTTAAGCAGGTCCCCTCTTGCGAATTTTTTCCACTAGAAGCAGTTAAGACGAACATCTTAGGCACGGATAATGTTTTAACTGCGGCTATTCAAGCAAGTGTTAAAAAAATTATTTGCCTATCTACTGATAAGGCTGCTTATCCAGTAAATGCAATGGGAATTTCGAAGGCTATGATGGAAAAAACGTTTATTGCTAAGTCTAGAATGGTTCATTCAGATAAAACATTGATTTGTGGGACACGATACGGAAATGTCATGGCTTCAAGGGGCTCTGTCATTCCTTTATTCATCGAACAAATTAAAGCTGGCAAGCCTTTAACGATTACAGATCCAAAAATGACACGCTTTATGATGAGTCTTGATGAGGCAGTAGAATTAGTTTTATACGCCTTCTCACACGCTGACAACGGGGACATTATGGTGCAAAAATCACCAGCAGCTTATATTGGGGATATAGCACAAGCATTACTAGAAATTTTTCAAGCTCAAAATCAGATACAAACTATTGGAACACGGCATGGCGAAAAGATTTACGAAGTGTTATTAACAAAGGAAGAAGCTGCAAAGGCCATTGATATGGGGATTTTTTATAGAATCCCTGCCGATAACCGGGATTTAAATTATGGAAAATATCTTGATGAGGGCTCTCCTAAAATTACGTTAACCGACGAATACAACTCTACTAATACGAAAATACTGTCAGTCGCTGAAATAAAAGAAAAATTAGTAAAGCTTCCTCTCATTCAAGAAGAATTACAAAATTGGATGGGAGGAAAACCTTGAAATTTTTAGTACTTGGAGCTACTGGAATGGCTGGCCACACAATTTCACTCTATTTGTACGCCCAAGGGCATGAGGTAACAACCTATTCACGAACAGCCTTTTCATGCGGCAATAATATTACGGGAGATATTACAGATACAAATTTTTTAAAGTCACTTTTATTAGATCGCGACTATGATGTTGTGGTCAATTGTATCGGTGTTTTAAATGACGCCTGTGAAACGGACCGCGAGAAAAGCGTATATCTTAATAGTTATTTGCCTCATGCCATTGAGTCTTTATTAAAAAACAGTAACACCAAGCTTATGCATTTGAGTACAGATTGTGTATTTTCAGGAAAAGCAGCCCCCTATCATGAAAAAAGCCTTCGCGACGGGGAAACCTTTTACGATCGTACGAAGGGACTAGGAGAAATCGAAAGCACTCAACACCTAACATTTCGTAACTCTATCATCGGTCCTGATTTGAAGGAGGATGGCATTGGCCTCTTTAATTGGTTTATGAAACAACATGATACTATTCGCGGCTATACTGGTGCAATTTGGACCGGAGTTACTACCCTAACGTTAGCAAAAGCCATTGAACATGCAGCGCTTGAAGGTATAACAGGCCTCTACCACCTCGTCAACAATAGCAATATTTCAAAGTATGATTTACTGCACTTATTCAATAAGCACTTTAAACAAAATAAAGTAACGATCCGGTCATATCCCCTCGTAAACATTGATAAAACACTAGTCAACACCCGAAAAGATTTTTCATTTATTGTACCTAACTATGAAGAAATGATCCTTGAGATGAAAAACTGGATAGAGCAGCATAAAGATTTGTATCCCCATTATTTTAAATGAGTTTGGAGGATCTGGATGCTAAAGAGAAAGTTCGGAGACCGTTCAGAATGGCCACGAGTTATAGAAAGAAAGTATAGTCAGTCATACCTTGATACTAGTAAATTCAACGGTTTTATAACTTTATTACTTAAAGGCTGAAAAAGATGGCATTACTCCCCTCACTTGCGGTTGGAAATCGCGATTAGTGAAGCAAAGTGCATAAAAAAGACACCTGCTACGGTGTCTTTTGGGCATGAACCTAGTATTTAATTTTAAGAGTATCCCCATCGACATAAACTCCCTCGGAACGGGAAATCGGCAGCTTTTGCTCTGCTGAGAATCCGATCGTTTCTCCATCCCTTAAAGTGACATCCTCTTCTACAATATATCCGGAAATCGTAATCAAAAAATCACGTAGCTCGGCAGGAGATGCTTGACTGTCCATAATTTCAATTTCATCCTTGCCAAAGGCTTTTAGCCCATAAGTATATCCATCTAACCCGGTTTCCGTTCCAACCAGGCCGAAATAAACCAGATTCAGTAAAGGAAACATGTCGTCGTCATTCTTCATGACTTCAGCCATATCCTGAAAAAGTTCAGGCTGAAACACGGTACCGCAAGTATAGATTCCTATTGCGTTAGAAAGCTTTAAACAACTGGCCGCCAGTTTAGTGTATAGCCTGCCACTGTCCAGCGGGGAGCCGGAGCGGGTAAATGCAGCCAGGATGATTTGAGCTACATGCGTTTGAGTAACCTCCACGGCTTCCTTCCACATGTAGTTTCCCTGTGCATAATGCTCAGCCTCACCATCTGGTACGGGAGCATCGACAAAACTTACCGCTAAGACGCAGTCGTCCACTTCAAAGACCAGGGTTCCTTCCTTTTCCTCATTCTCTGCCGACGAGCAGGAGATGTTCCAATCATTCAAAAGGTTGGCTTTTATCTGATCAATATCACATTCTGTAGAGTTTAGCAGAACGAACCCGTTAAAAATACCAGAGCCATTGTCTTGCGTTTCCGTCTCGTCCTCCATGGATTGGGTAGCTTCATATGCTGCAGCTTGCTGCATCCAGTATTCTCGGATTATTTCTACCATCTTTACAGCGTCTTGCTCTGCAGTCGCAGGATCATAAGGTTGCATCTCGCTGAATATATGGCCGCAATGCTCCTTGTCAGACGGGTCCTCATAGCCTCCGCATACGCCAAGGAGCCATTTTCCGAGCATTGCTTTTTTATACTTGAATATGTAGTAGTGCATATCATATAAATCAAATTCTCCTGCAATTTCTATTTTCCTCGGTTGTTGCCCAAGTTCGCGTTCATCTGCAAGCCAATCGATCATGGATTGCATTGCTGCTTGTTGTTGAGCTGTCATTAATTTCACTCCTTAATAAATAATGATTCTACAATTATACTACCAACTTTTAGGAAAATGAAAGGTGTATCAAGAATTCCCCCTAAAAGTTAGGAGATCACTGTAAGTATTGAGTGCTGGAATGAGTAGCAATATAATCTCGACTTTTTGGTCATAAAAAAATCCTCCATTCAATTGAATTGGAAGATAATTTCGGTACTATATACACGTAATTTTCAGGGTAATAAAAAAGGGATTCTACGTCAGTAAATTGTACCCTTTGTAAAGGACATTTTAAAAAAGGTTAGGCAACTTTTTGAAGCTGCTGTCTGTATTTTGCAGGCGGTAGCTTTTTTAAATTC
>NZ_JBNNUX010000046.1:0-30088 GCF_050280145.1 Lysinibacillus sp. NPDC093688
TGGCAAAGAGGTCACACCCGTTCCCATACCGAACACGGAAGTTAAGCTCTTTAGCGCCGATGGTAGTTGGGGGCTTCCCCCTGTGAGAGTAGGACGTCGCTAGGCAAAAACAGTCAGCTGTGTGCTGGCTGTTTTTTTTTTTTTTGAAAAACCTTAATAATTTATCAATAATTCCACAAAACTTGCTTAAAATAAGAAGAGCGTAACTGCTATTTATATAATAAATGTAGATAAAATTATAAAGCCTATATTTTCTTCCGTGTAAAAAAAGGGAGAAAAGGCTATCATTAATGCCACTTAGAAAAATCTGAATTGTCTTTCTTTTACAAGTTTCTTGACAGTAGCTTAGCACGTTGTTAATCTTACAATTAATATTCTTTTAACTATAGGAGGACGTTACGAAAATGTGGGAAACTAAATTTGCCAAAGAAGGTTTAACTTTTGATGATGTATTATTAGTACCAGCTCATTCAGAAGTATTACCGAAAGATGTTGATTTATCAGTTCAACTAACACCGAAGATTAAATTAAATATTCCAATGATCAGCGCAGGTATGGATACAGTTACAGAATCTAAAATGGCGATTGCTATGGCACGTCAAGGTGGTATCGGTATTATCCATAAGAACATGTCGCTCGATGAGCAAGCTGAGCAAGTAGAAAAAGTAAAACGTTCTGAAAATGGTGTTATCACAAACCCATTTTTCTTAACTCCGACTCACCAAGTTTTCGATGCTGAGCATTTAATGGGTAAATACCGAATTTCTGGTGTACCAATCGTTGATAGTATGGAAAACCAAAAGCTAGTAGGAATCATTACAAACCGCGACTTGCGTTTTATTTCTGACTATTCTTTAAAAATTGAAGATGTTATGACAAAAGAAGATTTAATTACAGCTCCTGTTGGAACGACTCTTGAGGATGCTGAAAAGATTCTTCAACAATATAAAATCGAAAAGCTACCAATTGTAGATGAAGAAGGTAAATTAACTGGATTAATTACAATTAAAGATATCGAAAAGGTAATTGAGTTCCCTAACGCTGCAAAAGACATACATGGTCGTTTATTAGTAGGGGCAGCAGTTGGTGTTTCAAAAGATACGATGATACGTATTGAAAAGCTTGTTGAAGCACAAGTAGACATCGTAGTAATTGACACAGCTCATGGTCATTCTGAGGGTGTATTACAAACAATTCGCTCTATCCGTGAATCTTATCCAGAGCTTGAAATTATCGCTGGTAACGTGGCAACAGCTGAAGGTGCACGCGCATTATTTGAGGCTGGTGCAGATGTAGTGAAAGTTGGTATTGGACCAGGATCTATTTGTACTACTCGTGTAGTAGCTGGTGTAGGTGTACCACAAATTACAGCTGTTTACGATTGTGCAACAGTAGCACGTGAACTTGGTAAAACAATTATTGCTGATGGAGGCATTAAGTATTCTGGTGACATCGTAAAAGCTCTTGCAGCAGGTGGTAATGTTGTAATGCTTGGTTCACTTCTTGCAGGTACTTCTGAATCTCCTGGTGAAACTGAAATCTTCCAAGGTCGTCGCTTCAAGGTATACCGTGGTATGGGTTCAATTGGCGCTATGGAAAAAGGTTCAAAGGATCGTTATTTCCAAGAGGATGCGAAAAAATTAGTACCTGAAGGTATTGAAGGTCGTCTTCCTTACAAAGGACCTCTAGCGGATACTATTTATCAACTAATCGGTGGTATTCGTGCAGGTATGGGCTATTGTGGTTCAGCTAACCTTGAGTTCTTACGTGAAAATGCTCAGTTTGTTCGAATGACAGGTGCAGGTCTACGTGAATCACATCCACATGATGTACAAATCACAAAAGAATCACCAAACTATTCGATGTAATATATTACTAGCAACTTTTATGCTCTCGAATCGTCTACAAAGATGACACGAGAGCATTTTTTTTATGATAGAGAGTGCGCACGGACATTACTATATATGATAAAATGTCGAGGATAAGAATATTTTTTGGAGGGCTTTAAAGGTGAAAAAGACAATGAACACTGTTATACGCTTACTCCTAATTCCTGTTTTGTTATTTAGTGTTTTAGCAGGTATTCCAGCGAAGGCAAATGCAGAAACAGATTTAGGACTACACGTGGATGCTGCAATTTTAATTGACGCAGATTCAGGAAAAATTTTATATGAACAAAATGCAGATACTTCACTAGGTATTGCAAGTATGACAAAAATGATGACTGAATATTTGTTATTGGATGCAATTGATGCAGGTACAGTTAAATGGGATCAAGAATATCACGTAACTGAATATACGTATAAAATGTCTCAAAACCGTGCATTAAGTAATGTACCATTGCGTAGAGATGGAACTTACAAAATTAAAGAATTATATGAGGCAATGGCAATTTACTCTGCAAATGCTGCTACAGCTGCTATAGCAGAAACAATTGCGGGTACTGAAACTGAATTTTTAAAGCTAATGAATAAAAAAGCAGAAGAGCTTGGTCTTACAGGCTATAAATTCGTAAACTCTACTGGTCTTAACAATGCAGATTTATTTGGTATGCAGCCAGCTGGTACTGGACCAAATGATGAAAACGTAATGCCTGCTAAATCTGTAGCTAAATTAGCATATCATTTACTAAAAGATCATCCAGACGTATTAAAAACGTCTAAAATTGCAAAAAAGACGTTCCGTGAAGGTACAGATGATAACATCGAAATGATAAACTGGAACTCTATGTTGCCGGAATTAGCGTACAAATATGAAGGCGTTGACGGATTAAAAACAGGTACAACAGACTTTGCGGGTCATTGCTTTACAGGTACAGCAGAGCGCAATGGTACACGTTTAATTTCTGTAGTTATGAAGGCTGTAGGAGAGGATCCAAAAAAAGCGCGCTTCGATGAAACAGCTAAATTGTTTAACTATGGTTTCTCACAATTTTCGAAACAAGAAATTATTCCTGCGAACTATAAGTTTAAAGATCAAGAAACAGTAAAAGTTACGAAAGGTAAAGAAAAGAATGTAGCGATTGCTGTTAAAGAACCAGTTTCATTTATGATCAGGTCATCTGAAAAAGACTTATATAAACCTAAACTAGTATTAGATAAAAAGAGTCTTGAAGCAGAGGTTAAGAAGGATACAGTTGTTGGGAAGGTAGTTATTGAGCGCTCAGAGGGCACAGATTACGGTTTTATTGACGGTAAGGACCTTAAAGCCGATGTTGTCACAACAGAGGCTGTGGAGCGTGCTGGCGGTATCTCTTTATTCTTCCAAGGTATTGGTAGCTTCTTCGGAAACTTATGGAGCAGCATTACTGACTTTGTTGGTGGCCTATTTTAATAAATAATTTAAAGAACACGTAGATGTTTTCAAACATCTCGTGTTCTTTTTCACGTTTTTTTGCTCTAGTGCATACGCTATTAGGCGAAAGGATGTGGCTAAATGTGTGGCATTACAGGATGGTCTAGTTTTCAAAAGGATTTAAGAACAAGTAATGAAATTCTAAAGTTAATGACGCAAACGTTAAATAAACGAGGGCCTGATGATGAAAATATTTGGTGTAGTGAGCATATTGCATTTGGCCATCGTCGGCTAGCTGTCATCGATTTAATCGGTGGGAAGCAACCGATGAAAAAAGTACATGATGGTGCAAACTATGTCATTACATATAATGGCGAGCTTTATAATACAGAAGAAATAAGGAAAGAGCTTCAAAATCGAGGGCATGTTTTTACAACACATTCAGATACGGAAGTATTATTAACTGCTTATATTGAATGGAAAGAGCAGTGTGTTGATTTTTTAAATGGAATTTTCGCTTTTGGTATATGGGATGAACAATCACAATCTCTTTTTTTATGCCGAGATCGACTAGGTGTAAAACCTTTGTTTTACACAGAACAACAAGGCGGCCTGCTTTTTGCATCCGAGGTGAAAGCATTATTAGCGCATCCGTTGATTAAAGCAACCGTTAATACGGAAGGGCTAGCAACTATTATGGCTGTAGGGCCGTCTAGAACGCCCGGAAAATCACTTTTTCAAAATATTAGTGAGCTACGTCCAGGATATGCAATGCGTTTCTCTAGAGAGGGTATACGAGTTTGGCAGTATTGGCAGTTACAAAGTAAACGACATGAAGAATCATTAGAGGAGACGATCGATCATGTCCGTTTTTTGCTAACGGATGCTATTGAACGACAGCTTATTTCAGACGTACCGATTTGTACATTTCTTTCAGGCGGATTAGATTCCAGCATTATTACTGGAATTGCAGCAAACAGGTTTCGTGAACAAAATAAAGGTATGCTCCATACGTATTCTATAGACTATGAGGATAATGAACGCTTCTTTAATCCACATGCTTTTCAAACATCAACAGACACGTATTGGATTCGAAAAATGACAGATACCTTTAGTACAACACATCATGCTGAGGAAATTTCTCAGCAGCAATTAATCGATTGGTTAGTAGAATCTGTCGTTGTTAGAGATTCACCGGGGATGGCAGATGTAGATTCATCGTTATTATGGTTTTGTCGAGAAATAAAAAAGGACTTTACCGTTGCACTCTCGGGTGAATGTGCAGATGAAATTTTCGGCGGCTATCCATGGTTTACAGAAACGACAACAGGTTTTCCTTGGATTCGTTCACTGTCTGAAAGATCAACAATGTTACAAGAGCGGTGGCGTAAGAAATTAACAGTTGAATCATTTGCACAACAAGCATATTCGGAAACAATTGCTGAAGTACCATATCTTGATGGAGAGAGTATTGAGGAAGTAAGGCAACGTGAAATGTTTTATTTGAATATGGTATGGTTTATGCAAACATTGCTGGAACGAAAAGACCGTATGAGTATGGGGGCGAGTCTTGAAGTTCGTGTTCCATTTGCAGATCATCGACTTGTGGAATATGCGTGGAATATTCCTTGGGAAATGAAAAATTTAGGCGGTATAGAAAAGGGTTTGCTTCGTAAGGCAATGCAACATTTATTGCCTGAAGAAGTTTTATATCGAAAAAAGAATCCGTACCCTAAAACGTATCATCCAGTTTATACAGCAGGTGTTCAAAAGTGGCTAAGAGAAATAATGGAGGATAAAAATTCAATTCTTCATGAATTATTTGAGCGACAGAAGCTAATAGGGTTAATTGAATCTGGTGGTAGTTCTTTCAAAGTTCCTTGGTATGGACAATTAATGGCAGGTCCACAGCTCTTAGCTTATCTTGGGCAAATTCATACATGGTTTAAACTATATAATATTCAACTAATTGAATCATAATATAAAGAAAACACCTAACAACCTTTTAACGTGGGGTTGATAGGTGTTTTTTCTGTATGTCCCAACAGCTCATTAGCTTTTCAATCGAAGGTTCAATTTCATGTACAGATATACCTCCAAAACCTAGTAAAAATTGAGCTTGTGGAGGTGCGGAGTGATCCAGGCGATAATCAGATAGTGGATAGATTTTGATTTCCGCATTGGAGGCAAGCTGCTGTAATTGCTTTTCGGACAAAGTATGTTGTACATCGAGTAAAATATGCATTCCTGCTTGCTCGCCAGTAATGTTAATTTGATTAGAATAGTTTTCTAAAATAGAAGTAAGTTTTTCATGCTTTTTTCGATAAACCTTCCTCATTCGATTTAAATGCTTGGCAAAATGGCCATCACGCATAAAATTAGCTACGATATGTTGATCAAAACGAGGTACTGTTGATGAATAGTAATTAAACACATCATTATAAGTAGCAAGTAGTTTTGATGGAAGTACAAAATAAGCAACACGTAAGGACGGCATTAATGATTTTGTAAATGTACTCATATAAATGACTTTATCATTTCGATCTAATGCATGGAGTGCAGGAATTGGTTTTCCAGTATAACGAAATTCGGAATCATAATCATCTTCAATTATGTATCGAGAGGAGCTTTGCGCGGCCCAATTTAAAGCCTGTGCACGTCTTGTAGCCGATAATACTGCCCCTGTAGGGAATTGGTGTGATGGTGTGATATAGACAACGTCAGCACTAGTTTTTTCGAGCTCATGAATGACAATTCCTTCATCATCGACCGCAATTGGATAGACTTTTCGTTTATGCTGGGAAAACATACGATGCACAGCTGGATAGCCTGGGTTTTCAAGTGCAAAGCAAGTATCGTCACCAAAGAGGCGCAATATCATTGGTAGAAGCTGTTCTGTTCCTGAGCCGATGACAATTTGCTCGGGACTACAAACAACCCCGCGTGATTGAAATAAATAATTAGCAATCTCCGTTCGTAAAGATAGTTCTCCCTGAGGCTCACCTGTTAATAATAATTCCTTTGAGGCATCATCAAAGAGCTCTTTCGCATATTTCCGCCATGTTTGAAATGGGAAAGCATCAATATCGATAGAACCAGGATTAAAATCTATCTTGTACGATTTTTTCTTAGCTTGTTCGTGTATAGACGCTATTGTGTCCTGCTGAATATATGGGAGCTCGTCAATTTCCTCTACAAAATAACCGACGCGAGATTTAGACATAATATAGCCTTCTGCAAGTAGCTGTGCATATGCAATTTCGATAGTTGTTTGAGAAATATTCAAAAAATCGGCTAATTTTCTTTTTGATGGTAATTTTTCTCCTACTGCAATTTTCTTTGAAATAATAGCTTCTTTAATGCCGCTATAAAGCTGGTCATAGAGCGGTTTTTCACCATTTTTTTCTAGTTGAAATAATAACATGTCCATGTGCATTAATCCCCCTGACCTTATGGTTATTTTATAAACTGGATATTTTTATATGGTCAATTTCCATTATACTAAATTTCATCATAAAGGTGGAGGTTAGAAATCATGAGACAAACAGGTACAGAATTAGTGAAGCGCGGGATGGCAGAAATGCAAAAGGGTGGCGTCATTATGGATGTTATTAATGCAGAGCAGGCGAAAATTGCGGAAGCAGCAGGAGCTGTAGCTGTCATGGCATTAGAACGAGTACCATCAGACATTCGTAAGGCGGGTGGAGTAGCACGTATGGCGGATCCTCGTATTGTCGAGGAGGTCATGGGGGCTGTATCCATTCCTGTAATGGCTAAAGCACGTATTGGACATATTGTAGAAGCAAGAGTGTTAGAAGCAATGGGTGTTGATTATATTGATGAAAGTGAAGTGTTAACTCCAGCAGATGAGGAGTTCCATTTATTAAAAAGTGATTATACAGTGCCTTTTGTTTGTGGGTGTCGTGATTTAGGAGAAGCAGCTAGACGCATTGGCGAAGGGGCTTCCATGCTACGAACTAAAGGAGAACCAGGGACGGGTAATATTGTAGAGGCTGTTCGCCATATTCGTAAAGTGAATGCGCAAGTACGTAAAGTAGTTGGTATGACGGAGGACGAATTAATGACAGAGGCTAAATTGCTAGGTGCTCCTTTTGAATTATTAAGAGAAATTAAGCGTCATGGTCGTTTACCAGTCGTGAATTTTGCAGCAGGTGGAGTTGCTACGCCAGCGGATGCAGCATTAATGATGGAGCTTGGAGCTGACGGTGTATTTGTTGGTTCTGGTATTTTCAAATCAGAAAACCCAGAGAAATTTGCTCGTGCAATTGTTGAAGCCACTACACATTATAAGGACTACAAGCTAATTGCAGAGATTTCAAAAGAGCTAGGTGTTCCGATGAAAGGCATCGATATTGCACAGCTTAGTCAAAATGAGCGTATGCAAGAGCGAGGCTGGTAAGATGAAGCGAATTGGTGTTTTAGCATTACAGGGAGCGGTGCGAGAGCATGTGCAAATGTTAGAGTCTCTCGGATGCGAAGCTGTCTTAGTAAAACAAAGAAGTGATTTAGAGAAGCTTGATGGACTTGTCTTACCTGGTGGAGAAAGCACAACGATGCGGAAATTGCTGAATCGATATGAGCTATTAGAGCCAATTCGCACACTAGCAAAGCAAGGTTTACCGATGTTTGGAACATGTGCAGGATTGATTTTATTAGCAAAGGAATTAGTGAATTATGAGTCACATTTAGCTGTAATGGATGTTGCAGTTGCACGAAATTCCTATGGACGCCAAGTGGATAGCTTTGAAGTGAAGCTCGACATACCTGAAATAGGTGCTGCCATTCCGGCTGTTTTTATACGTGCTCCACATATTGTTTCCGTAGGTGAAGGTGTTAAAGTATTAGCAGAGCATGACGGGAAAATCGTGTTAGCAAAAGACGGTCATTTTCTAGGCTGTTCCTTCCATCCTGAATTAACGTCAGATACACGTATTCTTGAATATTTTGTATCTTCTATGGTATAACTTGCAAAATATCATTTCATATAGTACAGTATGGATAAAATTTAAATAACTGAACACGATGATGGGAAGTAGTAGCAAGCACGTTTTTTTTAGAGAGTCAGCGGGTGGTGGAAGCTGATAAAAGCACTTGTGAATCCGTCCTGGAGTTGCGCAGTCGAAGTGAATGAAGTAGGCTGTCGCCGGCTGAAATGCCGTTATGAAATAAGTGGATTAGACAAAGTGTCTAATCAATTAGGGTGGCAACGCGGGTAGCTCTCGTCCCTTTCTGGGGATGAGGGCTTTTTTTGTGTTTCTACTAACTATTTTCCCATCATTAGGAATCTACTGGAGGTATGACGATGTTAGATATTAAACGCGTGCGCGACAATTTCGCGGAAATTAAAGAAATGCTATTAACACGTAATGAGGATTTAGGAAACTTAGACGATTTTGAACAATTAGATGCAAAGCGTCGTGAATTAATTGCAAAAACAGAAGAGCTTAAAGCTGAGCGCAATAAAGTATCTGAGCAAATTTCTATTATGAAGCGTAATAAAGAAAATGCGGATGAAGTTATTGCACGTATGCGTCAGGTTGGCGATGAAATTAAAGAGCTAGATGTTCAATTAAATGATGTAGAAGAACGCTTTAAAGATATGATGATGCGTTTACCAAACGTTCCACATGAATCTGTACCAGTCGGCACAACAGAGGATGATAATGTAGAGGAATATACTTGGGGTGAGGTACCAACATTTGATTTTGACATTAAAGCACACTGGGATATCGCTACGGACCTACAAATTGTTGACTTTGAACGTGGTGCAAAAGTGACTGGTAGTCGTTTCTTATTCTATCGTGGTCTTGGCGCTCGTTTAGAACGTGCATTAATGACATTTATGATGGACTTACATGCAGAAGAGCATGGCTATGAAGAAATGCTACCACCTGTAATTGTTAATCGTGATAGCTTAACAGGTACAGGACAACTACCTAAATTTGAAGAAGATGTCTTTAAATTGGTTGACACAGATTATTTCATGATTCCAACAGCAGAAGTACCTGTAACAAACTTCTACCGTGATGAAATTTTACCTATTGAAGCATTACCACAAGGCTTTGCAGCATACAGTGCTTGCTTCCGTTCAGAGGCAGGATCTGCGGGCCGCGATACACGTGGTTTAATTCGCCAACATCAATTCAACAAAGTAGAATTAGTACGCTTTGTAAAACCAGAAGAATCTTATGAACAGCTAGAACTATTAACAGGTCATGCAGAAAAAGTACTACAATTATTAGGGTTACCATACCGCAAACTAAAAATGTGTACAGCTGATTTAGGCTTTACTGCAGCGAAAAAGTACGATTTAGAAGTTTGGATTCCAGCCCAAAATATGTACCGTGAAATCTCTTCTTGCTCTAACTTTGAAGATTTCCAAGCACGTCGAGCGAATGTTCGCTTCCGTCGTGAGCCAAATGCAAAACCAGAGTATGTACACACATTAAATGGTTCAGGTCTTGCAATCGGCCGTACAGTAGCAGCAATCTTAGAAAATTATCAGCAAGCTGATGGAAGCGTAGTGATTCCTGAAGTATTAAGACCATATATGGGCGGAAAAGAAGTAATCGCTCCGAAATAAATAATGTCGGCACTGCACCAAAAGCGAAGCGGCTGATGAAAAGAAAAAACTACTGTTGAAAATCTAATTTCAACAGTAGTTTTTCTTTTTTTAAAGTAGGTTAGCGAGGTCGAACTCGATGTTTTACAGAGAAATTATGTTCATTAGAAAGCAAGTAAATTACGCCCTCTATAAAGCCTATAAATGCTGGGATATATGTCCAGAAGAAGATGAGGTACAATATACCTTGTCCAATTTTCCCTAAGTAAAATTTATGGATTCCGATTCCACCTAAAAAGATAGCAAGTATCCCTGCGACCGTTTTATTTTTTATCGGCCAAGAAGGGTCGATGCCATCATACATAGGCACTTGCTGAGGCTGTGTTTGATAGACAGGTTGAGGCTGTTGTTGATAAACAGGTTGTTGCACAATTTGCTGTTTGTTAGGGAAATTGAATTTTTCACCACAATATTTACATTGAGCCAATGTAACATCAGCAGGTGCACCACATTGTGGGCATTCAACATTGTTCATATTAATATCTCCTAATCAATGATTATTGTTTTTGTAAGTATCTCTTTTGGATATCGTTTTTTCTATAAATAACTAGTAGATGAATTCATTTAACTTGAGTGCCGCAGTTATTACAAAATATCGAAGTAATATCTAGTTCTTGCCCACATGAACAAATTGGTTTAAGTAAACTAATACCGCAAGAACTACAGAATTTTGATGATTCTTCGTTTTCACCCTGGCAGGAATGACATGTAATGACCTTAAGCGTTAAATTTTCACCGCATAAATTGCAAAACTTACTAGTAGACGAAATGTTACCATGGCAAGAAGGGCATATTTTATGTGTGACATTATTGGTAGGCTGTTGTACTTGTTGGTTCATCATAGTCACCATACCTTGCCCTACACCTAAGCCAACTCCACTTGTAGCAAATAATCCAGCTACTCCATTCTCATTTGATGCAGCAGACTCATATATATCAAAGCTACGTTGTGTTACATAACGATTGTCACCCATTATTTCAAATTTAGCTTTATCTTGTAAAATTTCATTTATTTTATCGAAATCTTCCTCTGGGAAATTAATTGATTGAATATGGAAATGGGCCATTATAAAACCATACGCATTGAATTCTTTAGATATTTTCTCTTTTAAACTATTTGAAATATTATGGAGCTCTGTTGTTATTTCAAGTGCAGAAATCTTCTCATTAATAATTTTATTTGCAAGTTCAGTTTTTATTGAAGTAATAAGAGAACCTTTAAAGTAACCTTGTACTTTTTCATAGCTAACAATATCATCTTTATTCATAGAGCCTATAACTTCTGTAAAGAACAATAAGTAATCATCAAGACGAAGGGACAGTTGCCCAAACGCTCGTATACGTAATTTTACAAAGTATTTTGGGTCAATCAGTTGAATAGGATCAGAGGTTCCCCAATGTAAATCCATTTTTGACGTAAGATTTATAAAGTATATCTCTGCTGAAAAAGGGGTCTTTCCTCCATAAGCAAGATTCACTATGTTATGCAGTAATGGTAAATTATTTGTAGATAAAATATGTGTACCCGAATTAAACACATCACATATTTGGCCACCCTTTACAAAAACGGCTACTTGTCCTTCGTTAACTATAAGTGTAGTACCTAACACTAACTTATCAGTTGGATGTTTGTAGATTAACCAATCACGCGAACGTAATCCATCGAACTTCACTCTATCCAAAATAGGCATTAATGTACTTCCCTCCCATTTATTCACTGTGCTTATAACTAGTTATATTCTCCCTTTTCAGTTTATACATGTCAACAAATTATATGTATTGAATTTTTTCTATGGATTAGAATTGTCACTATTCAAAAAGAAGGTATCTCAGATTGAGATACCTTCTCTTATGGGAAATTATCAATTATGCCACGGCATAATTGTGTCCGGAATCGGCTTTGTGCTTAGGCCAGCACGAGGGCCGACACGATGTCGGTCATTTCGGTAATGCCACAGGACGTGGCGTTCTTAGACTGAGCCCCTCTATTAAGCGGATGTTTGGACACCTGTAGCTGACGCTTCGCTTTCGCTACAAAAAAACATTTGTAACTGTCGTTTCACTTACGTTACATAAAACAATTGCTGAAAGAATTTAAATTTTTCCATTATCGGATGTTAAAGCTTGTCGCGCTTTTTTCTCAGCTTTTTTTCGTTCACGCAAAGCTCGGAAAAAATCGGTTAAGATTTGTCCGCATTCCTCAGCTAAAATCCCTTCTGTTACTTCACATTCATGGTTAAAGCGTGCATCGTTTAATAAACGATAGAGTGAGTCTACACAGCCCGCTTTTATATCTCTGGCACCATATACAACACGTGGCACACGAGATTGTAAAATGGCACCTGCACACATAGGGCAAGGTTCAAGCGTCACATAAAGTGTTGTTTTTTCAAGACGCCAGCTACTTATTTTTTTACAAGCCTCTTGAATAACCATTAGTTCAGCGTGCGTCGTTGCGTTTTGTGTTGTTTCTCGTAAATTATGAGCCCGCGCAATAATCTCTCCATCGTAGACAAGCACAGCTCCTATCGGCACTTCCCCAAGTAAAGCTGCTTTTTTAGCTTCTTCCAGTGCACTGTTCATAAACAATCGGTCTGTTTCAAAAATATCCACTATGATCTCTCCTTATCATTTAGTGTATCTTGCTTAATTGACAATTGCTACTATCAAATATGTCTCGGCATCATTGTAGCTGTCGCTTTGCTTTCGCTACAGAAAACATTTGTAGCTGTCGCTTCGCTTTCGCACAGATAAACAATGCCTCCGGATTATGTAAGAAGTTAAAACGTTGACATATCCAAAACAACCAACTATATTTATATATGAACACATGCTCATATATAAATATATAAGTTAGGGGTAAACTAAATGGATGAAAAATTACGAAATACAGAGGTTCATAATAACAAAGAACAACATTTAGACGAAGAAACACTATTCGTCGTGTCTCAAACATTTAAAGCTTTAAGTGATCCGACAAGAATTCGCATTTTGAATTTATTATGTACGGATGAGCATTCAGTCAACGACATCGCTGAAATTTTAGATTTAGGTCAATCAACAGTTTCACATCAGTTACGTTTTTTGAAAAATTTACGGTTAGTGAAATATAGAAGGGAAGGCACAACCTTATATTATTCAAAAGATGATGATCACATTATGAATTTGTTAATGCAAGCTATTGAGCATGCTGCACATAACTAGAACTAATGGAGGGATAAAAAATGGGACATAATCATGATCACAGCCATGACCATACACATGGCGCAAATAAAAAGGTGTTAATCTTATCATTTATTATTATTACGAGTTATATGGTTGTTGAAGCGATTGGTGGCTATTTAACAAATAGTTTGGCTCTTTTATCCGATGCAGGACATATGTTAAGTGACTCGATTTCATTAGCAATAGCCTTACTCGCTTTTATATTTGGAGAAAAGGCTGCGAGCTATAGTAAAACGTACGGTTATAAACGATTTGAAATTTTAGCAGCGGTATTAAATGGTGTGACTTTAATTTTGATTGCTTTATTCATTTTCTATGAAGCAATAGAACGTTTTGCCAATCCACCAGAAGTAGCAACTACAGGCATGCTAGTTATTAGTACAATCGGTCTTTTGATAAATATTTTAGTAGCTTGGATTATGATGCGTGGCAGTGATACAAAAGATAATTTAAATATGCGTGGAGCTTTTTTACACGTATTAAGCGATATGCTTGGATCTGTAGGGGCCATCGTTGCCGCATTGTTAATAATGTTTTTTGGTTGGGGCTGGGCTGATCCACTTGCGAGTGTTATTGTTGCAATATTAGTGTTGAGAAGCGGCTACTATGTAACGAAGGCTGCTGTCCATGTTCTCATGGAAGGAACACCTACAAATATAGACGTTCAGGAAATCATACAAACGATTGTACAAACAAATGGCGTTCAGAGTATTCATGATTTACACATTTGGACAATAACAAGTGGAACAAATGCACTTTCTTGTCATGCAGTTGTCGCTGATCAGCTAAAAATTGCGGATAGTGAGCATATATTACGAGAAATTGAACATAATCTTGAGCATAAGGGCATAAAGCATGTAACGATTCAATTGGAAACAGTAGCGCATAAGCATGATCATTCAATTTTATGTACAATAAAAAATGAGCAGTCGAATCATCATCATCATTAATAAAAATTTTTTAGTTCATTTTACACTTTACATACCCTTCGTGGGTATAGTATGATGAGTGTGAAGTAGGAGGTGTACTTAATGGAGGATATAGTGAAAGAGGCTGCTTGTCATACAGAGGAAGCTACGTCGTGTCGAAAAAGCCATCATCCTGAACGCGTAAAAAAAGATTTAACGACTCGTTTAAATCGAATTGAAGGTCAAATCCGAGGTATTAAAGGGATGATTGACAAAGATGTTTACTGTGATGATATTATTACGCAACTGTCTGCCACACAGTCTGCTTTAAATAGTGTAGCAAAGATATTATTAGAAGGTCATTTAAAGGGATGTGTAGTAGATCGCCTATCAGAAGGTGATGAAGCAGTGTTAGACGAATTAGTAGTGACTATCCAAAAATTAATGAAGAAATAAAATTTTTTTAATAAATATATACCCCTATACAGTATCTAAATTAAAAGGAGAGATATTTTATGCAAAACGTAACTTTAAACGTACAAGGAATGTCATGTGGACATTGTGTAAACTCAGTGGAAAAAAGTGTTGGAGCTTTAGCTGGTGTTGAACAAGTAAAAGTAAACTTAGCTGATGGTTTAGTAGATGTAGCGTTTGATGAAACACAAGTATCTCTAGACCAAATTAAAGAAACAATCGACGATCAAGGCTATGACGTTAAATAATATAAATAGGGTGCTCAGGTAGCACTCTATTATTTTCAATTACACATACCCCTAGTTGGTATGTAGGGAGGAGAAATGATCATGAGTTCAGAAATAAAGGAAGCGAATTTGCAAATTACAGGTATGACATGTGCAGCCTGTGCCACTCGTATAGAAAAAGGTTTAAATAAAATGGATGGTGTAGAACAAGCGACGGTTAATTTAGCTCTTGAAAAATCATCCATTAAATATGATCCGACAAAATTAAGTGAAGAAGATTTTGAAAAGAAAATTGAAGCACTTGGATATGGTGTCGTTAAACAAAAAACAGAATTCGACATTACAGGCATGACATGTGCGGCCTGCGCTACACGTATAGAAAAGGGTTTAAACAAACTAGCAGGTGTATCCTCTGCGAACGTAAACTTAGCACTTGAAAAAGCAACTATTGAATTTAACCCATCTGAAGTGACGATTGCAGATATTATTGCGAAGGTTGAGAAATTAGGATATGAAGCGCATCAAAAAGCAAATGAGCAAGAAACAGTAGATCATCGAGAACAGGCCATCAAACAACAGCAACAAAAATTTATTTTATCGGCCATTCTTTCATTACCATTACTTTGGACGATGGTAGGACACTTTTCATTTACATCATTTTTATATGTCCCTGAATTTTTAATGAATCCGTGGGTACAAATGGTGTTGGCTACCCCCGTTCAATTTATTATTGGGAAGCAATTTTATGTTGGGGCATACAAAGCTTTACGCAATGGTAGTGCCAATATGGATGTACTTGTAGTGATGGGAACATCTGCGGCGTATTTTTATAGTGTATATCAAGCCATTATTACTACGGGGTCACATCATGCCCCTCACTTATATTTTGAAACGAGTGCTGTATTAATTACTTTAATTTTATTAGGTAAATTATTTGAGGCAAAAGCGAAAGGTCGCTCATCTGAAGCAATCAAAAAATTAATGGGTCTTCAGGCAAAAACGGCCATCGTTGTCCGTGACGGTGTGGAGAAAGAAGTAGCATTAGAAGAAGTAGTTATTGGCGACATTATTTTAGTGAAACCGGGTGAAAAAATTCCTGTTGATGGTGAAGTGTTAGAAGGAACAACAGCTGTTGATGAATCAATGTTAACGGGGGAAAGTTTACCTGTTGATAAAAAGCAAGGTGACCAATTATTTGGTTCTACTATTAATAAAAATGGTTTTATTAAAATGACAGCAACTAAAGTTGGGCGCGATACAGCCTTAGCTCAAATTATTAAAGTTGTAGAAGATGCACAAGGCTCAAAAGCGCCAATCCAACGTTTAGCAGACCAAATTTCAGGCATTTTTGTACCAATCGTTGTTGGTATTGCGATTGTAGCATTTTTAATCTGGATTATTTGGGTGCGACCTGGTGAATTTACACCTGCACTAGAAGTATTAATTGCAGTTCTCGTTATCGCTTGTCCATGTGCGCTTGGATTAGCAACGCCAACATCGATTATGGCGGGCTCTGGCCGTGCGGCGGAGTTTGGTATTTTATTTAAAGGTGGAGAGCATTTAGAGCAAACACAAAGTATTGATACAGTAGTTGTTGATAAAACAGGTACAGTAACACACGGCAAACCTGTATTAACGGATGTCGTATTAGCGGCAAATCAAGACGAAACACGCTTTTTATCGTTAATTGGCGCAGCAGAGAAGCAATCCGAGCATCCGTTAGCAGAAGCAATTGTTCAGGGCATTGCTGATCGTGGTATTGACCTAGGAGATGTTCAATTCTTTGAAGCAATACCAGGTTACGGAGTGCAAGCGACTGTATCCGGTCAAGGCGTTGTCATCGGTACTCGTAAATTGATGCAACAATACGGTATTCATATTGATGATATTCTACCAACAATGGAGCAATTAGAGGAAAACGGTAAAACGGCCATGTTAGCTGCGATTAACGGTCAGTATGCTGGTCTAGTAGCAGTTGCTGATACAGTGAAAGATACTTCAAAAGAAGCGGTTAGTCGTCTACAAGAGATGGGCATTACGGTGATTATGATGACTGGTGATAATGAACGTACAGCACAAGCAATTGGAGCAGAAGTTGGTGTGAATCATGTGATTGCAGAAGTACTTCCGGAAGGCAAAGCGAATGAAGTGAAAAAACTGCAAGCTACAGGTAAAAAAGTGGCGATGGTTGGTGATGGTATTAATGATGCACCGGCACTTGTGACGGCTAATATTGGGATGGCGATTGGTACCGGTACAGACGTAGCTATGGAAGCAGCGGATATCACACTGATTAGAGGCGATTTAAACAGTATCGCGGATGCTATCATAATGAGTCGTAAAACAATGCGCAACATTAAACAAAACTTATTCTGGGCATTTGCTTACAATACATTAGGTATTCCAATTGCCGCAATCGGTTTACTAGCTCCTTGGGTAGCAGGTGCAGCGATGGCGTTTAGTTCAGTATCTGTTGTATTAAATGCACTGCGTTTACAGCGAGTTAAATTATAAGGTTAAAAATAGATCCACTACGGTGGGTCTATTTTTTTGTCGCCTATTTTATAGAGAAATAGTTTGATTCTGTTTTTCATTTTCTCACTATGATACAATGAAAAGCACTGATTATAAAAAACCTCGAAGACGAGGTAATTGACGATAGAATCCATAGAACATAAAGGAGGAGCTTCTGGTGACGGTTCCATTTGTTACGGTAGAAGGTCCGATTGGTGTTGGTAAAACCTCTTTATCGAAAGAGATTGCAGCGACATTTAATTACCATCTATTAAAAGAAATAGTAGACGAAAACCCTTTTCTAAATAAGTTTTATGAAAACATTGAGGAATGGAGCTTCCAAACGGAAATGTTCTTCCTATGTAATCGCTATAAACAATTATCGGATATAAAAAGTTTCCGTTTAACACATGATAAGCCTGTTGTAGCGGACTACCACATTTTTAAAAATTTAATATTTGCAAAGCGTACATTGGCATCAACTGAGTATGATAAATACGAGGAAATCTATAAAATATTAACGAAAGACATGCCTGTACCTAATGTAGTTGTTTATTTACATGCCAGTGTTGATACGTTGATGAAACGTATTGCGATGCGCGGTCGTGAATTTGAAAAAATGATTTCACGAGATTACATGGAGCAACTGGTGGCAGATTATCATTCCTTTATCGAGCATTTTGAGAAGATGCATCCTGAAATCCCTATTATTCGATTTAATGGTGATCAGCTTGATTTCGTAAAAAATCCAAATGATTTGACATATGTTTTACAAACAATAAAGGACACGTTACAACAAAGGAGTTTGCAACAATGAATTTGAGAGAGAAATACGATATTCCGCCACAAACGGTCATTACAATCGCAGGTACGGTAGGTGTAGGAAAATCAACGATGACAAAGGCGTTGGCAGAAGCGCTAAATTTCCGTACGTCTTTTGAAAAGGTGGATACGAATCCATATTTAGATAAATTTTATGAGGACTTTGAAAAATGGAGTTTTCATTTACAGGTGTATTTTTTAGCGGAGCGTTTTAAGGAGCAGAAGCGAATCTTTGAATATGGCGGCGGGTTTATTCAAGACCGTTCAATCTACGAAGATACAGGGATTTTTGCGAAAATGCACTATGACAAAGGTACAATGAGCCCAACAGATTATGAGACGTATACAAATTTATTTGATGCGATGGTGATGACACCGTACTTCCCACATCCAGATTTACTTGTTTATCTAGAGGGGCCAATTGATGATGTAATTGGCCGTATTCAAGAGCGTGGACGTTCAATGGAGCAACAAACACCGAATGATTATTGGATCGAAATGCATGAACGCTATGAGAACTGGATCAATGATTTTAATTCATGCCCGGTTTTACGTTTAGATATCAATGATTATGATTTATTAAAAAATCCTGAAGCAATTGAATCAATTGTGAGCCGCATCAGTCATATGCTAAAACAAACAAGTCATTTACGTAAATAGGTAATGAACTATGCTTAAAATTTAACGTATAGTAAGGAGAACTATGTGTTCTGGCCGAAAGCGAAGTGCCGGGCAGAAAAAAGTAATTGAAGAAAATAAATGATCAAAAGACGTGAGACAATATGTAGCCTATTGTGTCACGTCTTTTGAATAGGAGGGATTGTTATAAGAATAGCAGTGTACTGTGGTTCTGGCTTAGGCATAAATCCAATTTATGCAGAGAAGGCTGCCGAATTAGGGACCGTATTAGCTCAAAATGGTCATGGTGTCGTTTATGGTGGTTCGAAAACGGGATTAATGGGAAAAGTAGCAGATGCAGTATTAAAAGCTGGCGGAGAGGTGATTGGTGTGATGCCAACTCATTTGCAGAAGCGGGAATTAGCACATGCCTCGTTAACAGAGATTCATTTTGTGGAGTCTATGCATGTACGTAAAGCCAAAATGGTAGAGTTAGCAGATGCTTTTATAGCTTTACCGGGTGGTGCTGGAACAATGGATGAATATTTTGAAGTGTTTACGTGGGCTCAAATAGGATTACATGAAAAGCCTGTAATTCTATACAATGTAAATGGCTTTTATGATGCGATTTTACAACACTTTCAGAAGATGCTTGAGGAAGGCTTCATACGAACAGAACAAAAACTACTTATTCGTGTAGCTACTACATCGGATGAAGTCTTAAGTTCTTTAAAAAAACATGGGTAATATGCCCATGTTTTTTCTGCAATAAATAATCTGTATAAGTATTTTTGTTGGGCTCATTACTATAAAAAATTTAGTTCGCTAATACAATGGAAGAGGAGTAGGTTATGCAGACAATAGATACAGAAGTTACCGATGATCAAGTAGTGTTGGCAATTGAACTAAATATAGCCATTATCCGTTTTGATATGGAGCATAAAGTTGCCTATGTAAATGAACTTTTTGCTAAAACGTTAGGTTATAAAGTTGAAGAAATGATGGGAAAAGATCATAAGGATTTTTGTTTACCGGAATTTGCAAATAGCATAGAATACGGAAAATTTTGGCGAAACTTAGCTGCTGGCAATAGCTATCAAGATAAAATCGAAAGAAAAGATGCAAGTGGTAATAGAATTTGGCTTGAGGCTACTTATATGCCTGTCTTTGCTAATAAATCAAGAAAGGTGATTGGCGTATCGAAAATTGCAACAAATATTACTGAACGTCAAAATGAAATTGTTAGTGTAGCTGATACATTAAAGGTCATGTCTAAAGAGCTTCATAGACGTTCGGAGGCTGGTATTCAAAATAGCGAGGATTTACTGGAAACAGTGAAAGAGGTTTCACAAGAGTCTGCCGATAATGTGAGAAATCTTGTGCAGCTACAGAAGCAAGCTGAATCTATTAAAGGGATTGTGAAAACCATTCAAGAAATTGCTTCTCAGACAAACTTACTTGCACTAAATGCAGCTATTGAAGCAGCAAGAGCTGGTGAGTATGGCCGAGGCTTTGATGTTGTAGCAAAAGAGGTTAGAAAACTTTCTATAAGGGTGGAGCAATCTATTTCAGAAGTAAAAGATAATGTTGAGGGCATTGAGCGAGAGATTGGACAAGTCACTGAGAGTATCACGCGTATAGCCGAAAAAGTAGAAAAAACAAATGGGCAAATTAATGTAACTACGAATGATTTTGCTGAAATTGCTACTGCTGCAGAGGCATTAGATGAACAATCGAGGCATTTTACCGAAATAATTTAATGGAATCTATATAATAAAAAAGTGCGCCAAATTAGAGCGAGGTAAGTTTATCTAATATGGCGCACTTTTTTAACTTTATTTCTCCCCTTTTACACGCTTCATAAGAAGAATAGAATGAATGCAATAATTACAAGAATAAGAGGAGGGCTTAACGTATGCTGCACACCATTGATAGATTCTGTAAGCATATTTGTAGTGGACGTTCAATTTGTTAAAATGAAAATGCCTTTCTAAAGGACATTATTATAAATAGATACCCCTGATTGTTCTATTTGCGCAATTTTCTGATATATATTGAAATAGTAGATACATTTTATTTACAATAATTGTGTAAGCTTTTATAAATCATAATAGGGGTGTTATAGATGACAAAGGTGGAAGTAAGTTTTAAGCATTTACCAACGACTGCAGTTTCAGATGCGACAGGGGGACATACGAATTTACGTAGCGATATTAAACCGTTAGCGGATCATTATAAAATTGCTGGCCGTGCGGTAACAGTGCGTTTACCAGATGGCGAAAACGGTGCAGTATTGGAAGCCATTCGAGCTGCAAGAGAAGGCGATATTTTAGTAATCGATGCGAAAGGGAATACCAATCGTGCAGTTGCTGGTGATTTTGTTCTTTCATTGGCAAAGGGTATTGGTGTACAGGGCTTTGTCGTTGATGGTGTAATTCGTGATATTGCAGCGATTCGTGAGCTAGACTTTCCTGTATTTTCACTTGGCACAACCGTAGCAGCTGGCCATAAAAATGGAGGTGGGGAAGTAAATGTTCCTATTGCTATTGGGGGCGTTGCTGTTCATCCTGGTGATTATATTATTGGGGATATGGACGGTGTTGTTGTCGTGCCTCAGAATGATGCAGAGCGTATGGTTGCAGCTGCTGAGGCCAAAATCCAAAAGGATGAAATCCGCGCACAAGAAGCACACGTAAATGGGAAAGAATCAATAATTGCTTATTTAGATAAAGTTTTAACTTCAAATTAAAAAAATAAAAAAACCCTCACGATGCCATCCATACATCGTGAGGGTTTTTTGATCTTTATGCTAAATTTTCATTATCTTTAAAGTAATTTTTCATTTTTTCTGTATCGAAACGGCCTTCCCATTTCGCCATTACTAATGACGCAAGTGAGTTACCAATTACGTTAACGACTGTACGTCCCATATCAAGAATACGGTCGATACCTGCGATGAATGCTAAACCTTCAACTGGAATGCCGACAGTACCTAAAGTTGCTAGAAGTACAACGAAGGATACTCCTGGAACACCTGCAATCCCTTTAGATGTAACCATTAATACAAGCATTAACGTAATTTGTTCACCAATGCTTAGGTGAATACCGTACATTTGAGCAATAAATAATGCAGCAATAGCTTGGTACAGTGTAGAACCATCTAAGTTAAAGGAGTAACCTGTTGGAATAACAAAGGATACAATATCCTTTGGAGCACCTAGTTTCTCCATTTTCAGCATAATGCGCGGTAATACAGCTTCAGAACTTGCTGTTGAGAACGCTAAAATCAGCTCATCTTTTAGTACTTTAATTAAGAAGAAGATATTGATACCTGCGAATTTTGCCACAAGACCAAGAACGACAAAGATAAAGAATAGCATTGTTGCATAAACAAGAATAGCAAGTTTGCCAAGTGGTATTAGTGAAGCGAATCCATATTTGGAAACGGTTACACCGATTAAACCAAATACCCCAAGTGGAGCGAATTTCATTACGAGGTTCGTTACCCAGAACATAGCATCTGCTACCCCTTGGAAGAAGTCTAATACTGGTTTGCCTCGATCGCCAATGGCAGCTACCCCTAAACCAAAAATAACTGAGAAGAAGATGATAGCAAGCATATTACCTTCAGACATTGCCTGGATGATATTTGTTGGTACAATGCCTACAATAATATCAAATGGTCCTTCATGCTGTACTTCTTCTGTAGTAGCAACGTATTTCGAAATATCTCCTTGAGATAGTTCGTTCATGTTTAAACCTGCGCCTGGTTGGAACAAGTTTGCAGATAGTAAACCAACTACAATTGCTACTGTTGTAATAACTTCAAAGTAAATAAGTGATTTACCACCTAAACGTCCAAGCTGTTTCATATCTCCAGTGCCAGCAACACCAACGATTAATGTCGAAATAATAATCGGTACAACAATCATTTTAATTAGGTGAAGGAAAATGTCACCTAATGGTTGTAAATATGTTTCAATTTTGGGGTTTCCGTAAAAGATACCGCCAACAATAATCCCTAAAATCAAACCGACTAAGATTTGAGTGGCTAAACTGATTCTAAATTTCTTCTTCAAAACTTTAGTACCTCCTAATATTAAATTTTTAGGACTTGCCTTATTTTAATAATACGGAGGACTTATGAAATCCGACAAAATCCGAGAAAATTAATTTACTTTTGTTAAAATGTCTGAATATAACACCTGAATAAACTTCTTAATATTGACTTTTGCTTTACGATTTCCGTGATCTTCTATCTGAGTCATAAGCAGACGAATTTCTTTAAAGTCAAAGTATCGAGGTGCATAATATTCAAATTCAGAGTTCGTATAATCTACGACCCCTAAATTGGCGAGATTTATCATCGCTGCTAATATAGTACGGCGCACACGCTGTTCAATGGCTTTACTTTCCTTCAAAATTTCATCTGGTGTAGCCTTTGTGACAGCTGCAATTTCCTCATAAAGCTCCTTTAATGGAGGAAGTGGTGCAATTTTGTGCTGATGAGCAAGCAATGTTTCGATGATAGCTATAATATCTTCGCTTCCGATTTCACCAACGATACCCATATCATTTAAGATAGATTGAATATGATCACGTGACGTTGCTTTATGATTTATTTGTTCACTTAAATCAATATTTGTAAGTGATTGGCGAATAATAAGCAATGAGTTTTTTAGGCGAAACTGTTCAGTTGTTTTACGTAAAACATTCTCAACCTCAATACGATTTATTGGCTTATGAATAAAGAAATCTATACCTTGCTCATAGGCCTCACCTACCATCTCCTTATTCACTACCTGAGAAATCATGACAAATTGTCCCTCAAAACGATTTTGGATAAGTTGCTCGACTGTTGCTATTCCATCAAGCTTCGGCATAAGCAAATCAATCAGTACAAACTCTGGCTGTGTCATTAAAATTTGTGGAATGGCGTCCTCACCATTGCGTGCTTCACCAATTACTGTACCTAAACCACTATCTTCAATAATTTGTTTTAACATGACCCGACTTGCTCGATCATCATCTACAATAAAATACCTCATTTAAGTCTCTCCTGTTTGAATAGTTTGCGTAGGAATTTTAATTTTAAACATCGTGTTTTGATTGTTTGATTCAACGGATATTGAGCCATTTAATTTATTTACTAATTCAACAACGTGTGAAAGCCCAATACCTGTTGCTGCGACACCGTCTACATTGTATTTTGTAGTATATCCAGGTTCAAAAATAATAGAGAGATTACTGTGTGGAATTCCCTTCCCATTATCACATACTGTGATTACAGTATCGTCCTGTTGCTGCTGAATGGCAATCGAAATGATGCCTTGACCATCAATTGCTTCAATAGCGTTAGCAGTTAAATTATTCAAAAGCGCAAGCAATGCAATATGTTCTTTCGTTTGAAAATCGATGTCAATATTTATCGTAAACTCAATTTCTTTTCTTAAAAACTCTGCGTATTTACTGTTTCCGTCTTCGATAAAATGTAATAATTCTGATAATCGAAGCGAGTCAAAGCTCTTGTCACCAACAATTTTAGAAATACCTGCATAAATGCGTTGTGAATCCTTCTTTACTTCATGAATTTCCTGGGCAATATGGAGTGCCTGTAAACTTTCTGCACGATAGCCTAGCGATTTTAATTGTCGATATAAATCAAACCCATTAGCTGTAATTGCTTCTATATTGTTCATAGATTTTTTTAAATAAAGCGTCTCGACATATAAATCTGAGCCGATTGTAAGCATTTCCTGAACACGTTTTTTTTGCTCAGCAATTAAAATGGAACTATATACACCAACAACAAAAAAACTACGTAATAAAGCAACTACTAAAAGTATAAGAAGATCAGGAAGGAGTAAAAAAGTATAGGAATTTATAATAAAATGAAATAGTTGTTCCACTAAATTACTGAATGCTTCACAAAACGCAACTAGTAATCCAAGCAATAGTGGTTTTTCTCTATATTGATGAATGCTTAGAATTTGTAGGCATACTGCGAACGATATATAAAATGCAGCAGCAGGTAAATGTATTAGTAAACTATCGACTAATGGGACATCGTGTAAAGAGTAATTAATGGTAACTCGAAAAACGGTTGTCACGATACTTGTAGTAAATCCAGCCAAAATGATTGGTGTAGGTCTAAGTAGCGTGCATAAAAAGAAAATGATGCTTCCTAATCCGAAACGAAAAGATGTATTCGTGAAAGGCATTATTTTAATCTCACTACCGATAGCAGTTAACAGAGCAATTGAGAAAATCCAAGTGAGGGAAGCACGATATATGTAAAATTTCGAATGCATAATAAATCCTCCCAATATTAACTGAGCAGTATAGCAAAGAAAAGATATGCTAAAGAGCTCGTTTGCGTGTTTGAAATAAAAATAATTGTACCACTACTTTTGATGTTACGGTGGGGCGGAACGCTATTTAGGAACGAAAGCGCACTTGTCTAGGTGAAATTATGATATGTATTATTAACTTCTTTCAGCGCAAACATCCGCTGAAAGAGAGGAACCCAGGCTAAGAACTTCACACACTGTGAAAACGCCTGAGTGACCAACATCGTGCTGTTGTTGCTGACGCTTCGCTTTCGCACAGTTAAAACCGTGTTGCTGACGCTTCGCTTTCGTACAGACAAAATACGTTGCTGACGCTACGTTAGCACTGCGCTTTCGCACAAAAAACATCTGCAGGCCTAAGCACAAAGCCGATTCCGGACGCAGTTATGCCGAGGTATAGTTGATCGGTTATAAAATGATAATTAACAATAAAAAAATACCACACCCTAAGCGGAAGTGGCATCTAGTAAGTGTTATATACAATTTTTAGGCAAAAAAAAACGGCTACATTCGTAGTCGGAATTTTAAAACTGGAGGAGGTAGAGGGATTCGAACCCCCGCGCGGTGTTACCCGCCTGTCGGTTTTCAAGACCGATCCCTTCAGCCGGACTTGGGTATACCTCCATGTTGTTCTGTTGCGTTGTCTCATCGACAAAAATAAATTTATCATATTTTGAAATTCTCGTCAACAGATTTTTTATGTTTTTTTAATAATTTCTTATTTACAATGCTGATAGAATATTCCACACAAATATTATGTGTATTAAGTTGCAATTTATGAAAACAGTCAGTATACTAGAGATTGCCGTGCTAGGTGGGAAGGTAGCGGTGTCCTGTAACTCGCAATCCGCTCTAGCGAGACTGAATTCCTTTTTCGAGGCTGTCCGTATTGTTTGGTCTGCCTTTTGCACGTAGTGTTGACGATTGGGTCCTGCGCAATGGATACCCATGAACCATGTCAGGTCCGGAAGGAAGCAGCATTAAGTGGTCTTATTCATGTGCCGCGGGGTTGCCTAATCTGAGCTAACGACAAGAGTAACGCTTATGTGCGGCTGTCGAAGAAAGGTGCACGGCATTAAATTGCCAATTCAAACGTATCCGTCTACAAAAGGCGGATGCGTTTTTTTTATATTATTTTACAAGGTATTTTGATTTTTATAATATTTGTTGGGACGGAATTGCAATCGCCAGAACGTTTGAAGAAGCTACAAATTGTGCAAAGCAAACGGATAGGAGCTGTAAGCGTCAGCCTTCGCTATGGGAAGTGAAGGAGAATCGTCCCGAAATTTTAGAAAAACGATGACACTATTTTATAAATAATGAGGCAAATGCTATAATAGAACTATTCTATATAATAAAGAAGAGGAGAGGAAACCATTGACGTATCAAGCATTTTATCGTGTGTATCGACCGCAATCATTCCGAGAAATGTCTGGCCAAGCACATGTCAAAAGAACGCTACAAAATGCTCTCCTAGCGAATAAAACAACACATGCTTATTTATTTTCCGGCCCACGTGGTACCGGGAAAACAAGTACAGCTAAAATTTTTGCAAAGGCTTTAAACTGTGAGCATGCACCATCTAAAGAGCCTTGTAATGAATGTGCTACTTGTTTAAGCATTACAGAAGGTTCTCACCCAGATGTTATTGAATTTGATGCGGCGTCTAATTCACGCGTTGAAGAAATTCGTGACATCATTGAGAAAGTTCGATTTGCTCCTGCGAGTAGCAGATATAAAGTGTATATCATTGATGAAGTGCATATGCTTTCTACAAGTGCTTTCAATGCCCTTTTAAAGACATTAGAAGAACCACCTTCTCATGCTGTATTTATTTTAGCAACGACAGAGCCCCACAAATTGCCCGCAACGATTATTTCTCGTTGTCAGCGCTTTGATTTCAAGCGTCTTTCAACCAATGATATTATTGAGCGCATGAAAGTTGTATTAGAAGATATTGAGTTACCATTTGAGGAACAGGGTTTAAAGGTAATCGCACAATCAGCAGCTGGTGGTATGCGTGATGCTTTAAGTTTATTAGATCAGGTCGTATCCTTCAGTGGGGAAAAATTAAAGCTAGAGGACACATTACTTGTTACAGGTTCTATTAGTCAGGAAGTTTTCTATGACTTAGCAGAAGCTCTAAAAGGAAAAGATGTCGCACAAATGCTTGCGTTATCAGAACAGCTTATTGCGGATGGGAAAGATCCTCTTCGCCTTTCAGAGGACCTGATTACATTTTTCCGGGACTTATTATTACTGCAAACAAGTGAGGATTTGGCTGAATTATTAGAGCTAGTATCACCAGAGGAACGAGTATTTACATTAGCACATGATTTTGCACCCGATTTGCTATATGGCTATATTGATATTTTAGCGAAAACACAGCAAGAAATGCGATTCTCCCACCATACAAAGATTTACTTAGAAACAGCGTTACTTAAAATGGTGCAGTTTTCGGGAGGGGCTGTTAGTCAAACTACCACTTCAGGTGAGGTAGCTATGAGCCCTGAGCTCGCTCAAAAAATCGTGGCACTTGAGCAGATGGTGCAACAACTGTCAGCCCAATTACAAGCGGGGGCTCCTGTACAAACGACGCAAGCACCAAAAGAGCAACGTCCACGAGCTAAAAGTCCAAATGGCTATAAAGCACCAACAGGTCGTATTCTAGAGATACTAAAGGATGCTACAAAACAAGATGTGCAACGTATTAAATCGGTTTGGGCACAGGCATTAAGCCAATTGCAAAAATCTCAGTCAGCTCTTTTAGCAGAGGCTGAACCTGTTGCGGCATCTTCAAGTGCTTTTGTGTTAAAATTCAAGTATGATATTCATTGTCAAATGGTTGCTGATAATCAAGCCCTAAAAGCTCAATTCACACAATTAATTGCAGGGCAAACGGGTACTATGTACGAAATGCTTTGTACACCTGACGAGGCTTGGTTAAAATTACGTGAAGAGTTTATTCGTGATCATGGCTTACAGCAGCAGAAAAAATCTCAGGATGAGAACGATCCTGACGTAGAGTTATTAGAGCCACCACCGGCAGAAATGCCAGATGGGCCGTTTATCGACGATGCTCAACCACTTGCTTCACAAGATCCACTTGTGACAGAAGCAGAAAAGCTGTTTGGTAAAGATTTTATTGAAATTGTTGAAGACTAATCATTTAGGAGGAATATGTTTATGCGTGGAATGGGAAATATGCAAGGTATGATGAAAAAAATGCAAAAAATGCAAAAAGAAATGATGGAGGCTCAAGAGGCTTTAAATGCAGAGCAATTTGAAGGTGCAGCTGGTGGCGGTATGGTAAAAGTATCTGTAACTGGTCAACGTGAAATCGTAGAAGTAAATCTTGATCCATCAGTAGTAGATCCAGACGATATCGAAATGCTACAAGATTTAATCGTTGTTGCTGCAAATGAAGCATTGAAAAAAGTGGATGAAAAAACAAATGCAACAATGGGTAAATTCACTCAGGGCATGAACCTTCCATTCTAGGAGGCAAATAAATGTACTACCCAGAACCAATATCGAAACTGATTGATAGTTTTATGAAATTGCCAGGTATCGGGCCGAAGACCGCGGCTCGTCTGGCGTTTTTTGTATTAACAATGAAAGAGGATGACGTTTTATCCTTTTCAAAGGCATTAATAGATGCTAAACGAAATTTAAGCTATTGCTCCGTATGTGGCAACATAACTGATGTAGATCCATGCCATATTTGTACGGACAAACAACGAAATCATTCTATTATTTGTGTTGTTCAAGATACAAAAGATGTGATCGCAATGGAAAAAATGCGTGATTTCAATGGTATGTATCATGTATTACAAGGAGCTATTTCACCTATGGATGGTGTTGGTCCAGAGGATATTAATGTCGCTTCCCTGCTAGTTCGTTTGCAAGATGAGACTGTTCAGGAACTTATTTTAGCCACGAATTCAACTATTGAAGGAGAGGCAACAGCTATGTATATTTCTCGTCTAGTGAAACCATCTGGTATTCGAACAACACGGATCGCTCATGGACTACCAGTAGGTGGAGATTTAGAATATGCAGATGAAGTAACGTTATCGAAGGCAATGGAAGGTCGCCGAGAATTGTGAGTGAGGGATTAATATGTTCTTCCGCAGTAAGGGAAAATTAAAAAAAGAATTCGATGACAAGCTTGTAAGTCTTATAAAAGAAACAAAAGAAGATTTACAGCAAGCAAAGATAATTGAAGAGTTCCTAGATGACTATGATTTAGACGCAATTGCTCAACGAAAAGTGGCGGAGAGTGTACATTTTTATTTATTTAAGGAAGCTAGAATTCGGAGAGTATTAATTAAATAATAGTTTTTAACGTATTTCAGCGGGTGTCCAAACACCCGCTGAAATACGTTAACGCCTCCAGACGCAATTAGGCCGAAGTATAATTGATATTCATAGAAGCAAAATAGAGAACATAAACTTTCATAATTATATTGTTAAGGGGGAAACCATATGTCGTGGTTAGTAATTATGAGCGTTTGTGTGCCTGTAGTGCTTCTTTTTCTTTATATAATAATAAGACATGCCAAGATGGGTAAAATTTTAGAAGGAATGTCTGTGTTTTGGTTTAGATTTGCTTTTGCCTTTCTACTATTATTTATTATTCACTTAGGTATAGGTTATGCAGGCTATAATGTACCGATTAATCTGTTTTCAGTATTCACAATTGCAATATTAGGTATTCCAGGTGTGCTAGGAATAACTGCCTTAGTTTATTTTTTGTAAAATGCTTGCAAAACAAAAATATTGTGATATAGTAATAAGAGTCGTTAAGATAACTGTTGAAAAAACAAGTGAGTTTTAAACTAAATAATTTAGTTGTTGACAATGATCGGACGACATGATATTATATAAAAGTTGCTGTTGAAGAAACGGTAACGAAATGAACCTTGAAAACTGAACAAGCAAAACGTAATCAATAAAGTTTTTAGTAACTAACCTTGAGTTGGTGAACGAAACAAAATTTTGGACATCAAA
>NZ_JBNNUX010000047.1:0-3223 GCF_050280145.1 Lysinibacillus sp. NPDC093688
TTGTTTCTCGACAATTCAAGTATATATAAATCGGTGAATCTGTGCTTTTTTTATGCGTGGAATTGTGCGAATACCCCAAAAAATATTATAGAACCTAAAAAAACAGCTACTGCACTTCTGCAGTAACTGTCTCTTCATTACACATCGTATTTTTGATGAATCTCATCCGTATAACGATTATAACGCTGTTTATATAGCTTAAATAAATGGGTCACAAGCACTTTTAAAATGGCATAGCCCGGAATCCCTAAAATGACACCTGGTACGCCAAATAAAGAACCGGCCGTTAATAACACAAAAATAATGGTAATTGGATGGATACTCAGTGATTTACCCATAATTTGTGGAGAAATAAATTTCCCTTCAATGAGCTGTACGACCGTCCACACAATGGCTAGCTTAATCAGCATGAATGGCGATGTAACAAGAGCGATAATGACCGCTGGTGTAATGGCGATGACAGGCCCTAAGTATGGAACCACGCTCGTAATCATAGCAAGGAAGCCAAGCAATAAGGCATATTTCATACCGATAATTAAAAAGCCGATAGTCACCATTGCTCCTATACACATGGACACTAAAATTTGCCCTTGAACATAGGAACTAATTTGCTTGTCCATGTCTTGTAAGATTTCTGTTACTTCTTTACGCATACGTGGCGGACAAATTTTTATAATAAAACTCGGTAGTTTTTTACCATCTTTAAGTAAGTAAAATAAAACAAATGGCACCGTCACTAATGATAGAACAATTCCAGTTAACGCTGAAACGAATCCAGTAATTCCAGATGCTACACCTTGCGCTAAATTCGTAGCCGTATCTTTTACCGTATCCACCATATCTGTAGTAAAATTCTCTACCATTGAATCATAATTTAAATTAACTTTATCTAAGTACTCGTTGAGACGTGCATTATTGAGAAACTCAGCAATATTTTGTGTAAATGCCATAAAATATCCCGGGAATTCCTGTGCTAAATTAGTAAACTGGTCTCTTAAAAACGGATAGACAAGTACTACTAATAACGTAATGATGCCAATCAGAATGATATATAGAAGAAAGATACCCCAAACTCTTGGGATTCGCCATCTTTCGAAAAGGCCCAATATTGGACGAAGTAAATAATACCCAATAATGGCTAATACCCCTGGTAGAATAACTACCTCAAATAAAACTTTTAGCGGGGTAAATATAAATGAAACTTTTTGGAACATAAAAATAACGCATGCTAATAATAATAAAACAATCAGTGTAAAAAATAAGTTTTTACCACCGATAAAGCGAATAAACTTCGTTGAAAAGAAATTCGAACGCTCATTTGATCTGTCTTTTTCCATCTAATCACCTCAATACCAATCCTATATCCTTATTTTACAAGATGATGTTGGATTTTGCGAAAAATCACTCTAAAGGAATTCCTAAAAATTTACGTAAAAATTCTTTGTTTTTCTCTACATCCATAACAATTGAATCACCGACACCTCTAAAGCTTTGGAAATTATAACTACCTTCAATTGGAACTGTTGCTTTTTCTATATTGACTTTACCTTTCGACACCATCTTCAGCACTTGCTTAACCTCTTCTGCTGATGAATAGTCTGTTGTTATATACCCTTGTGCTGCCCCAACGAATTTTGGTAAGTTCACCATATTTTGAGGTGATAAAACTTCATTTTTTAAGGCTTCGATAACCTTTTGCTGACGTGCTACTCGACCAAAATCTCCTTCAGCATCGTGTCGGAATCGGGCAAAGCCAAGTAATTCTTGACCGTTTAAGTTATGAACACCTTGTTTTAATGAAACCCCAATATTTTCGGACATATCTTTGTCTACATCCATTTCAACTCCATTTGGCGCTAAAATATCTACAAGAGATTCAAAATTTTTAAAATCAATAATGGCATAATGATGAATCGGTAGGCCAAACATATTGGTAATCGTATCTTTTAATAATTGAACACCGTCTAAATAGTACGCCGTGTTAAGCTTATAGGATTTATAGCCTGGAATATCTGCATAAATATCTCGCATGAGTGACACGAGCTTCATATCATTTGTTTTCTTATTCCACGATAATACCATCATTGTATCTGTACGTGATTTTTCTTCACCACGAGTATCGATCCCTAATAATAAATAGTTTTCCACATCGCCATTTACTGTATCGCCCTTGAAATCCTCTTGGGCTACCTTTGTATCACTTGCCAATTTGAGTCCACTTCGATATTGCATAACGGAATAACCTGCAATTACGATGACACAAAGTAATAGCAATGTGAAGAATGCTCTCCCTTTACGCAAGCGCCGTTTTTGGGGGCGCTGTGAGCGTCTTGAATAATCTTGCTCTTCCATAACTGTTAACTCCTCTATTTTTTATAGTAATGTAACGATTCAATGTAAAGAAAGGTTCATTTTATAGTATGTTGCGAATCCTTTCAATAACTATTTAAAAGTTATTTTACACCCTTTTTGCCAGGAATGAACCAAATAATGCTATAATATTTTCACGACAGAAAGGATGATGAACATGATTGAGAAAGCTACGTTTGCTGGCGGTTGTTTTTGGTGCATGGTAAAGCCATTTGTTGAATGGGATGGTATACATAAGATCACTTCCGGCTACATGGGTGGTCATATAGACAATCCTACTTATGAGGATGTCAAAAAAGGGACTTCTGGCCATATAGAAGTGGTCGAAATTGAATTCGACCCAAGCGTTTTTAGTTATGAGCAGCTCCTTGATATTTACTGGATGCAAATCGACCCTACAGATGCTTTTGGTCAATTCCATGACCGTGGTGAATCCTATACGACAACTATCTTTACTTATTCAGATGAACAAAAACGCATTGCAGAAGCTTCTAAGGAAAAGCTAGCAAACAGTGGTCGCTTTGATAAACCTATTGTAACCACAATTCGCGATGCTAAGTACTTCTACCCTGCTGAAGATTATCATCAGGACTTTTATAAAAAAGAATCGGAGCATTATCAAAAAGACCGAGCGCTTTCTGGCCGAGATCAGTTCATCGCTAAGCATTGGGAGAAATAACTTTTTGACGAATCACCTATTTAACTCAAGGTTTAGCCGTTTTCGAAATGGATTTTTCTTTTTTTGTTTACGTGTATAAAAAATAATGAACGGTCTATACTATTTAAGATTTCACTTTCAAATCCAATGACAAGGAGGGTTAACCCGATGAGTGGGGCTGACCGGTAACTCAGA
>NZ_JBNNUX010000047.1:3322-29166 GCF_050280145.1 Lysinibacillus sp. NPDC093688
AGGAGGGTTAACCCGATGAGTGGGGCTGACCGGTAACTCAGAAGGACCATCAAAGCTGAATGCAGCTAAAGCACAGTTTCTTAAAAATTTTAAGATAAATGCGGAAGCGAGGCAGTGTGTCATGGAGCACTATAAGTAAGTGTGAATCAAACCCGGAATATTAATTCCGGGTTCTTTTTTTGTTTTATCCCCTCTTTAGTTATTCTTCATACGATATGGCAAACTGACTCCACGTTGTTGCTTTCGCGCAAAAAAACATCTGTTGCTGTCGCCTCTCTTTCGAGCAAAAAACATCTGCGTGCCTATGGCGATTTAGGACGCATTAATGCCGCATTATAAGTATAGCCGTTGGATTTTTTTCCTTTTTAAAAACGTGTATAGAAAATAATGAACGGTCTATACTATTTAAGATTTCACTTTCAAATCCAATGACAAGGAGGGTTAACCCGATGAGTGGGGCTGACCGGTAACTCAGAAGGACCATCAAAGCTGAATGCAGCTAAAGCACAGTTTCTTAAAAATTTAAGATCAATGCGGAAGCGAGGCAGTGTGTCATGGAGCACTATAAGTAAGTGTGAATCAAGCCCGGAATAGTAATATTCCGGGTTTTTTTTATTATATCCCCTCTTTAGTTATTCTTCATACGATAATGGCAAACTGACACCACGTTGTTGCTTTCGCGAAAAAAACATCTGTTGCTGTCGCCTCTCTTTCGCGCAAAAAACATCTGCGTGCCTATGGCGATTTAGGACGCATTAATGCCGCATTGTAAGTATAGCCGTTGGATTTTTTTCCTTTTTAAAAACGTGTATAGAAAATAATGAACGGTCTATACTATTTAAGATTTCACTTTCAAATCCAATGACAAGGAGGGTTAACCCGATGAGTGGGGCTGACCGGTAACTCAGAAGGACCATCAAAGCTGAATGCAGCTAAAGCACAGTTTCTTAAAAATTTTAAGATCAATGCGGAAGCGAGGCAGTGTGTCATGGAGCACTATAAGTAAGTGTGAATCAAGCCCGGAATATTTATTCCGGGTTTTTTTGTTTTTGTTTTGTAACTACTATAGGTACCGCCAAAATTTCGGAAAATCTAATAGGCTAAATAAATTCCACATACCTGCAATAGATATTTTGGTATTTGTGTTTTTGTCACCTTTTAACTTTAGGTTTAGCTGGTAATCTACCCGAATATAACTGGATATTTATGTTAATATATAGAGAAAGAAAATTATGAAGAAATTTACATTCACTATCGGTCAAAGAGTTAAAGAACAATTATTCCATAATGTTAGTATACGTTTTTGATACAGGGAGGTTTTATCTAGTGAAAAATATTTTAGTAATCGGTGGTTATGGTCAAGTCGGTACCGTAATCTGTAAAACTTTATCTCAGTTATATCCTGGAAAAGTTATCGCAGCTGGTAGAAATTTCGAAAAGGCAAAAAGATTTTCTTTGTCTATGAATGACAAGGTTCTGCCGTTGAAACTAGATATTTATAATTTGGAGGCATCCCATGAAGTATTTACACACACACAGTTAGTAATAATGTGCCTTGACCAAAAAGATACTAATTTCGTTGAAATGTGTATACAAAATAAAGTTCATTATATAGATATTTCCCCTTCCTATACTATCCTATCAAAAATTGAAAACTTACATAGTAAAGCACTTGAATTGGGAACAACTTTAGTATTGGGGGTAGGTTTAGCTCCAGGTTTATCAAATTTAATGGTCAAAAATTTAGTTAATCAGGTTAATAAAGTTAACAGTACGGACACTTATCTAATGCTTGGGATTGGTGAAAAGCATGGAAATGACGGAGTAGAATGGTTACTAAATAATATAAATAATAATTATTCAATATGTGAAAATGGTCAAAATAAGTATGTAAGTAGTTTTACTGATGGTAAATATGTAGAGTTACCTAAAAAATATGGGAAAAGGGTTGCTTATAGATTTAATCTGGCTGACCAACATATTCTCACTAAAACGCTTCATTTAGAAAACGTATCTTCTCGCTTCTTTTATGACTCGGACTTTACAACAAAAGAAGTAGCAATACTTAAAAAGTTAGGCACTTTTAAGCTATTAAAATATAAATTCTTTAAAAATATTTTTATAAATATATTTGTGGGAGCTTTGCATATATTTGATAAATTAAATATAGGCTCGAATGATTATTTAATTAAAGCGGAAGTACATGGTGAAATCGAGGGAAAAGAAGGAACCATTGAATCTGTATTATTTGGTTCGAATAATACAGAGATAACAGGTAATGTAGCCTCAATATTAGGGAATAAGTTAATCAAAAATAACTATTCAGCAGGTGTACACTACATAGAACAGCTTTTTGACTTAGACGATATATTATCAATACTTGCTGAAGAAATAACTTTCAAGTACGAAATCAAATCTTTCAACTAAAGATCGTTTTAGATGAAGTAGCCACCCAAATAGTTGATGTAAAAAATTGTACTTTAACTATTCAAGCGATATAGTTGATGAGGAACTAAACATAAATTCGAAAAACTAAAAATTTAAATACAGACAGGAGTTAAATACGATGATAAAAGGTTTTGGAGGAATATTTTGGAGAACTAACAATCTTGATGTTATCAAAAAATGGTACAGTGAAGTGTTGAAAATGGACATAGAAAATTGGAATGGGACTGTGATCAAACCCGAATTAGGAAATGAGACGATCTTTTCATTCTTCAACGAAAATGACAGTTACTTTCCACTAGAACAACAAGTGATGTTAAATTTCCAAGTACATGATCTAAGCGAGACTATTAAGCATCTTGAACATATTGGTGTACCTCTTGAGAAGGAACAAGAGATAAGTGAATTCGGAAAGTTTATTTGGATTAAAGATCCTGAAGGTCGACTGATCGAGCTTTGGGAGAAATAGCGGTTTGTAATACTTTATAAATAAAGAGGAAGTGCCTAATTCTGTTGAATTAAGCACTTCCCTTTTTTCACTATCAATTATGCCGAGGCATAACTGCGTCCAGAATCGGCTTTGTGCTTAGGCCTGCACGAGGGCCGACACGATGTCGGTCATTTCGGTAATGCCACAGGACGTGCCGTTTTTACCGATGCAGGTCAGTTAGCCTAAGAACTCCTTTCCGATTCCGTGACATCCGCCGGAGGCTTTGGGCCAACGTGATGTTGGTCACTCAGTCGTTGCCACAGGACGTGGCGTTCTTAGACTGAGTTCCTCTATTTCAGCAAGTGTTTTTTTGTACCGAAAGCGTAGCGACAGGTACAGATATTTGGACACCCGCTGAAAAGTAACACCTTAAAAACTCATGTCGGAGACTTCTGTAACTGCTGTTACATAAGACATTTGTAGCTGTCGCTTTGCTTTCACTACATAAGTCATTTGCTGAAAGAAGTTAAACTGTTTTCAAAAAAGACTGCAGAGCATCGAAGAAACGCTCTCCATATTTTTCGAATTTTACTTCACCAATCCCGCTAACATGTCGTAAATCTTCTAGCTCATTCGGTTTTTTGTCACATAAATCACGTAATGTTTTATCAGAGAACACAACAAATGGTGGTACCTTTTCCTCGTCTGCAATCTCTTTACGTAATAATCGTAAATGCTCAAATAACGGATCATTGTCTACGAGCTTACGTACAGTAACCGCTTCTTTTCGCATGACTTGTCGAGTCCCAAGTAGCACTTGTTTGCCTTCTTCTGATACATAGATAGTCGGAAACGTGCCGTGTTTAACAGCAAGAACGCCCTCAGCAATTAAAAACTCAATAAAGGTTGAGACATCCTTTGATGAATATTGGCCTTTTAATATGCCATAGGTAGACAGCCTTGCAAAGCCAAATTCAGTGACCTTTTGATTTTTGGAGCCTATTAACACTTGGGCTACCATCGTCTTACCGAATTTTTGCCCCATCCTTACGACACAGGCTAACACCTTTTGTGCATCTACCGTCACATCTTTCACTTCTCGTCCATCATTGCAGTTACTACAACGGCTACAAGGCGTCCCTGGTACTTCGCCAAAATAAGTTAAGATGGCATTTTGTAAACAGCCTTCTGTATGGCAATAATCCACCATCGTTTGCAGCTTTCCTAATTCCTGTGCAATCCGTGTTTCATCCTGTGTCTGTTCAATTAAAAAGCGCTGTGTTTGAACATCACCTGATGCATACAGTAAAATACAAGCACTTGGTAAGCCGTCACGCCCTGCACGTCCCGCTTCCTGATAATAGCTCTCCATATTGCGCGGCATTTGATAATGAATGACAAAGCGTACATTACTCTTATCAATACCCATTCCAAATGCGTTGGTAGCTACCATAATGCGCGCCTCATCTTTTAAAAAGCGCTCCTGCTCTGACATACGCATGTCCTCTGATAGTCCCGCATGGTATTTTGCAACAGCTTCGCCCGAACGACTTAACTGCTCATAGATCGCGTCTACAGCCTTCCGTGTAGCCGCATAAATAATGCCCGCTTCATTTTTATTTTTCATTAAATAATTTTTAATGTAGCGCTCTTTGTTTTCACCGATTAACACAGAGAATGCTAAATTGTCGCGAGAAAAACCGGTAATCACAGTTGATTGCTCGTCGATGTCTAATAATTGTCTAATATCATCACAAACAGCTGGTGTAGCTGTAGCAGTAAGTGCTAAGACAGTCGGCTTTTGCGGCCACAACGTAAATAATTTTTGGATTGCTCGGTAGCTTGGTCTAAAATCATGCCCCCACTGGGATATACAGTGTGCTTCATCCACCGCAATCAAAGGTACAGATAAATTAGATAATACCTGTAAAAATGTTGCACTCTCTAATCGCTCTGGCGCTATATAAAGAAGCTTTAAATAACCTGCACTTGCAAGCTGTATCGTTTCATTCACTTCTTGCACGGTTAAGGTACTATTAATATACGCGGCCGGAATATTTGCAGCACGTAATGCTTCAACCTGATCTTGCATCAAAGAAATTAAAGGCGAAATGACGACTGTAAGGCCATCTTGTATGAGTGCCGGAATTTGATAGCAAATTGATTTACCTCCGCCAGTTGGCATCACACAAAGACTTGATTGACCTCGTAATGTTTGTTCAATAATTGGTGCCTGTCCATTGCGAAATGAATCATAGCCAAAATGATGTTGTAGCATTTGTCTTGCTTGCTCCATCCAACTTTTCACTCCTCAGTTGTTAGACGAATAAGCTGATACTCGCCCTGTTCATTTTTATTTATTTCATATACCATCATAGAGTTCGCAAGTGCCTCTTGACCAGTAGAATTTGTTAGAACATATTCCGTTTTGGCACGAACAACAATAGTTTGTCCTTCCATGTTGATATTTTTAATCGTCGTATTGGAAAAATAAATTTGCGCATTTTTGGAAGCGTAATAGGCAATCATATTATCCAAGGTGCTTTGTAAATCGTTTGTACCTACGAAAGATTTCAAGTCATTAGCATCATGAACGTCAACGGCTGCTTTTAATTGCTTATGAAATGAATCTAAAAACACTTTTATTTCATCGGCATTAACAGCAAAAATGTTCTTTCCGTATTGATCAATAGCTTGCTGGACTGCTACCTTGTCTCCCTGTTCTATATACGGATACAAATTTTTGGCTTGAGCTAGTCGATTACTTGGCTTCATACCACCTTCACACCATTCATCCAATAACATCACAATATCTTTAAATGGCAATATAAACGGCTGTGATACACCGTTTTCCTTGCGTTTAAAATAGATGCCCACAAGTTCACCATTCTCCTCTTCTAGAACAGGACTCCCAATACGTGTATTTTGTTCTGCATCTATGTAATAAGCTGCTACATTGTCACTATATTTTTGTATGATGTGTGGTAAGCTATCGACATAAACAGCTAACTGATTTAATTCCCCATTATAGACGGTAGGTACCTTGACCGATACGTTATAGGAAACTTCTAAAATGGCTATATTATAAGCTGTCGATAAATAATGCACTTCGGCTTCCATCAGTTTATCATTATTAAATTGTACAAGCGCAGTTGGCTTTGAAGCCACGAGCGCCCCATTTGTAACAATATACAGCTTAGCGTCTTCTTTTTTAACAATAATCCCTGCACCGATTCCGTTCTCCCCAACTACTTTAACTTCCGGTACAATTTTTTCTTGCTGCTTCGTCACAGCCTTTTCCGATTTCACAGCGCTCTTTTTACTTTGAACTACCTCTGCCAATGTTTCATTACCAGATCCCGTTAAAAGTAAAGCTGTTGCTCCAAGAATGAGCATCTTTTTCAACATACGTTCACCAAAACTTTCTTCTTCATCTTTCTATTCTATCATAAACAAGGTTACGCTACGTTTCAAGTTTACATAATAATATTATTTATTTGTTTGTATTATTAAAATACAGCTCTCATCTTATGTTCAATTCGTTATACCTATAAAAAACGTCTCTTTTTAAACTTTGCTCTGGAAAATAACTTATAATTTGCGGTTAAAATATTATAAAAAAAAAGGACAGACTTCTCGCTTCAATTACTGCGCTTGGAAAACAAGTTGCGTTCGAGGCAGCTTAAAAAGGAATTTATTTTTCAGGAGACAATGTGGAGACTATTATAGAAGTTATATCGTTTTGATGGTGATGAACAGGATGGTTTTGAAGAAAACATTCAATTTATAATAGATGAAAATCAAAATGACGTTCAGTTGAAGATTTTAAAGGAGTTTGAAAGACGAAGAAATCATAATGAGGGAGAATAATCGATAAAAAATGGATGTTTTTGAAAACTTTGTTATTTTTAAGCTAAAAAGTAATATTGCAATACTATAATGACATAAAAGGAATTAAACGGTCATTGTATAAAGGTTTGAATATGATAAATTAGGAATAACAACCAACTTTTAGGGAGGTGAACCCAAATTAATAAATATAGTGTTCTTTCACTTACTACTTTAGTAATCTTCGTTGTTATGTTTTTTACAATGTGGAATGGAGTGTCGTTAGGAGCATTAGGTAAACCATATATTCTTTCAATGTTTTTGTTCCCATTATTAGGAGCTTTTTTAGGATTTAAAGCAAAAAAAGGTTTATTAAAATGGCTACTAATAATACTTAACATTATTGCAATCTGTATCATCGGGTATATTGTATTACTTGCTTACGGTATTGCCGAAAGCTAATTAAAACAAGATGGGTAGCATTTCGCTATCCTCTTTTTTATTCCTTACTAAGTTGCCCTTAAAGAATTGACAGTAGTATAGTTCGTTTTTTGACACGCTGAAATAAGCATTTGCTCCACTCGTTTTTCAATTGCTACGTTTTTCTCTAAATCAAGCCAACGGAACCAGTAAAGGTAATTAACCAGATATTTCGTTGCGACTCCTTGAAACCTCTCCATCCACGTCTTCAAGTGATTATGAAAGTTATTGACGTGCTGGATGTGGTATATGCCTTTCTTTACACGCTGTTTCTGTCGATCATTGACTGTTTCGTGTTGTAATCCTTTTATCTTGGCAAACTTTTTATAATTCGTTGCTGTATCCGTACATAACAAAGCAGACGGGTGAATATACTCACCTATCACAGTGTCAATTTCCTCAGCTCTAACACGACCTGTTCCCGCTTTACGAGCAATCACACTACCGTTGCGGTCTTGTGCGACTACAACAGCAATTTAGGTTGGAAATCTCTCTCTTTTCGTCTTTTTCACCACGCTTTTTGGGTTTTCTATGAGTGATTTCCCGACCCTTCATAGACTCTCGGAAAAAGGTTTCATCGCTCTCAACAATTCCTTGTAGTTGATGAAAGCCAAGACTGCCTAATGCGTTCAAGATTTTATGTCTCCAAAAAATGCAGTAGAGATATGAATTTTTAGCCGTTCAGCGATTTTTGGCAGAGTATAGCCGAGTAGTTTAGTAATTTTGTCTGGCTTATCTGGAAACAAGTCTTGTTTCATCGCATTAAATAATGCCAATTGCTCTGATTTAGTTAATTCGCTGAAATCCTCGAATAAAGCAACAATCTATACGAAAACAGCCTAAAAAATAAATCCAAAAAGCGACTCAACGCTACCGGAACCTCCATGTAAATAAAGTAATATCGGGTTATCATAGTTAGTACCAGATTGAAATAAATATTGATCCCCTATAGTAATGCCATAGAAAATTTAATACGATCATTGCTCCCCTTAAAAAATTATTGATCATTCCAGATGCTGAACATCGAATCATGTTAGACCAACCCACCATGTTTACTGATGCATTAATGTACATCTATACTAATGAACATTGCACGGAAGCTTCTAGTGCTTATAAAAGTTCATCATAATAATGAGAATCAAATTATCCAACAGGAAAAATAGTGAGATGTGCTTAACTAATTAGTAGACGTATATGTATTGTTTCCAGGTAGTTTCTTGATTGTATTCCAGGCTGCAATCGCTTCTTCACGACTTTTCCCTTGATTTTTCGGGTCAGAAAAAAAGTCACGAATGAATTGATTATATTCAAATTGAGGTGCAATGTTTTTCTTGTATGAAGGGTCTTTCTTCCGTTCTTCCTCCTTATCCCATGCGTCTACAACATCACGATAAGTTTTTCCGACATTATTTTTAAAATAGTTTTGGATATAGGTAGTAAAATGAAATTTCGGGATTAATGTCTTAAAAAACGCCCTTACATTTTGACTACAACGATGATTTTCCGTAATGACTGTATCAAGACTTAAATCTACTTGCTGTTCTATCTTCTTCGCTATTGATTTTCTGACAGGCTTTTTAATCTCCCCTGTCTGAAGAAATGTTTCAATTCTATTGGAAATCTCTATTTTAGAACCAGAAGCACTTATTCCGTTTTCTCTACAAAAAGATTGCAATTCTTCCTTTAACCAATAGTAATCGTTAAAACTTTCTACACTTATATCTTTCGTTAGATTAGGTCTCATAAAATACTCCTCCATATTACTTATTCCACATTATAGAACAATCGTTCCTATTCGGCAAAAACAAACACGAAAACAGCCTTTAAAAAAACATGCGCGTACATTCGCGCATGTCTCCACATTATTTTTTCTTAAGAAAAATGATAGTAGCTATAATGCCTAGCATTAATGTAATAAAAATTGCATAGGTAAATGTATGATTACCAGTCATATCATAGCAATAACCGATTAGTATAGGGATAATGGCGCTTATCATGAAGCCGCCTGAAAGCACCATAGATGACCAACTATTTGCCTCCTCGTCATTTCTTGCCTCATCCAATGGTAACAATAAACCGATTGGAAATAAGCCGCTTAATACGATACCTATAATGAATACCGCAATCCATAACAAAGTCCCTGAGCCTACCCATAGCAACACAAAGCCAATAATGCCAAAGAGCCCTAAAGAGAAAAGCCAGCCGATTCGACTTGGCCATTTTTCCATTAGTATGGGAACCGATATATTCCCAATCATTTGTACAATAGACATAAATGTTAGCATAGAGCTTGCAGCACCAAGGGAAAAACCCTTATCCTGTAGCATCGGTGCTAACCAGGACATCATTGAGAAGAACAAAGATGTTTGTAAGCCAAAGTAAATTAAGATGGTCCAAGCACGGACGTTTTTCCACGGATTTCTTACTTCTTTTTCCGTACATACAGCTGTCTCTGGTAGCTTTTGATTTTGTATTGTCAGGATCCATATGCAAAGAGCAATGATAGCAAGTATTGCCCAACAGCCAAGGGCCATCGTCCAACTCTCATTAAAATGATTATAAAATGGTAATGTTAGTGCCGCACTCAATGTTGCCCCTGTTCCTATTCCAAATGAATAAATACCTACCACCGTAGTAAAACGGGTCGGGAATTTTTTCTTGATATAGGCATTTAATATAGGTCCAATAAGGGCAATGGCAAATCCTGCCGCAAAGCTTGTGACTACAAGCAGTACATAACTTTCTTGTAAAAAGCGTAAGCCATTTGCAATGGTTAGGATGATTAATAAGAGCGTAATAGCCGTTTTTGTTCCGAGTTTTCTTTGTAATGGTACTGCGAATGGTGCAAAGAGTCCCATACAAAACACTGGAATAGATGTTAAAAAGCTCATTTTCGTATTTGATATATGGAGTGTTTCTAAAAGTACATTAAATAGTGGTCCTATTCCTGTGACTGCCGGGCGCATATTGAGCGCAACCAAGAAAATACAAACAACCACAAGTACCATGGAAACACGCCATTGCTTTTTCTCCATACTTTCTAAAAACCTTCTCTCTATTTATACGGTTAAAAATTCAACGAAATATGGTAGACCTTTGAATTCTCACTATATCCTTTTACCATTTTTTCTTTGAACGGTCAATTTCATGGCCATTACTATTTGCAGAATGTAGCTAGCATCATGTCGTAGTTACGCTAATTGTCCTTACATTTTTTTAGGTGCGGCAATACCTAACAGTGCTAACGACTCTTTTAACACAATGGATACACATAAACAAAATGCTAATCTTGATTTTCTTTGGCTGTCATCGACCAATACTTTATTTTGCGCATAATATTTATTAAATTGACGTGCTAATTGTAAAGCGTATTTAGCAATTTGTGATGGATCTGCTTCTTCAAAGGCGCTAGCAATTACTTTCGGAAACTGTTCCAGTAATAAAATAATAGGCCATGCTTGCTCAGCTAATGCTTCGAGAGATACTTCATAACTATGTTCATCTGCTTTTTCCAAAAGAGATGCAATACGTGCATTCGTATATTGAATATATGGTCCTGTTTCGCCTTCAAAATTCATCATGTGTTCAATGGAAAACTCAATATCATAAAGTCGATTATTTTTTAAATCATTAAAAATGACCGCTCCTACACCAACCTGATGTGCGACGCTATCTTTATCCTTTAGATTTGGATTTTTTTCTTCGATATTTCGCTTCGCCGTAGCAATCGCCTCTGTTAGAACATCTGCTAATAAAACAATTTTCCCTTTACGAGTAGACATTTTTTTACCTTCTTTTAGAATCATCCCAAAAGGTACATGCTGCATGTCTTTTGCCCAATCATACCCCATCTTCTCAATGACCTTAAATAATTGGTTAAAATGAAGTGATTGTTCATGCCCTACAACATAAAATGATTTGTCAGGGTCATATTGTTGTTGGCGATAAAAAGCAGCTGCTAAATCACGTGTAGCATAGAGCGTAGCACCATCAGTTTTGGTCATTAAGCACGGAGGCATATTGTCTATTTCAACGACATGAGCACCCTCGGATTTTACAAGCAGTTCTTTTTCTTCCAACTCCTTAACAACTGCAGCCATTTTGTCATTATAGAATGCTTCCCCAGCGAATGAATCAAAATTAATTCCAAGCAGTTCGTAAATGTTCTTGAATTCTTCGAGTGATGCATCTCTGAACCATTGCCAAAGAGCTAACGTCTCTTCATCCCCATCTTCTAATGCTTTAAATGCGGTACGTGCCTGTTCATTTAGAGAATCATCCTGCTCCGCTTCTTCATGGAACTTTACATAAATTTTTAGCAGTTCCTCTATTGGGGCAGCTTCAATCGTTTTTTGATCTCCCCATTTTTGATAAGCAACGATTAATTTCCCAAACTGTGTTCCCCAATCACCCAAATGATTAATGCGAATTGCTTTGTAGCCGTTTTTCTCGGCAATATTGGCCAAAGCATTGCCGATCACTGTAGAACGTAAATGGCCCATAGAAAATGGCTTCGCTATATTAGGTGAAGAAAAGTCCAACACTACATTCCCTTTTGGCTCCTGTTTGGTCCCATATAAATTTTTTTCTTTTACGATTTGGCTAAGCACTTGTTGAGTAATCGTTGGCTGATGATAAAATATATTGACATAACCACCTACAACTTGAGCTTCTTGTATACAATCACAGCTTAAATTATTTTTTATGTCGGTTGCGATAGTTTGAGGGGATTTTCTTAATTTTTTTGCTAGCGTAAAGCACGGGAATGCCAAATCCCCTAAGTCCAATTTTTTTGGTTTCTCCAATAAATTTTGAATTTCAATAACAGACAGCTCGTTATTTAAAGCCTCAGCAATACTTTTCGCGATTTGTGTATTCATGTTCATTCTCCTCTCTAAAATAATCAATTACGCCGAGACGAAATTCCCGCTTTCGCGCAGATAAACAATGCGTCCGGATTTTGAATTGTGTACGTTCAATTCATACTGAATGAAGATAAAAAAAGCCCCCGTCTCTAAAATAGAGACGAGAGCATAGTTATCCCGTGGTACCACTCTAGTTGCCATATAATATGACCACTTTCCATTGTTAACGAGGTGACTCCCCGATATTCTCTACTACTAATTCGAGAACCTTCTCCAAAGTGCGTTTCATTTATAGCTTCTGCATTAGGCTCACACCATCCCTAATTCGCTTTCCAGTTGCTCCATAAACTACTCTCTTTATCATCGAATTTAACTATAATTTCAAAATATTCTACAGGAATTCCTTTTTTTAGTCAACTGTGTTATTGAAATTAAAATTATCGAATTGATAAGCACTTTCGGTGATAGGGCATATTACGATAACCTACAACATTAAATGGCTGTAACTATAAGGAAAAGGAACATCCCCCACTCATGAGTGGGAATGTTCCTTTTCTACATAACGGATGGCATCAGCCATAATGGCATACATCTCTTTTAATTTAAGTTTCTTGTTTTCAGTAAATCTTGTCGCTATTTTTTCACTGATAACCCCTTTTTCAACCAATACATCCCAGTTATTATCACTTGACTTGCCTACTAATACTTCCGCCAAGAATTCTGCAATTTCATCTCTTGTAATTGGGTCACTTTCTTTATTAGCTACTTTATAGATAACGATATCTAGCTTCTCGCCTAGTGCTTTCATTTTCTCAGGACTAACACGTTGAATGCCCTCTTTTAGCATTTTCGCAAACTTAATCTTTGTTGCTGCATCTTCAACGTATAAGTCATTCGAATATCCACCGACAACTAGCCCGTAATTGATTAATGTTTGAATGGATTTATCATACCATTCATCTTTATAAGGATAATCCTTATTAAATGGATCTACAAGAGCCCCTTGATTTTTTAAATTTTCTCTTAAGGTATTGATGAGCTCTTTGTTCTTGCTCATGGCTCTAAAGGTTACGTTGTCTTTAATTGCTAATGCCGCCGCTGCTCCCGCTGCTTCTCCAGTCACCATACCCGTTGGAACGACACGTGCACTTCCCGCTGCAAGCGAAGAATAACCTGCGGAACGACCTACAACAAGCAAGCCATCGATTTCTTTAGGTACTAAAGAACGGAAAGGAATGGCATATTGTTTTGGAGCCGAAATAACGTATCCATAATCATGAGGCGTTTGCGCTTGGACATCAACTGGATACGCGGCCAAACCAATGCTATCCCAATGATCACTATTTTTCCAAACATCAGACATCGGTAATTGGTATTCTGCCCAAATATGTCTTGTTTCGCGGACATATAGTTCTTCCGGATAACTCACAACTTCTGCATTTTCAAAGCCAGGAAACTTCTCATGTAAATATTTTAAAATATGTTCAGTCTCTTTCTTGCCTTTTTCGATTGCTTCCTGTTTGGAGCGTTCATTCAAACCATCGATTCCAAAGATTTGTAAAGCGTTAATATAATATTCATCATCTACTTTTGCTAAATTCAAGCCTCGTAATCTCGTACCTTCTTGTACTGGCTTATAGTCATCATGTAGCTTTGTAAACCCCCATAGAACTGAATCATTTAGGTGAGCACCACCAAAAGTATTTGAGTGAGCCGCTTCCTTCACCTTAACCCAATCAACATTTTTCAAATGAATCATCAAGGTAACAGCCATTCTTTTATCCTTGATGCCAATATCTTCTCCACCCATGAAAAAAGGAACTTTTGACATTGCAGCAAAATCAGCATCCTGTGTAGCATCAATGAATGCCTTACCTTTCACATCATACGTACCATATTTATTTTTTAATTTCACTGATGTTAGCTTGTTCGCATCAAGATTGGCATTAACGACTTCTGTTTGTACAGAAAGCGTTAAATTTGGTTCGTCATCGACAAGCTTTTTAAAGGCTGCCTTAGCATCTAAAATTCCAAATGCATCTTTCCCTCTAACATGATCATGCCATTCTTTAAAAATACCCATACTGACTGGTCGTTTAGAGTCATTTCGAGGTATATCAAGGAAATTGAGCATTCCATACGTAAATAGCCCCCCTAATTCCTCACGCTTTTCTACTAGAAGTGTTTTTGCACCATTACGAGCTGATGATACAGCAGCAGCAACCCCTTCTGGTTCTCCACCAATGACAATTACATCATATTCTTCATTTAGTTTATTTGGAATTGGCTTTTCATAGTTTTCCAGAAGTTTTTTATGTGCCATTTCATTTCTAATTTCTGTTATAAAATAATAGCTTCCTATCCCTAGTACAATTACTACTATTAAAATGGCTGATCTTATCAAGCCCTTACCCATAACATACCTCCAATAGATAATATTCCCATATATATTTCTTGTTTTTAATCATGCTCATCTCTTGAAAAAGTTGACATGACATATTTATATAGTTATTAACGGCTTTACATTTCAACGTGAGTTTGTAGCAAACCAAGTAGGTCGTTACAGTCTAGGTACTCTTCAAAATAGTTTTCATGCAGTAGGAAATATTGAATCCTTCTTAGCCTGGCGAGTTCAAAGGTTTTCATTTCCTATAAGAAGTGTACCATTTCTGGACGGTGCGGCATGAAAATATAATGAATAATAGTCTTCTACTGACAGTTACCTATACTGATATTCGAAGAGGTGAAACGTTGGAGTTGGAATAGCAGAATATCAACTTTAAAAACTATCCAAATGCATTAAGTGCATAAGAAACAATAAATATGTATGTATAACCTAAAACAAAAAAGATACATAATCATTCTAGTCGATTATGTAGCAAGGAAGCAACCAGAACCTATAAAATTGTTGTAGGTCTTTATGATTGTTTTATTATGATGAAAAATCATACTACAATTGAAACAAATGATAGACTATCATTTTACTGATTATTTAAATGGTACCAGACGCTCTCTATGTACTTTGTCCTCCACAATGATGTATTAAACGTTTAAACAGCATCCCCCAACAAAACAAACATTAATGTATTTGCAACTGTCTGTACTCCTTTTCATATCCTTAGCAATTTTAAAGATAACTATTTTTATTATCAAACTTGTTAAATTTAGACAAAATACAATTACTAAAATGGGATTCAGTATAAATGAAATTGCCATAACAAAATCTATAAGTTCCTCCATTAACTACACCTCACACCTTTTTAGGAACTAGCTTAAAATTCTAACTATATAAAAATAATACCAAAGTAATATGAGAGTTTGTTTATAAATAGTGAAAATTCAAAAATACAGATGTTTTATAAGCTATTGTTGCGACTGTGAGGTTGATTGGAGCAAGAGAGAGCATACGCATAGTCCGTCTAATTGCTGCTACACAGCCATGTGTGGAACTTCAGGCGCAGCTGTGGAAACATAGCAATAGGACTTGCATATATGGAAATCAATCATACACACAAGTCCTATCCTTATTAAACAAAAGCCCCCGTTAGCCATCCATGTCGTGTAAAATTAACACTACACCACAGAAAATGAAAGATGGTTGCGTTCTTTCATGGGAGTTTAAGTACATTTCTTCACAAACTAAAAAATAGAAAGTAACAAAGAGTCGTACTTTCATTTTAATTAACATTACTTATTTGATTTCCTCAGCCAACTCCAAAATAATTCCCTCTGGACCACGAACGTAGCATAATTTATAACTTTCTTCATATTGCTGTATCTCACTAAAGATTTCCGTACCCTTCTTTTTCAATTTGGCAACAACAGCTTCAATATTTTCAACTGTAAATGCAATATGTCGGATACCCAGTGTATTTGCAAGGGATTGCTGAATATCGTTTTCATCTGACGGCGTATAAAATTTGATTAGTTCTATCCATGTCTGACCGTCTGGCGTACCCAATCCTACACACGCTACTTTAACGTCATTAAGCCCAACTGCATATCCCATCAACTCTCCTTCCATTTCCCATTCCCCTTTCACCTCAAGTCCAAAATCGAGAAAAAACTCTTTAGCGGCAGAGAGATCATTTACGATTACTCCCACATGATCTATTCTTTGGATCTTCAAATTTCATACCTCCTTTGTTCCTGTTATTTTGCAATATCCTGTATTCAAATTCTAGTATTAACAAAGCGACGATTAATATATTAATAACAGTGAAGAAAAGAATCATTTAACTAATTTTGTATTAAATTATTTTTTAATTCCTTCCCATTTCCCTAACGGTGTCAATTAGGGATAATTATTCAGATACTTTCCACCTATTTTTTCTTAATGTTTCCCATTGATTATTAAACAATACTGTCCCGTTAGCCATCCATGTCGTGTAAAATTAACACTACACCACAGAAAATGAAAGATGGTTGCGTTCTTTCATGGGAGTTCAATAATTCCAACAAAAAAGCACGTTAATCATTCTTGGATCAACGCACTTCTATAGGAAGAAGGATTTGGGATTAATTTCGAATTTACGTGTCATCGGTAGTTTAAGGATTTCTTCCAATAACAACTGTTGCATCTAATTTATCATCTCTAGCTATTTTGGTAATTAGCCCAACATCGGCAAAAATTTCCGAAGTTTGAGTAGCCTGAATTTCACTCGTCTCTATCAATAGATGTCCTCCAGGAACAAGCCAGTGAGAAGCCTTTTCCACTACTTTTCGCTGAAGGTCTAATCCATCCATCCCTCCATCAAGCGCCACTTTTGGTTCATATAAACGTGCTTCTTGGGGAAGTAGTTTTATTGAATCAGTAGGAACGTAAGGTGCGTTAGACACTATGATGTTCACTCGACCTCTCAATGAATCGGATAATGCATCATATAAGTCACCTTGATAAACATGACCACCAATCTTAGTTATGTTACGGGAAGTACATCGTACAGCAACGGGGTCAATATCAACGGAGTGTAAAATAATTTTTTTAAGGTCGGTTGCAATTGCAGCACCAATAGCACCAGACCCACAACATAAATCCAAAACAATATCATATGGGCGGGTTAAAACTTTTGCTTGCTGAACTAGAAACTCCGTACGTCGTCGTGGTATAAAAACTCCCCGTTCTACTTCTATTCGTAACCCACAAAACTTCGTAAACCCGAGCGCGTACTCAAGCGGTAAACCACTTACTCGTTTTTCTACCATTTTCATTAAATCCTCAATACTTCTAGCCTCAGAGATAAGTAACTGTGTTTCTTCTTCAGCGAAGACACAACCCTCACTCCGTAGTCTGTTGATTATGCTTCGTTCAGTTTTATTATCTATAAATAAATTGATTTTCTGTGCTATTAATCTCACCGCTTCCTTAATCCAAGTTATTTATCTTTTTATTCTAGAAATAATATAAATGTCCTTCTTCTATTAAACTGCTTGGTAGCCCAAGAAGCGATTGCTCTAATTGAACAATCGCCCCCGATAGTTCAATTAGAGCAATCGCTTCTTTATTGAATTTTTATCACTTCGGCTACATAGTTTAAAAGAGTTTTATATTTAGATTTTCCATTAAGATATTGAATAGTTTCATAAATCGGATATTACTTTATCTAATTTTTTTGAGTAAAGAACACTTTCGTCTTCTACACTCATCAGATAGTTATTTAAATGAATCGTATTTTCTTGGATAGAATTAAATTCAAACCAATTAAATTGCCCGTTAGTAAAGTTTTTAATAACTTCTCCTAAATAGACTCCAATTCGTACAGGAAAATTATCTGGATGTTCTTTTAATAGCTGCTGTCCAAATTCTGTATGCATTAACCTATCAGCATAATCATCAACCAAACGAACACTTTCAATTGAAAAATTTAAATTATTTTTTGTAAGGTTTTCTTGGTCCCATTTTTCAGGTGATACATCTTGATACAACAGTTCCGCCATATACTTTATGTCACTTTTAATAAATTTTCGCTTTATAAAAAACATCTATCTTCCCTCTTTCTACAAACTGTATTTAGTATACAGCTTATTCCACTATCCTGCCTCGTTAGTTGAATAGCAACAATCTTTTAGAAAACAGCCTTTAATAACAGCCCTGTCAAGCTTTATAATGTATATTCATCTGTACCTTTCAAGCACTTTCTAAAAACGCTTGAAAGAAAGATGAAAGCTGGTAGTTTTTCAAAATGTGTAGGACCAACTAAGTTATTCCTGCCTTTATCCGCTGTCACTTGTTTGAACACCCTCGATGGAATTACTATTCCGATACTAATTTAGAAAAACTATGGATGTTTCTGCAATGCTTCGGAAAAACGCCGAAAGAAGAAAAAAGCGGTTTTTAAACAGAAAAAGCAGCATTGAAAGCCATTTTTGTAGTAAAGCCGCAACGCTAACATGGACATGTTTTGAAAGAATCTAGATCTTTATTCAATAATAGATACAGGTGGCACGGCAAAAAGCTGAGGTAATTCATTGTTTGAATAACGCCAAACGTTGATTTAATAATGTTTATAGACTATGGTACATATTTCATGATATACTAGTGCCATTGTGAAAAAAGGAGGAACTTGCATGATTCAAGTAAGTAATGTAGGTCTTCGCTATGGCGATCGTAAACTATTTGAAGACGTAAATATAAAATTCACACCAGGGAACTGCTACGGTTTAATCGGAGCAAATGGTGCTGGTAAATCAACATTTTTAAAAATTCTTTCTGGTGAAATTGAAGCACAGGAAGGTAACGTATCAATGGGCAAGGACGAACGTTTATCAGTCCTTAAACAAAACCACTTTGAATACGATGAATTCAATGTACTAGATACAGTTGTTATGGGGAACAAACGTCTTTGGGAAGTAAAAGCTGAAAAAGACGCTATCTACGCAAAAGAAGACTTTTCTGATGAGGATGGCATGCGTGCTGCTGAATTAGAGGGTGAATTCGCTGACCTAAATGGTTGGGAAGCTGAATCAGAAGCAGCAACTTTATTAAACGGGTTAGGAATTGGCGACGAGCTTCACTATATGCTAATGGCTGATCTTGAAGGTTCTGACAAAGTCAAAGTATTATTAGCACAAGCTCTATTTGGTAAACCAGACGTTCTATTACTTGATGAGCCTACCAACCACCTTGACTTAAAAGCAATCCAATGGTTAGAAGAATTCTTAATTAACTTTGAAAATACAGTTATTGTCGTATCCCATGACCGTCACTTCTTAAATAAAGTGTGTACGCATATTGCGGATTTAGACTTCTCTAAAATCCAATTATATGTTGGTAACTATGACTTCTGGTATGAGTCTAGCCAATTAGCACAAAAAATGATGGCTGACCAAAACAAGAAGAAAGAAGAAAAAATTAAAGAGCTACAAGCATTCGTTGCTCGTTTCTCTGCGAACGCTTCGAAATCGAGCCAAGCGACTTCTCGTAAGAAAATGTTGGATAAAATCGAGCTTGACGACATTAAACCTTCTAGCCGAAAATATCCATTCATCAACTTCCAAACTGGACGTGAGATCGGTAATGATGTGTTAACAGTGGAAGGCATTACTGCAAGCAATGAAGGCGAAACACTACTTAAAGATATTCGCTTTTCGATGAACAAAGACGATAAAATCATTTTACTTGGTAATCCAATGGCAAAAACAGCTCTTCTTGATATTCTAATGGACGAAAGAAAAGCAGATGCTGGTACATTCAAATGGGGCGTAACAACTTCTCAAAGCTACTTTGAAAATGATCACGATAAATACTTCGAAGGTTCAGAGAAATCATTAGTGGAATGGTTACGTCAATATTCTCCTGATGATGAAACAGAAAGCTTCTTACGCGGCTTCCTAGGTCGTATGCTATTCTCTGGTGAAGAAGTGAAAAAATCTCCTTCAGTTTTATCAGGGGGCGAAAAAGTTCGTTGTATGCTATCTAAAATGATGCTTGCAACTGCAAACGTTGTTTTACTAGATGAACCAACGAACCACCTTGACCTTGAATCTATTCAAGCACTAAATGAAGGACTTATGCGCTTTAAAGGTGCGATGCTCTTCACATCTCATGACCATCAGTTCATCCAAACAATTGCGAACCGTGTCATCGAAATCCGTGAAGACGGCACAATTTTAGATAAGCTATTAACTTATGATGAATTCCTAGAGTGGAAAGATAGCCAAGGCTTAAACTAATAACAAACAGGGTTTTCCTATTCAAAAAGGAGAACCCTGTTTTTTTATAAAAGTATTAAGTGCACTTTATTAAATTAAAACTTAATGTACACGATTACTTTGTCGTAGTTGTCATTGCCACTTCCACTTGAGCGTCTAACATGCGTTCATCTTCTTGTACTTTCTCGGCAGTTTCTTCATATTGAGTGATCAATCGTGTATCAGGCGAAAATACGGCAAGTAGCAGTGATATTAGGAGCCCCGCCATCATCAATCCACCAAATAAATACGGTGCTGCCCCATATTCTGTTGCTAAAGATGTCCATAGCATTGGCCCAAAGCCGACGATTGCCGCAGCGATTTGATAGCCAAAGGATAGCCCCGTATAGCGAACATTTGCTGGGAATAATTCAGAGAAAAACGTACCTTGAGTCGCGAAAATGGCTGCCCATACGATACCGAGTAAAATGACTTGCAACGTAAAGAAATAAGTTGATTTGATCGGAATCATGACGAAATATGGAATAGCTAGCAGTAACATTGTGATTAGGCCACCGATATAAATTTTCTTACGGCCTATAAAATCTGAAAAATAGCCAACAAGTGGAATTGTTACAATCATTGTTGCGCAGCTTACTGTTAAAGCAAATAATGCGACATCCCTTGTATAGCCAATATAGGTAGTTGCATACACTAAAATAAATGACATTAAAAATACATTAAAGAATCCGTCCCCTATTTTTAATCCAATAATGCGGAAAATATCTTTTTTGTTATATTTAAATACTTGGACAATTGGTATTTTAGCTAATTCACCATTGTCTTTTTTGCGTTTAAATTCAGGTGTTTCTTCAATCCCGCTTCGAATCCATATTGCTAATACTATTAAAACTGCACTAAATAGAAATGGTAAACGCCAACCCCAGGCCATAAATTGCGCTTCTGTCGTTAATGAAGAAATCAGTGTAAAACTAAATGTCCCTAACACTAAACCGATTGGAACACCAAGCTGCGGAATAGAACCAAAAAAGCCACGCACACCTTTTGTAGCCGATTCGGTAGCTAGTAACACAGCACCTCCCCATTCACCGCCAAGTGCAATCCCTTGAATAAGTCGCAAAATTACTAATAACGTTGGCGCGAGTAACCCCACTTGCGCATACGTAGGTAATAAACCGATCAAAAAAGAACTACCGCCCATTCCAATTAACGTAAGCATTAGCGAGGCTTTCCTTCCGACACGATCACCCATATGTCCAAAAATTAAACTTCCAATTGGTCGTGCCGCATAGCCAGCTCCAAACGTAGCAAATGCAATTAAAATCGACATTGCTGGATTGGATGAAGGGAAAAATAAGGTTGTAAAAACTAATCCTGTTGCCGTACCATACAAATAAAAATCGTACCATTCAATGATTGAGCCTGCTAAACTTGCTAATAATATCTTCACATTTTTCATATAGCCCCTTCTCTCAACATTCAAATTTTTATATCATTCTCTTTAACTAAAAATAGCGTTACGTAAAACATGCTTTTGAATTTTGCCGACTGGTGTACGAGGGAAATCAGTCACAAATTCAATACTATCTGGCACTTTAAATTTTGCGAGACGCTCCCGACAATGTGCAATCAATGCCTCTTCACTAATAGCAGCGCCTGCCTGTAAAATAACATAAGCTTCAATAGCTTCATCACGCATATCATCTGGTACACCGATGACTGCTGCTTCAAATACTAATGGATGCTCTGTTAACACATGCTCTACTTCATTGGCTGCAACATTTTCACCTGAACGTTTAATCATATCCTTTATACGATCAACGAAATAGAAATAACCATCTCCATCAATTCGTGCGTTATCCCCAGTCAGTAGCCAGTTATCTTTAAGCGTGTCGTTTGTCGCTTGCTCGTTCTTAAAATAGCCTTTCATTAAGGTTCTTCCTGGGATCCCTTTAACGGCAATTTGACCAATCTCCCCTTGATTTACGGGGATCCCATGTTCATCGACAAGCTGAACCTCATAACCAATGTTTGGTCTACCAATACTCATATTTTTTCGTATGCCAAATAGAGGATTTATTAGTGGAATCCCAACAGTCTCGGTCAAACCATACAGTTGTAATAACTTCACATCAAACTGTTCTTCAAATTGTACTAATTGGTGTTCTGCCACTGACTGTGCAAAAAGGACAAGTCGTAACGGGTTATCCTTTGTCTCTTTTTCATACTCTTTCGCTAAAATCATACGAATAGGTGCGGCAAATAAAGAACCAATTGTTCCGCCTAATGCCTTTGCTTGTTTAAAATAACGTGAAGCACTAAATTTCTCCGTAACTGCAATGCCTGCCCCTACCATAATGGCAGACATCGTGGAGTAATATTGCGCATTCCCATGGAAAAGAGGTAAGACAATAAATGTTCGATCTTCAGGTGTTAAAGCTATAGAACGAGCCATCAACTCACCTGTGTAAATATAATTAGCATGTGTCACTTGAACGCCTTTTGGTTTGGATGTTGTTCCAGATGTATAAAGCAATGCCACAATATCATCTGATGAAACAGTTGGGAAATGCACATCGTTATCGCTTTCATGTTTAATAAGCTCAGAGAAATATAAGACACCTTCAGCGTTATCTTGTTGTCTCGTAATAATAATATTTTGTATAGTCGGCGTTTCAGACTGAATACTGACAAACTTTTCGATATAGTCCCCTTCTGTAATAATGAGGGTAGCTTCAGAATGAGTAATAATATATTTCATCTCATCTGCTGGTGATAAAATGTTAGTTGGCACCATAATACTTCTAATTTCAGCAAGAGCGAACCATGCTGTAAAAAACTCCATATTGTTTGGTAAATGCAACACAACATGATCCCCTTTTTTAATGCCCAGCTTAAGAAGTGCATTACTGAAGCGCATAACTTCCTCATAAAAATCCTCATAATTTTTTTCAAAATATATTCCCTTACAATCCTCAAACCGAATAAAACTTTTTTCAGGCTGTTGCGCAACTCTCTCCCTTAAAACAGAACGCAACGTTCTATTTCCAATTAGATCCATGATCTACACCCCTTTTGAAATAGTTTCATAGACTATAGTCTGTATATTAGTCATCAAGACAATTATTTGTCAATATTTTTCTAACAATTCAGAAAATAAGTTAATTACATGATCGAGTAATATGCTAAAGTTAAGTAGAAAATCTCACGGAATTTAGGTGATGTAGAAATGAAAAAGACACGAAAGCAGCAGGCTCAAGAAACGAAAAAACATATATATTTAACAGCACTTACATTGTTCCAAACGAAAGGCTTTGATCAAGTAACGGTTGATGAAATTGTTCAAGAAAGCAAAAGCTCAAAAGGAGCATTTTATGGTCATTTCACTTCAAAGTACGATATTTTCCTAGAGAAATTTAAAGAAATTGATCATTTTTATGAAGAATTTACAACTACACTGCCCTTAAATCTTTCTTTCAAGGAAAAGGTGATCTCATTAACTGATGCACAAATGAAATATTTAAAAGATGATTTAGGAATGGATTTAATGCGGTCTGTATACAAAAGTGGCTTAATTGAAAACGAAAGAAATTTCTTTTCCAATTCTGAACGCAAATTGTATAAAATTTTGCATTCATTTATACAAAAAGCAATTAAGGATGGTGAATTATCTGTGCAAATAAATGTGCAGGAAACTGTGATTTACATTACTCGTTGTATGCGGGGATCTTTATATGACTGGTTAGTTTTTGGAAAAGATTTTGATTTATTACAAGAAAGTAAAGGCTTTATTGCAATATTTTTAGATGGATTGATATTAAATAAAAAGAATTAATAATCTATAAAAAAGTCCCTATTCTATAACCCTCATTTGCTATCAATAATTGCATGACATCCTCCGGAGGCTTTATGGAAGAAATCGGCTGTTTTTGAAAAGATTGTTGTTATTCAACTAAACCAGCTAATAGTTTGTCAATAATTTTCTTTTAAAAGTTTAATAGGCACGTGCTATACTAAAAAGTGCATGACAAATAACCATCCTAAAGTTTGTTTTTGGAAGGTTCTGCTTGATTTAGTTGTACTTATCTATCAAACCAAATCCTGGAACGCAGTTCTGTTTTTTAATAAGGCAAAAATCCAATGTAATAGCTTATTAATACAAGCTATCATCGCTACTTTAAAAGGTTTTCCTTCGTTACGTTTTTTATCGTAAAATTCACGTAATTTCTTGTTTCTAGGAATGATTTTATCGTCTGTTCTGGTTTTTCTGCAATCTCGTATTGCACAACTAACAGCCATGAACAAGGCATGACGAAGTCTACTTGAACCTCGTTTTGTAATTCGATTTTTGGTTGCTGAAAACTTACCTGATTCGAAAACACTTGGGTCAACTCCAGCGAAAGCCACAAGCTTTTTTGGGTTGTTAAATCGATCTATTTCACCAATCTCAGAAATAATCGTTGCAGCGATTTTTTCACCGATACCTGGGATAGATTTGATAATACTATATTCTTCAATTTCTTTAGCGAGGGCGTCTATTTCTGACTCTAACTTTGATAGATGCTCTTTGTATTGAAGAAGGATTTTTATATATATATCAAGACTTAAAATATGACTCTGGTAAACTGTTTTTTCAAAAGGATTACGAGCTGCAGCGTCTTTAAGCTGTAAAGCTTTTTCATTTGCCCATCTAATGGATCTACTCTTACATAGTTCATAAATTTTGTCTGTAATGGATTCTTCACTTGCTTTCAAAATATCTTCTGAAGAAGGGAACTCTGAAAGAGTTAATAATGAAACATTAGAATATAAATCTCCGAAGACCCCTTTATATTCAGGGAATACCTGTTCAAGGACTGCCTGAAATTGCAACTTAGTTTGAATCATTACGCCAGTTATATTTTCATGTTGTCTTGTAAGATTACGAAGATTTAATAACTGTACACCACGTTTTTTATATGGCTCTAAATCCTCTTTATAGAACAATTCACAAAGAAGATAGGCATCGATGGCATCCGTTTTTACTTTTCTCAAACTCGTTCCTCTTGCCTTATATGAAATTAAAGGATTAATAATAATCAATAAATATCCTCGTTCTTCTAAATGATGTATGACAGGAGCACCATAATGTCCTGTAGCTTCTAAAATGATTGTAGGCTTCATACCAGCCTCTTTTTTTACATCTTCTAAAAATAAAACAAGGTCATTTAAACCTTCTAAAGTATGCGTTACCTTAAAACTTTTACGATATGGTTTGCCTTTATCTAAAAATGCTTGAACCTGGCTTTCTCCTTTTGAAATATCCAGACCAACGACTGGATTCATTATTAATCTCCTCCTAGAATCATAGTTGCCAGTTACCCCTAATCCTCCATGCAGTGTCATAGCTTCGCTTGTTATACGAGATCTAAGTCCCAACCAGCCTCAATCATGTTTCTGCAAGTAGGGGGCGAACGGTTTAGTTGACGGGGTCAAGCCCCACGAGCAGTTACGTTCTACCCTGGCTACTGCTTATAATAAAACCAAATAAAAAATGGTCAACCAGAAATATAAAATGTACCCTATAAGATAGACACTTTCAAAAAGGTCATCTTATAGGGTATTTTTGTTTATAATGAAGAAAAAAACGAGCGGTGGTAAATAGT
>NZ_JBNNUX010000048.1:0-25641 GCF_050280145.1 Lysinibacillus sp. NPDC093688
ACAAGGCTTTAGGAGTTAAAAGCAATTAACGTGGAGTTCGCACCAATCGCTTGATACGAAGGGTATTCTGTTATAAATCTATGCTTCTATACAGATTTGTATAGTTTCGTTTAAATTTGTCGTAACAGTTTAGTTACCCAATGAACAAAAACGACCTCCGCTGTTCGAGCTGCTAATCTTTGCCCCGGTTTTGAAGCACCAGCCTGAATAATAACAGGCTGCCCCTGAACGGAACGTGCAATATTCAACGGACCTTTCACTGATAAATATTTGCCTTTAAAAACGGTCTCATGTACTTTATTACGATCATAAAAAATATTATTATCACGGTCATAGACAAAAGCATCGTCCTCCCATGAATCCCATAACGACTGAACTACATCGATAAATTCCTCCGCCCGTTCGTAACGATGATCGTGCTCCCAATGCTTGTCACGGCTAAAGTTTAAAGCTGTCTCTCCTGTGGCATCTGCTGTTGTCACTAGATTCCATCCGACTCTACCATCACTAATATGGTCTACGGACATTAGCTGTCGTGCTAGTACATATGGCTCACTATATGTGGTTGATGCAGTTGCACCAAGTCCAATTTTGGTTGTCGCAGCTGCCAAAGCCGTAATCTGTATAAGAGGATCAAAACGATTTAAAATATGTGGATGTGATTCATGATTGATCGCTAAACTATCCGCAACAAAAGCAATATCAAACTTACCCTTTTCTGCAATTTGTGCCACCTTTTGCAAAGCTTTAATATCGATGCTTGCATTAACTTTTGCTGAAGGATGTTTCCAAGCCGCAACATGCATACCTGCCCCAATTAAATATAACGCAAGCTTTAACTCCTTTTTCTTTGTCATTTTCTCGTCATCTCCCTTAAAAATGAATCCATTTCACTATCCACATATAAACAAATGCATTAGGCCAATACAGTGTTGGTCAATGAAGATAAAATTCTTTCCATGTAGCTAATTCATCTAAAGGCATTTTTACAGGAATATAATTGCCATTAGAAACATCTTTAATGAAATTAGCAGTTTCTTCACGCTGATAGATGTCAACAATTTTTTTCAATGTCTCGTTGTCCTTATCTTCAGGCCTTGTCACAATGACATTAATAAATGGCTTCGCCGTTTCATTCTCATGAATAATGGCATCTTTCAATAGAAGACCTGCTTCGACAGCAACCCCATTATTAATAATCGCAAAATCGGCATCCTCCATAACCCTTGGTGTCGTCGCACCATCTACTGGTAAAATGTTCAATTTTTTCGGATTATCTTTAATCCGATCCTCTCCACCGTTGCCATCAAAATTATCCGTAACCGTCAACAAGCCGTATTCTTGTAGCAGCAGTAAAGCTCTACCCCAGTTAGAAGGATCATTTGGTACAGCAATTTTGGCGCCCTCTTTCATATTATCCAAGGATTTATATTTGTTAGAATATAAGCCTATCGGAGCCATGATCGTTGTGCCAATTGCCTGTAAATCTGTATCGTTATTCGTATTAAATAAATTTAAGTAAGCGACATGCTGAAACGCATTCATATCAACCTCACCCTCCGCCAATGCTTGGTTCGGGTCATATTGTGCTGAGAATGTCACTAAATCGAGATTTACATCTTCCTTAGCAGCCTGTTCTTTTATATACTCCCATGTTTTTAATTCCGAGCTACGGATACCAACCTTCACAGTATCTTTTTCATCTGCTTTTGCACATGCAACTAGTAGGAATAGTAATGCCATTAATCCTAAAAAATAATTAAATTTCCTCATATTAAAATTCTCCTTTATGACACTCTGCGTAATTTTCGTTCAAGACTATTTCCTATACTTTGAATGATTTGTACAAGAACTACTAGAATCACCACTGTGACTAAAATTGTGACATTGTCAAAGCGTTGATAGCCGTAAGTAATGGCTACATCACCAAGGCCACCTCCTCCAACAGCCCCAGCCATTGCAGTCGCCCCAATAAGCCCAATTGTTGCAGTCGTGAAACTTAATATTAAAGAGGGGAAGGCTTCAGGTAGTAAAAACTTTTGAATAATTTGAAATGGAGAGGCACCCATTGCCTTCGCTGCTTCAATAATGCCCTCATCCACTTCCAATAATGAATTTTCTATTAATCTAGATATATATGGCCCTATATGCAAGACGAGTGGCACAATGGCAGCTGTCGTACCTATCGCTGTTCCAACGAGCAAGCGTGTAAATGGAATGATAGCAACAAGCAAAATAATGAACGGAATAGAGCGCAGGGTATTAACGATAGGATTGATAATGGAGAAAATTATTTTATTTTCAAGAATATGCCCTTTTCTCGTCACAACTAAAGTAACCCCTAAAATAAAGCCTAAAATGGCACCGAAAAATAACGAAATACTAACCATGTAAAGCGTGTCTAGCACTGCGTCGATAATGATTTGTGAGCTCACCTTCATGTGCAATAACCTCCTCTATTTGAATATCTTTCGTTCGAATAAATTGATGTGCCTTTTCTACTTCTTTGTCTATGCCAACTAGTTCAACTATTAAATTACCAAAGGGAATCCCTTGTAGCTCTGTAATATTGCCAAACAGTACATTTACATCAACATCAAACCTTTTTGCTACTTGAGAGACAACTGGTTGCCCAACGTCTACACCTATAAATTTCAGGTTATAAATTTTTTTAGAATGATCTATCGTTTTAAGTTGCTCGTAAACAGATTGTGGAATTTCATCTCGAACGACCGATTGTACAAAGTTTTTAGTCGTCTCCTCTTGCGGTGCAGAAAAAATTTCAAGTACATTGCCTGTTTCAATTACTTTTCCGCTTTCCATAACAGCCACACGATTGCAAATATCCCTTATGACTTCCATTTCATGTGTAATCATTAAAATAGTAATGCCATACTCGATATTGACTCGCTTTAGTAGCGCCAAAATAGATTTAGTCGTTTGCGGGTCAAGAGCAGAGGTCGCCTCATCACACAATAGAATTGTTGGCTTTGTGACAAGTGCACGAGCAATCCCCACTCTCTGCTTTTGTCCACCTGACAGCTCATCGATATAGCGCTCTGCTTTGTCCTGTAAACCGACAAATGCCAAAACCTCTCTTACTTGACCTTCAATTTTTGATTTTTTAACGCCACTTAATACTAAAGGCATCGCAACATTTTCAAAGACAGTTTTAGAACGGAGAAGATTGAAGTGTTGAAAAATCATACCAATGTTTTTCTTTTCCTCGCGAAGCTGCTTTTTACTTAATGTTGTCAGCTCTTTACCATTCACAAGAACGCGACCAGACGTTGGTTCCTCCAGTAAGTTCACTGTCCGTATTAATGTACTTTTGCCAGCACCGCTAAAGCCGATAACACCAAAAACATCACCTTTTTGAATCGTTAAATTAATATGATTTAATGCCGTTACAACGGTTGTTCCTATCTGAAATTCCTTTGTCGTTTCGATAAATTCAATCATTTCACGTCTACCTCCTTAGCTATTTTGACGCCCTCTAGTTTAAGTTAAAATGCTGGAACGACAGCCCCCTTATACTGATCTTCAAAAAAGGTGCGGGCCTTTTCGCTTGTCAGCCATTTAACGACTGTTTGAATTGCTGGATTATTTTGCTTTTCTTTTGTCGTCGCAATAATATTGACATATGGCGATTCTGGACCTTCTATAATAAGAGCATCCTTCATAGGGCTGTAACCCCCTTCTAAGGCATAGTTCGTATTAATAGCCGAAGCGTCGACATCATCTAATGAACGAGTTAATAACTGAGAATCAACACCGATAAATTGAATATTTTTTTCGTTTTTTGTAATATCCTCGATCGTATAATCATTTTCCTTTGCTTTATTCAATTCAATTAGTCCATTATTCTGAAATAGTAGTAAAGCCCGAGAAAAATTGACGACATCATTCGGAACGGAAACCTTTGCGTTTTGCGGTAAATCATTAATATTTTTAATTTTTTTAGAGTACACACCAAATGGTTCAATATGAATTCCTTTTACACTCACTAAATCTAAATGGCTTTCTTTATTCGTTTGTTCTAAAAACGGAATGTGTTGAAAGTAATTGAAATCTAGTTCACCATCTGCCGTTTGCTGATTTGTTTGAACAGCATCTTTTAAAATGGTGATATCCAATTTCACACCATCTTTTTCAAGATCCTTTGCTAAATACTCTAGTACTTCCGCATGTGGCACATTGGCTGCCCCTACTTTTAACGTTACCGTTTCATCTTTACCCGCTTCTCCTTTGTTTGTGCAGCCTACCAACAAACCTATCACTAATACACCGACTAGTAGTCCCCATATTGTCCTCACCCTCAATTTCCTCCTTTGTAAATCAACTTACTTGGTTTAATGTAAAACAAATCTTATCTGTTTACTTATGATTGGTCAATGTTCGATAACTCGTTTCATCTATAAATATTTAAAAATTCAGATAAAATAATTCACAAGAAATTCATTTTACTCTCGAATAACAATAAAATTTACTCGAAAATACACAAATCCTATTTGCAGATAGAATATTTTTACATAGGAGATAGAAATTTTCTATTAATACTCCGCAAGCACGCCTTCATTTAATCAATAAAAAAACTCTGAGTAGCAAGTTACCACTCAGAGTTCTAATTACAATTCATTTAATACATCTTCAACAAATGCCCATTCTTCATCTGTTTCAATCGGTAATAAATCTTCAATCGTTCCATCATTTCCAGAAACGTATTGAGAAGCAAAAATATCTCGTTCCTCTATTGGCTCGTCCGTTGCCAGAACATAAAGTACATAGGATTTTCCAAATTGTTCTGATGAAAATGTATGAATAACCTCGCATACCTGATCTGCCCCGTGCTCATCTGTTATTGTAAATTGCTGCGGCTCTTCATCAAATTCGTCTAGAAGTGTCAGGACTACTTCATTAATCATTTCCCATTCTGCCTCTGTTTCGACAGGCTGTAAATTTGTCATTTCTCCATTGTTATCATCATAATCAAATGTCATAGCAGAAATGTCACCAGGAATTTCAGTTCCATCTTCGTCGATTAACGAAAACAATACATATGATTTTTCTTCTGCATCAAAGGTGAAGACAACACGGCATTTTTGCTCCTTGCCATTCTCTCCAATGATCAGAAATTCTTGCGTATCTTCATTCATTTAATTTCCTCCTTTTAACTATGGTTCAAACTTTGTTAAAAATCTATATATATTCACCATAGGCTCGTATAACTTCATAGCTTATGGCCCATCACCAAATCGTGTGGTTGATTTCCGTTCCGGCTGGGCGCTTTCCTGGGGGCGTCCGATGAGCCGCTTGGGGCAACAGGATGTTGGTCACGAAGGCGTTATCACAGGACGTGATGGTTTTAACCTTCGTTCCCCTATGTGCTCGCTCCAGGGTCTCGGGCCAACAGGATGTTGGTCACGAGGGCGTTATCACAGGATGTGATGGTTTTAGCCTTCGTTCCTCTATAGCTGATCCCCAAGGAGTCGCCCAGCCTCCACTCCAATCACACTAATATACAGAGAGTACGTTCTAAAAATGTCATCCACAACTTTTAGTAATGAGCCAGCTTTATTCTTTCAAAAGTAAAAAAGGAACAAGGAGTGCTTGTTGCCATCCTTGTTCCACACTTTTAATGAATACGATTATTCCTCGTTTTCATCCTCTAAAGCGTTTAATACGTCTTCTACCATATCCCACTCTGCTTCAGTTTCGATTGGTGTTAACTCACCATCTTCGCCGTTTTCAGATGGAACAAATGAAGATACGAAGATTTCTACAGAGCCATCTTCATCTTCTTCTGCGCCTACCATAGAGTAAAATACGTATGATTTGCCAAATTCAGCTGATTCGTGTACGTGGATTACTTCACAAAGCTGTTCATTTCCGTTCTCGTCAATTACTGTAATGTGTTGTACATGTAGTTCTTCTTCATGGTTATGCTCTTGTGCCATGGCTTGTCACCTCATCAATTAATTTTTGCTATCTAAGTAGCCTTGTAAAATCATCACAGCAGCCATTTTATCAATGACTTGCTTACGTTTTTTGCGACTCACGTCTGCTTCGATTAGCATACGCTCAGCAGCCATCGTTGTTAAACGCTCATCCCAAAGTTTGACCGGTAGTGAAAATGTTTCTTCTAATAGCTTTTTATAGTCTTCAGAAGCCTCTCCACGCGGTCCAACCGTATTATTCATGTTTTTCGGGTATCCTACAACAAATTCTGTTATAGCGTACTCCTTCACTAGCTCGGCTATTCGCTCAATGCCGAACTCACCGTTAGCTTCATCAATTTTTACGGTTTCAATACCTTGAGCCGTCCACCCTAAAGCATCACTTGCAGCAACGCCAACGGTTTTTGACCCAACGTCTAATCCCATAATTCTCATTTCTAGTCCTCGTTATTCTTTTTAATATAAAACTTAACAAGCTCTTCTAGAATTTCGTCACGCTCAAGCTTGCGAATTAAATTACGAGCATCCTGATGGCGAGGAATATACGCCGGATCACCAGAAAGTAAATAACCGACAATCTGATTGATAGGGTTATATCCCTTTTCCTCTAATGAAGAATGCACCTTCAACATTACCTGCTTGACTTCCTGTTCCATTGATTCTTCTGGAAAATTAAATTTCATAGTTTGATCAAATGAACTCATGACCAGCACCTCGCTTTCAGAAATAAGGAGATGTGCAATAAAAGCCATCTCCAATTTCTCTTTATTATAACATGTTTTGGCGTTTTAAATCAATTATGCCTCGGCATAATTGCGTCTGGAATCGGCTTTGTGTTGGCACAAAGAACTCCTTTCCGATTCCGTGACATCCGCCGGAGGCTTTAACTTCTATTCGCTGAAAGAAGTTAAATGGATTTAACATAATCATACACAGAAAGTAGTGCTTCATCAAGTTTTGATGCTTCTTTTGCACCTGCCATCGCCATATCTGGACGACCGCCACCTTTACCACCACATGCTTCTGCTACCATTTTTACGATATTTCCGGCGTGGTAATTCCCACCAACTAAATCTTTAGTTACTCCAGCACATAGCATAACCTTTTCGCCATCGACTGCACCTAGAACGATGACAGCTTTAGGCATTTTAACTTTCAAGTCATCCATCATTTGACGCAGTTGATTGTTGTCCTTCGCCTCAACTTTAGTAGATAAAACAGTTACATCCCCAAAAGTTTGCGCTGCGTCCACAATAGCTCCTGCTTGTGCATTGGCGATTTTTTGTGATAATGCTTCATTTTCGCGTTGTAAATCTTTGTAATCAGCTTGCAATGCTTGTACTTTTGTCACAAGATCTTTTGGATTTGCTTTTAATAATGCTGCCGCTTCGTTTAATAAAGCTTCTTCCTCTTTCACTGCTTCATAAGCAACTTTACCTGTCACAGCCTCGATACGACGAGTACCTGCACCGATACCACCTTCTGAAACAATTTTGAAGAAACCAATTTCAGAAGAGCGTTTCACGTGAATACCACCGCAAAGCTCAATAGAGTAATCACCAATTGCAACAACGCGAACGATATCGCCATATTTCTCACCGAATAGCGCCATTGCTCCCATAGCTTTCGCTTCATCGATACCTTTTTCTTCAATAACAACCTCTATATCATCCCACACTTTTTCATTTACAATACGTTCAATTTGTTGTAATTCCTCTTTTGTCACTTGTCCAAAGTGAGAGAAGTCAAAGCGTAAGCGATCAGGTCCTACATATGATCCAGCTTGGCTAACATGGTCACCTAGTACATCTTTTAATGCACGTTGCATAATATGTGTTGCTGTATGGTTTTTAATAATTAAATTACGTTCATCACGGTTAACTACTGCTTTTACAGCATCTTCAACATGCATTTCACCAGTTTCTACGAGTACTGTATGAAGCGGCTGACCATTTGGAGCTTTTTGTACATCTTTTACAATGGCAGTAAAGCTGTCGTTAGAAATAACACCGCTATCCGCAATTTGACCACCCATTTCAGCATAGAATGGTGTTTTAGCTAAAATAACTAGTGCTTCTTGCCCTTCAGATGCCACTTTTGATACTTGTCCGTTGACAATGATCGCTGCAACTTCTGTGTCTGTCGCTAATGTATCATAGCCTACAAATTCACTTGCAACCGTCAAGTTTGCTAGCACTTCATTTTGCACTTGCATGGAATCCACATCTTGACGAGCTGCACGTGCGCGTTCACGTTGTTCTTCCATTGCTGCTTCAAAGCCTTCATGATCTACCTTCATGCCTACTTCTTCCGCATACTCTTCTGTTAATTCGATTGGGAAACCGTAAGTATCATATAAACGGAATGCATCTGCACCTGGGATATAGTCGTGACCCGCTGTTTTTTGAGCTTCTACAACTTCGTTAAAGATAGCAAGACCACCGTCTAAAGTTTCATGGAAGCGAATTTCTTCATTTTTAATAACACGTTGGATAAATTCGCATTTTTCCGTTACCTCTGGGTAGAAATCATTCATAATTTCACCGACAGTTGGTACTAATTCAAACATAAATGGCTTTTCAATGCCGATTTGTTTTGCATAGCGCACAGCACGACGTAGTAAACGACGTAATACATATCCACGACCTTCATTTGAAGGAAGAGCACCATCACCAATAGCAAACGCCACTGTACGAATATGGTCCGCGATCACTTTAAATGGTGTATTAATATCTTCTTCTGAACCGAAGATTTCACTTAGTGCTACTTCACCTGGACGTTTGTATTTGCGATTTGCTAACTGCTCGATTTTTTCAATAATAGGCATGAATAAATCAGTATCAAAGTTCGTCGGAACATTTTGAACTACCGATACGATACGCTCTAGACCCATACCAGTATCAATATTTTGCTTTGGAAGTGGTGTGTATGTGCCATCAGGATTATGGTTGAATTGAGAGAACACTAAGTTCCAAATTTCTAGATAGCGTTCATTTTCACCACCTGGATACATTTCTGGATCATTATCATCTGAACCGTATTCTTCCCCACGGTCATAAAAAATTTCTGAGTTAGGACCAGATGGACCTTCACCGATATCCCAGAAGTTCCCCTCTAGTCGGATTAAACGCTCTTCAGGAATACCAATTTCGTTATGCCAAACGTCATACGCTTCTTGATCTTCAGGATGGATAGTAATAGATAATAGTTCTGGATCAAAGCCCATCCATTTTTTATCCGTTAAGAATTCCCAAGCATAATGAATAGCTTCTTTTTTGAAGTAATCCCCAATTGAGAAGTTACCTAGCATTTCAAAAAACGTATGGTGTCGAGCCGTTTTACCTACGTTTTCAATATCATTTGTACGAATTGATTTTTGGGCATTTGTAATACGTGGATTTTCAGGAATGATACGACCATCGAAATATGGTTTTAGCGTTGCAACACCTGAGTTAATCCAAAGTAATGATGGGTCATTGATTGGCACAAGTGGTGCTGATGGCTCATGATGATGACCTTTTTCTTTAAAGAATTCTAAATACATGCGGCGAATTTCTACTGCTTTCATTTAATAAGTTCCTCCTTATATGTTTTGTAAAATCACGAGATGAATCCACAAATCAATTTTGCCTTGGCATAATTGTTATTGTCGCTTCGCTTTCGCGCAGAAAACATAAAAAAGCCCCCATCCCCAAAAAGGGACGAGGACTTGTGTTTTGTCTCGCGGTGCCACCCTAGTTGTAAGTAAAAATATACTTACCTCTTTAGCACTTGTAACGTAAGTGAACGGCAGGAATTAACTGCACTCTGGAGTAGCTTTCGGTATTTGCTATTGTGAGGATTTTTTCAGCCAAGAAATCCCTTTCTTTTACACACACAAATACGTACTTATTCCATCATCGTTTTTTACAATTTTCTAATAAGAATTATAAAAAAAATATGTTCTTCTGTCAATTGGCACTATAATTGCTAATCATAAGGAGCATCACCAAAACGTGTGGTTGATTTCCGTTCCGGCTGGGCGCTTTCCTGGGGGCGTCCGATGAGCCGCTTGGGCCAACACGATGTTGGTCACGAAGGCGTTATCACAGGACGTGATGCCCTTAGCCTTCGTTCCCCCACTTGCTCGCTCCAGGGTCTCGGGCCAACACGAGGTTGGTCACGAAGGCGTTATCACAGGATGTGATGGTTTTAGTCTTCGTTCCTCTATCGCTAATCCCCAAGGAGTCGTCCAGCCTCCACTCCAATCAACTTATTTACATGGTATACGTTTTAATAAAACTCATCACAACTTTTGGTGATGAACTAATCCTAACTAAGCTCAATTTTTTCCCAAGGTATCTACCCTTCATACCGAGGTTATCGAGAGAAATAATTTTTTTTGTAAAAAACAAAGGTAGACAATCCTGTTAACACGACCATTACGACGACCACTACCCAAAATGCATTAGATGCTTCTTGATAAGGTAGGGGCACATTCATCCCATAAATGCTGGCAATTAACATCGGCACCGATAATATAATAGTAAATGAAGCGAGTAATTTTAGTACTTGACTTACGTTGTTTTGAATGACGTTACCATACGCATCCATAATATTATTTAAATTAGTTTGATTAATTTCCGTCACTTCATATGCTTGATCTATTTCAATCAGCACGTCGTCTAAAACATTTGCATCGTCCTCATCTAATTCGATATTGCTACCTTGTAATGTTTTTTGCATCGTAAATTTCATCTGTTTAAGTGATGTTACCATATATATAAGACTTTCATTCAAGTATAGAAGTGTGTATAACTCACTATTACGATATGACTCAGCAAGTTCTTTTTCTGCTATATTGATTTCCCGTTCAATTGTAGCTAAAAATCGAATATATGCTCGAGCCGTTATACTTAATATATTTAACGTGTTGCGCGTTTTCATATGTGTCTCAAAAAGAGTCATCCCATCATTAAACAGATTTTTCATGAAAGGTAGCTCTTCTTTACAAATCGTAAGCATATGATTTTTAGTATGAATAATCCCCATAGGTATCGTACGATATTTCACGTCATGAGAAGAACTCTCGACATCTAATTGATCGTACGGGACATGTATTACCATCAAGACCGCTCCATCGCGCTCTTCAATTCGCGGGCGTTCTTCTATATCAAGTGAATCAGTTAAAAAATCGCTTGGAACGGCAAGAGCTGTCGCTACACGTTCAATTTCACTGGATGTTGGCGCTTCAAGATGAAGCCAACTGTTATACCCAATACTTGATGTCTGCTCAAACTTTCCTTCAGAATTACTTTTGTATATTAAAAGCATTTTGGTACACACCCTTTCTCTATACGGTTTAAAAATAGATTAAAAACGTAAAAATTTTATTTTGTAAAATACGTAGATAAGACCTCCACTGATTCCTGCCATGAGCCCAAGAATGATGACAAACATGATTGGTTGATCTTCAAAAGGCAATGGAACGTTCATTGCGAAAACACTTCCCAAAATAGTCGGAATCATCAGGACAATCGTAATGGTAGTCAGTATTTTCAAAACGCTATTCAGGTTATTATGAGTAATTGCCGCGTACGCATCCATTAGATTACTTAAACTAAGACTACGCATTTCCGTTACTTCCGCTGCTTGTTCAAGATCTACTAGCGCATTATGTAGCATTTTCTCATCTTCATCATATAGTTTCATATCTTGACCTTTGGAAAGGTGTAAAAACACATTGCGCATCGCTCTCAAAGACGTTGAAAAATACACTAAACCTTTGTTGATATTAATCAAGCCGAATAGCTCGCGGTTGTTATGTGATTCCTTTAACTCTTGTTGTAATCGTCCAACTTGGATTTTTATACGTTTGAGAAAATCGAGATACGACTGCGCAATTGCTTCAAATAATAGCAATGTTATTCGAGTCTTCATATGCGCTTGAAATGTTCCGTACTTCCCTAAAAGTATGTCATTACATAATGAATTATCTTTTTTTGTGACAATCACCAAATGATCTTTGACATGGATGATTCCGATTGGTACCGTCCGATAAGGAATTTCTTCGTACAACCGTTCCTCATTCATCGCCACAGGAGAATTGAGAATGATGACCATTGACGAATCATCTTTTTCAATCCGAGGTCGCTCATTGATATCTAAGGAATCACGAATAAAATTTTCCGGAATATTGAGTTTATTTGAAATTCGAGAAATTTCAGCATCTGTCGGATCTACAAGATAAAGCAACGTGTTGTGGACAATGTTAGATACCGTTTGTAATTGACCTGATGAATCACTTTGATATATCGTAAGCATCTTTTTCCCTCACCTTCTCTGCTAAAATAGCTTTGTTTTGTAAAATATCCATCCTGTCAACAAACTAATGACTGTAGAGAAGGACATAAGTACTACTAATGCGTATGCTTCATCCTGCTTTGGCAACGGGAAATTCATCCCGTATATCGTTGCGACCATCGTTGGAAACGTCAAGATAATCGTAAAAGCAGTTAAAACTTTCACGACGACACTAAGATTAATTTCAATCGCCGCAGAATATGCGTCCATTAAATTACTTAAATTTTCGTTGTAAATTTTAGATGTATCATGAGCTTGTTGCATCTCATTAAGAGTAGCTTGTAACCATTTTTCATTCTCTTCATTCATTTCTAATGCTCTTGACAACTTCTTCATCATCACAAGATTGACTTTTAGTGCCTTTGTAAAATAAACAAGACTTTTATTGATATTGAGTAAAGTATACACTTCACTGTTTTTTATCGATTTTTGTATTATTTTTTCAGATACAATAACTTTTTGATCAACATCATCTAGACAACGTAAATAGTAACTGGCTGAAACTAGCAATAGCTGTAAAATAAAAGATACATTTATATTGTTATTAAAATTCTTATCGAGAATTTTGCTAAATTCCTGTAAAATCGGATGATTATTACTACGACAAATGATGACAATTACTTCACTTGTTTGAATAATACCAATTGGAATTGTCCTATATGGTATAGTTTCACCATTTGGCATTTTTAAGGGTACATTGATAATTAGCAATAAATCATTTCCGCTTTTTTCTATTCGTGATCGTTCGTCAATATCGAGGGAGTCGCTAATGAAGTCAGTTGGTACCCCAAGGCGATTAGCAACGTACTGTATATCCTCCTCTGTCGGTTCAGTGAGATAAACACAGCTACCCTGAACGATCTTAGGCTGTTCTTCCAGCCCTTCTCTGCCTTTTTTATAGATTTTAAGCATTGAATCGTCCTCCTAATCTGTTGAATTAAAACAGATCTACGTTTTTCACTCCTACTATCTGCATCGGTCATACTTGGACTCTCCATTTTGACCCCCTCCTTTCTAAAAATGAACTCTTATTCTTCTGCTAAAAGAGTTGAATCTAAATAGCAATGTGTAATAAGGCTCTTTATTTGGAAATAAAAAAATCCTCCAGGAGTCCCGGAGGTTTTAAAAAAGTGCATAAAAAAATAAATACGTACAACAAGCACTTTCAATTCCCCCTAACTCGAGTTTTAGCACTATACACCGTAAAGAAATAAATACATCTCTTAGCCACCTTAAGAAAAGCCTTAATCCGGCAATTCCTGTTCTACCCATGGGCATCTTTCGATATTTCTGGGCAGTGGCCTATGTTTGTATAGGAGCCTCACCTAACGAGGTTTTATTTAATTTCCTCGTCATCGTAATCCGTATTTTCCGTTTTGTCAAGAGGCTAATAATATTTTTTAAGCGCTTTTTATCACAAATTTCTGTTCAAAAATTAGAAATTCACTAAAATTTTTCTATACAGAAAAGATAAAGAGTTTTGCTTTATTCAACACGTTCTCCGTTCTTTTAAGCTGTTTATTTCAAGCACAGAATTGATTAGAAACCTAGCCACCCACACACAGATATCCAAGAAACTTTGCTTAGCAACAAAAATAAATAGACAGAGGCACTCGCCTCCTCCAACTTTATGTACTGATATCCCGACTTTTTTATCAATTTTAGTATTGATCTTATTTAGATCCACTATCATTTTTAGTTCAGCAGTTCGAAAACAAGAAACATTTCATTATGAAAAGTGCTTAGATTGTTACAGAATCTATTAATTATCATAAATACAATATTAATTCATTTGATTTGAGTAGAAATACATGCCTTGAAAGTTTAAAAATAAGCCTTCCCAAAAGTTAGGGATGATATTTTTTAAATGTATACCAAGTATAAAAGTTACTTGAATGGAGCTAGACGAACACCTGTAACGAGTAAGTAGAAAAACGAAGTCTACAGGAGATACGTCCTGTAATACGCTACGAGACCAATAGCTCATCCAGACACCCAAAAGCGAAACGCATAAACAGAACGGAAATCCCCTACACGATGATGATGAGCCAAAAATACACTACTTCCCTAATACCGTTTTAAGATTTTTGCTTTCGGAACAGTTGTTGACAACAAAAATTATTCGGAGTACAATTCAGCTGAAAACAATAAGTCCTCGTTAGGTGAGGCTCCTATGCAAACATAGGCCACTGCCCAGAAATATCGAAAGATGCCCATGGGTAGAACAGGAATTGCCGAATTAAGGCTTTTCATAAGGTGGCTAAGAAATGATTTCATTTCTTTACGGTGTATAGTGCTAAAACTCGATCAAGGGGAATCGAACGTGCTTTTTTTGTGCGCTCTTCACCCCCTCTCTGAATCGAAAGAGGGGTTTTTATTTTATTTGACTAAAAAAGGGGGAAACATATGATGGATAGTTATTCGATATGGCATTTCATAGTTATAAATAATTCGAATATGGCAAAAGGCAGCGTTTTAGCGTTCAGTCCACATATGTCCCTTTCTTCAATCATCCAATTCTGATTTTTTGCAAATTGGAAATATCAAGATAGGTTTATTTGATGTGTATGTCGAACAAGATACATTCTAAGCAAAAAGCTCCCTTTTTCATGGGAGCTTTTTTATTTTATTTTAAATGGCAATCTAAACAAAGAAATGATGAGGTGATTAACGATGATAATGACAGTAGAAATGATAATCAAGCTAATCCTAGCTTTGCTATTCGGATTATTGATTGGGATTGACAGACAGATTAAACAAAAACAACTTGGCATAAGACCTAGTATGGTCATCTCTATTGCTAGCTGTTTATTAACAATTGTCTCTATAGAAGCATTCGGTAAATTTGGAGGTGCAGATCATCCGAATATGGATCCAATGCGACTTGCTGCGCAGATTGTAAGTGGAGTTGGTTTCATTGGTGCTGGCGTTATTTTACGAAGAAGTAACGAGGTTATTTCTGGCCTTACTTCCGCTGCACTAATCTGGTCAGCTTCTGCCCTTGGAATTACGATTGGGGCGGGGTTTTATCTAGAAGCAAGTTGTGCTGTCATCCTCTTGATGGGAGCAGTCAACATTGTGCCCCTACTCATTAAAACATTAGGCCTGTCAACACTTAACCGTCAGGAAATTTCATTAAAGATTATCGTGGAATCGAATTATCGTATGACAGAATTAATTAAAATGATTAAGTATAAAGGGCAAAATGAACTATCAAAAAAAGATGAATATAAAATTCGGCATTTCAAGCTCAAAGATATTGATAACGGCCACCAATTAATTGATTTAGTTCTTTCTGTACCGGAAGACCAGTATACGACTGAAATATATTATTATGTTAAAAAAATTGATCACGTTCTGAGTGTCGAAATTGAGAATTTGTAATAGAAAGGCGTGCCAAAAATGATTCGATTAAATCAATACAAATATAAAGAAGAGTACACATACTACATGTTGCAATCTTTAAAGTCTGAAAAAAAAGATTCTTTCCGAAAGGATTTCCTAGATTTACACCCTATGGATCAGGCAACATTTTTTATAGAACTCAGCGAGGAAAGACGACTTACAATTTATTCTTTTTTAACTCCCTGCGAATTTGGAGATATTTTTAGCGAACTAGAACCATCTATGCAGAAAAAATGTATTTTGGAGCTTGACCGTCCATTTGCAGTTGAGATGTTAAATGAATTACCTTCAGATGACGCTACCGATTTTTTGGGGCTACTATCATATAAAGAAGCTGATTATTATTTAGAGCAAATGGAAAAAGATGAAGCTGATGATATTAAGCAATTACTTCAATACGAAAAAGGTTCAGTGGGCGCCTTGATGACAAAAGACGTAGTAATAGTGGCAAAAGATGATTTAGTAATTGATGTGTTTGAACGCCTCAAGCATAGCGAAGTAGATGCAGAAACTTTTTATTACTTATACGTTACAGATTCCAATAAACAATTGCTTGGAGTCGTATCATTACGAGAGCTTATCCTTTCCCCATCAGAGAGTCGATTGGGTGAAATTATGAACTCTGGAATCATTTCAGTGACTGCCAACACAAACCAATCTGAGGTCTTCCAAATCATACGCAAATATGGTCTTTTAGCAGTCCCCGTTGTAGCAGAGAACTTTGAACTCCTTGGAATCGTTACTTTTGATGATGTGCTAACTTATCTATAAAGATATTGATAGTATATATTTTTTACAGCAATTCATACCAAAGAGAAGTAACTGTTTAAATTAGTTTTAAACAGTTACTTCCTCGAAACTAATTATTATTTTTTAAAAAGCTTTCGACTCTATTCACTAATTCTTCCCTATTGTAAGAATTATAAAGCGCGCTAGCTAAACGGACAGGATCTCCAAAGAAAAAGCGCTCATACAGTGTTTGTCGTGTACCAAAGCTACTCATCGTTAAATCCCAAGCCAAGCGGAATTTTTTGACGCGCTCCTCACCACCATCCTGAAAAGACTGTAAATAATGCTCAAGGTCGCCGTCATCCGCAGTAAATGCTTTTTCACTTGGAATGGACATCAATCCGCTTGCGCCAAGTAGCTGGATAATTTCTGTAAATGTCGGATACACTTTAGGGAAAACCTGAATAGCTACTTGTACTGTTGGAAGGTCAGGTCTTAGAAAACCAAAATCATCTTTTTTTGCTTCTATTTCGGACTTTAACAGTAAGGCCTTCATCGTTTCTAATGCCACGATGATATCAACAACCTTTTGCTGCACATGTTGGTATTCGCCTATATTTATCGTATTTACAATTGACTGTACAACACCTAAGACAAATTCTGTTTTGGCAATTTGACGTGTAAGAACTTGATGTAAACCATATGTTTGAAAACCACTTACATTCAAAAAGTTATTGGCAACTTCCACATTCTCATAATAAAAGACGCGTTCCCACGGTACTACAACATTATCAAATACAACGATTGCATCCATTTCCTCGTAACGACTACTTAATGGATAATCAAAAGCCGATTCCCCTCCGACAAATGATTGCCTACATAAAAACTTTAAACCTTTTGTATTACTTGGTATTGAGAAAGCAAAGCCTTTTCCTTCATCAAAACCATTTGTTGATATAACAAGGAGTTCATCCGTAATTCCTCCCTGTGTCGCTAGTAATCTCGCACCTTTAATTACTAACCCCTCGCCCGTTTTATCGACAATCTTAGCCGCAATTGTAACCTCCTCATCTTCAAAATAAAATTTTTGACGGTTTACTTGCGGCTCGATAAATGTATGTGTCATAGTCAAATCATTCTCACGAGCATACTCATAAAATTTTAACAAATGCTGTGGGAAACAATTTGGCTTATCTTTCAAATATTCTGCAACTGATGCTAGAGCCATTAATGTCGTATTCATGTAATCCGGACTTCTCCCCATAAGGCCATTATTGGATAATGCCCACTCTCGTATTGCATTACGTCTTTTCACGAGATCTTCGACTGTCACTGCCTGAAGGTAAGACATACCTACACGGTTTTTACTCGTTGGCGAAACATATGTCATCTTCTCGAACAATTCCTCTTCATTTTGCAAATCAAAAAGTCTTGCCTGACTCTTCATTACTCCCTTAAATGCTGGATGCTCCGACACCTTCCCTGTGACAACTTTCCCATCAATCGAAATGTATGTTTGTAAAGCGTCAATACGGTCAATATATTGCTGTCCTGTAATTACTGGCATGCAGTCACCCCTAAACGTCACAAATGTTTTTATACTTATTTAGTATATGAAACTTCCTAATATAGGTTCCGCTTTAGCAAACTGTATTATAGCAGAACCCCTAATTTTATAAACTGTACCACTTTATAAATACAGTTAAAAACCTGCTTTTATTGCACGATTTTTCAGTTACTTTAGAGAAAAACGGTTTCAATCAGCACTTTTAAAACAAGTTCAATTTTGCGACACATTCACAAAAAAGTCTCCTTCGACTAGTACAGAATTGCTAGATTTTTTATTTAAGCAGGTGTAAGATAACTTCGAAACCAAAACGAAAACATCTTTTTTTTAAAGGAGAATATATATGAATAAACAAATCATCTCGTACGTAGCGCAAATGGAAGCTGCTTTAATGAACAAAATGGAGGATCATAATGAAGAGAATCTTTTATTAACGATTGCTTCAGATATGATTGCCAAAGAAAAAGATCAATTTAAAAATGTGTGCCAAGCATATGAAGTAGTTAAACATCACTTAGTTGGTATTCACTAATCAAAAAGTTGTATAACAAAACCCGATCAATTCGAATTGATCGGGTTTTATTTTACTGTGCATATGGTAAGACCATTTTACGGAACTGGTCAAATGTTGTTGGTTGATTGCTGGCATATACTTTTTCTGCAAAAGGTAATAGCAACGTAAATAGAAGCAATCAGCCTTTTACTCATCTAAATAATCATATGGCGAGATACCATCCATGCCTATCAATGGATGGATATATGATTCCGTTTCTACCGTTAGCTTAAAATCAATAGCTTGTTTTTCATTTTGTGAATCTTCGTTCAATGGCATCGTTTCTAATTCTATAATTTCCTCTGCAATATCCATTGGATTGAGCCTTGCACGTAGAGACGTAAAGCGTTGTAAATCATCCGTACGCTGTAAGCCATCTGCTAACACATCAGGCTCACCACATAAAATTAAGAAATTTTTTGCACGCGTAATACCTGTATATAACAAATTACGACGCAGCATTTTAGAATATCCTCGTACAACCGGCATAATAACGGTTTGGAACTCAGAGCCTTGCGATTTATGAATAGAACAACAGTAGGCAAGTGTCAATTGATTGAGGTCACTACGTTGATAAGTTACTTCAATACCGTCGAATGATACAACAAGTAAATCTTGTTTCTCAATTGTTTCCTTTGCCTTGATAATACTGATTACCTCACCCATATCACCATTAAAAACATTGCTTTCTGGTTGATTAACAAGCTGTAAGACTTTATCCTTTATACGATATGTGACATCCCCAAAGACAAGTTCTTTTCTAGTACCAGTATCGTTTGGATTAATAAGATCCTGAATCATTTTATTTAAATTGTCTATTCCTGCTGGACCTTTGTACATTGGTGCTAGCACTTGGATATTTCGAATTTCTTGACCTTTCGTAACCGCACTTTTCACAACCTGTGTGACAACGCTTGCAACTTGATCTGATGAGGCTTTAATAAATGAACGATCAGACGTTTTTAACGTTAGGTCATTTGTGATATTACCACGTTTAATTTGGTGAGCAAGTTCAATAATAGTCGAGCCCTCTGCTTGTCGATAAACCTCTGTTAATTCCACAGTAGGTATTTGCCCGGAAGCCAACAAATCCTTTAATACCTGGCCTGGACCTACTGGCGGAAGCTGATCTTGATCGCCAACAAATACGACTTGCACATCCTCATGCAAGGCTTTTAATAATTGATGCGCGAGCCAAGTATCGACCATCGACATTTCGTCTACAATAATGAGTTTTCCTGTAACCTCACGCTCAGTTTCTTCCTCTTTTTCCTGACCAGTAAAGCCTAGCAATCGATGAATGGTCATGGCGGGAAGCTCTGTCGATTCCGATAAACGCTTGGCAGCACGTCCTGTTGGAGCACATAAAATAATCGGAAAGGGCTCTTCTTTTTGTGCATATTCCTTCGGGTTTAATGATAATCCGTGTAGCTTTGCATACACTTCTACAACACCTCGAACAACCGTTGTTTTACCTGTACCAGGTCCACCAGTTAAAATCATAACGGCTGAGTTTAACGCTTGTTGAATAGCATTCGCTTGTGTTTCAGCATATGAAACATTGAGTAGCTCTTCTGTTTCACCAATAGCTTTGCGTATTTCGTCCTTACTAAAATGTTCAGCCTTATTGTTACGTTCGATTAAAGCTACTATTTTTGATGCAATTCCTACTTCTGAGAAATATAAGGATGGCAAATAGAGTCTCGTTTCTTCCCCACAAATCTTACTTTCCTCACGCAAATCGATGCAAGCTTTTGAAATAATTTCAAAGGGAATTTCCTCTCGTTGGCTTTGCTCAAGCATATCTTTTACTAATGGTAAAACATTTTCTGCATCTAAATACACATGCCCATCCGATAATGCTGCATTATTGAGAGTATGTAGAATCGCCGCCTTAATACGGTCTGGATGATTACCGATAATACCCAATTTAGAACCTAGTTCATCGGCACGAAAGAAACCTACACCTTCTACATCTTCTATTAGGCGATATGGATTTTCATTTAATAATTCAATTGCTTCTGTGCGATATGTTTGGTAAATTTTCATGCCGAGCTGTGGTCCGAAACCCCATTCATTAAGTTGAATCATCACTCGTTCTAAGCCTAGATTTTGTTCAATCGTACGATGAATAACCTCTTTTTTTTCAGCAGATAAACGAGGTACAGCATCAAGCGCATTTGGGTCCTCTAAAATAAGACGTAACGCATTTGCGCCTAGTTTTTCTACGATTGTTTCCGCAGTTTTTCTTCCGATTCCAACAAACAAATCACTTGATAAGTAATGAATAATTCCTTGCTCTGTTGCTGGCACTTCCTTTGTAAACGTCTCAATTTGAAATTGAACACCATATTTTGGATGTTGTTTCAATAATCCTGTAAAACGATATTGTTCATCCATTTGTAACGGCGGAAAATATCCAACAACTATTATTTCCTTATCTTCATACTGTAAGTTGGTCTCTTGAATTTTCACACGAATTATCGAATACATATTTTGTGCATTATGGAAGATAGAGACGATCGGACGTCCGAGTATAAAAAATTTATTTAGTTCAAATAAATCAAGATTATCTGCCATTTTCGGTTCGTCCTTTCCCGTTCATTTCAATCATTATATTTTACCACACCGTAACTTGAAAAATCGTTTAAAAAGAGAATTCACTAAATTTTAATCAATTATGCCTCAACATAATTGTAGCTGTCGCTTTGCTTTCGCTACAGATAAACAATGCGCCCGAAATCAGTATTTTAGGCCTGCATCGGTAATAGCGTTTTTACCAATGCAGGCCTCTATTTCAGCGGATGTTTGGATACACACTGAAAGGACGGGAGACTTCTATTGGCTGACCATTTTAGTTCGCTACGAAACACCAACCGAAAGAATATTACGATAACTGACAATTCACAGTTATTATCAACCTTTCCATGCTATGATATAGGTGAACTTATTGTACGGAAGGATTGTGAAGCTAATGGAATTTAGACCTTGCATCGATTTACACGATGGCAAAGTAAAACAAATTGTTGGCAGCACACTAGGTCATAAAGATCAAGAAGTTATCGAGAACTTTATTTCAAATCATGACTCTAGTTATTATGCAAAAATGTTTGCCAAGGATCAATTAACAGGTGGTCACGTCATTATGCTAGGAGATGGAAACGAAGAGGCCGCATTAGCAGCATTAGCAGCATATCCTCAAGGATTGCAAGTTGGCGGCGGGATCACCACAGAAAATGCAAAAAAATTTATTGATGCAGGAGCTACCCATGTTATTGTCACATCATTTATATTCTATGATGGTAAGCTCAATCTAGATCGACTAAAACAATTAGTACAGAATGTTGGTAAAAAGCATCTTGTCATTGACTTAAGCTGCCGAATGCGCGATGGGAAATGGTTTGTTGTTACTGATAAATGGACAAAGTTTAGTGATTTTGAAGTAAATGCTGAGTCTATCGCATATATCGAAAACTTCTGTGATGAACTACTTATTCACGCTGTTGATGTGGAAGGAAAAAAAGGCGGTATACAAGAAAGCTTAGTGCATGATTTAGCCTCTTGGATAACGATCCCAACAACATATGCTGGTGGCGTTCGATCTTTAGAAGACTTAAAGAGTTTTGAAAATATCTCAAATGGTAAGCTTCACGTTACAATTGGTAGCGCTCTTTCAATTTTTGGTGGAAATTTACCTTATTCAGACGTGGTGGATTATTGCAAAAAAGACGGGATATTATAAGTAGCTATATAAGGATACTGTTTTTCCTTTTCAAGAAACAAATTTAGAACGCTTTATAGATGGTAAATATTTCAAGGTAAATACGAAGGATCATTCTCTTTCGTTACATATACAGCTAGATGATGAACAAATGCTCCTTGAGTTTTCAAAATCTTTAAAGGCAACATGCGGCTTCTTACGTGATCAAGAAACAGAGCCTTATATTGGTATTTATATCGATTTACAAATATTCATTGATGAATTTAATAAACGATACAACTTAAATGCTGAAATTATCGCTTAATAACTAAGGGGACTAAAATCCCTTTTTTTTATTTGAAACAAGAATACTATACATAATTTAGAGCACAAATTTCTATTTAGTAGCTATTTTTGTTAAGCTATTATTTAATGAGATCACAATAAGAGAATTTCATTAATGTTATTTGCTAAAAGAAAGGATTTTATGAAGAATGAAAAATGAACTCGAAGCAATCACTTTAAAAAGCCTACAATCAGAAATAACTCGTTTCTTTTTAGCCTATAGATTTGCCTTGCAAGAAATTGAAACGAAAATAAATATTTTACAAGAAGAGTTTAAGTTAATTCATGAATATAACCCGATAGAGCATATTTCAACTCGAGTAAAATCACCAAAAAGTATATTATCGAAGATCCAGAAAAAGAACCTTGAGAAATCTGTCGAAGTGATTCGTGAAAACATTCGTGATATTGCGGGTGTGCGAATTACATGCTCCTTTGTAGAGGATATTTATAAAGTAAGTGCCATGCTACAGGCGCAAAATGATATTGAAGTTGTGGATGTAAAGGACTATATTAAATCCCCAAAGGAGAATGGCTATCAAAGCTTGCATCTTATTATAAAAATCCCAATTTTTATGTCCGATCGTGTGGAAAGTGTTTATACAGAAATTCAAATCCGTACAATTGCAATGGACTTCTGGGCCAGCCTTGAACATAAAATCTATTACAAATACAACAAGGAAGTACCTGAACATATCCGTTTTGAATTGAAGGAGGCTGCCATTCAAGTAGCTGAACTGGATCGAAAAATGGAACGACTTAATGAAGAAATAAATATTCTAAAAGCGGATGAAGAAGAGACGTCATTAGATGCAATGCCTATTGCTTATTTAGCACAATATCTATCTCAACTACCACTTGATTATTCTTCTGAGGAAGATCAAGACTAAACTCACGATATAAAAGGATGCCGAAGTAATTCTGGCATCCTTTCTCTACTATAAGTTATTTTAATTAAATCGCTGTGCAATCATATCATAAAGATAACGTGCTTGGTCGTATTCTGGCTGTAACGTAAAGGCTTGTTTTAAGTGGTACATAGCATCTTCTGTTTGCTCAGTAGATACCGCATATAGTACACCCAAATTGTAATGTGCATCTGCGTTATTCCAATCCTGTTCGATCAAATAGTCTAATTCTTTTTTACCTTCTTCGAACATTTCTAGCGCACATAGCACGATTGCATATGCTAGACGAATTTGTGTGTCTTCTGGTGCAAGCTCTGAAGCTCGTTGTAAATATGGCAGTGCAAGCTTCGGATTTTCCATTCGCTCAAAGCATTTGCCCATCATATAATACACATCTGCACCTTCAATTTTATGTTTTACTGCTTGCTCATAAAGTTTTACTGCTTCCGCATATCGTTCCGCATTATAATATAAATTCGCTAAACCATAATAAGCAGTTGCTGCCGTTTCATCGACAGTGATTGCTTTTTGAAAAAAACGTTCTGCACGTTCAGTATCCTCTAAGACTGCTAGGAGATTTCCGAAATTCACATAACCTATTGGGTTTTTAGGCTCCGCTTCAATCGCTTGTGTAAAAAGTTGTGCAGCATCCTCGTAGCGCTTTTCTTGAAACGCTTGAATGCCTTGTTCGTTAAAATCCATTGTTTTTCTTCACCTCTATGTAGCGAAAGACCGCTTTAATTCTATACGTTTCAGAAAAAATAGTATAAGCAGTCTTTTCGCTAATTAACCTACATATGTTAGTTTTTCATTGTTTTTAAAGACTTCGTCAATTGTACCGCCACCTAAACATTCTTCGCCGTCATATAGTACAACAGCTTGTCCAGGTGTAATCGCACGTACTGGTTCAGCAAACGTAATAAGTGTACGTCCATCCGCTAAAATTTCAACCTCTACCGGTGTATCTGTTTGACGATAACGGAATTTTGCTGTGCATGAAAATTTCCCGGGCAATTTTTTTGTCGAAGTATAGCTCATTTTCACAGCAGTCAGCGAAGTAGAAAATAATGAATCATTATTGAAACCTTGTCCAACTAACAACACATTGCGCTCCAAATCTTTCCCTAACACGAACCAAGGTTCACCGTCGCCACCAATTCCAAGACCATGACGTTGACCAAGCGTATAGTACATTAATCCATCATGCTGGCCCATTACGACACCATCCATCGTCTCCATTTTACCAGGTTGAGCCGGTAAATATTGACTTAAGAATTCTTTAAAATTACGCTCTCCAATAAAGCAAATTCCTGTTGAATCTTTTTTCTTCGCTGTAGCTAACCCAGCTTCCTCCGCAATTTTACGGACTTCCTTTTTCTCAATATGTCCAATTGGGAACATTACATGCGACAATTGTTCCTGTGATAATTGGTTTAAGAAATACGTTTGATCTTTATTATTATCAATACCACGAAGCATTTTTACTTCGCCATCACCACTTCGATCAACTCGAGCATAGTGACCTGTCGCTAAATAATCAGCTCCAAGATCCATCGCGTGCTCTAAAAACGCTTTAAATTTAATTTCCTTATTACACATAACATCAGGATTTGGTGTACGTCCTGCTTTATATTCTTCTAAAAAGTAAGTGAAAACCTTATCCCAATATTGCTTTTCAAAATTCACTGCATAGTAAGGAATACCGATTTGATTACATACTTTAATAACATCATCATAGTCTTCTGTAGCTGTACAAACGCCATTTTCGTCTGTATCATCCCAGTTTTTCATAAATATTCCGATTACTTCATATCCTTGTTGTTTCAGTAAATATGCAGCAACCGAAGAATCTACCCCACCCGACATGCCGACAACAACACGAATTTGTGAGGGGTCACGTGTTTCTTTCATTATGGTCACCTTTTCTTTTATTCAATTTCTATTAAATATATAATTTTTCAAGCGGTTGATTAACCATTTTTATCCACTCTAATTAATTAGAAGGCTCTGATTTCCGCTACGGGCTACTCGCTTTCCTGCGGGCGAGCGTCGAGCCGCTTCCTCCGCTGAAGGAACGAAGGCTAAATGCGTCACGTCCTGTGACAATGCCTTCGTGACCAACATCATGTTGGCCT
>NZ_JBNNUX010000049.1:0-25357 GCF_050280145.1 Lysinibacillus sp. NPDC093688
AAAGGAACGAAGGCTAAATGCGTCACGTCCTGTGACAATGCCTTCGTGACCAACATCATGTTGGCCTCAGGGTCTCGTCTGTCTCGCTTTCCCGCTGGAGTCGAGTAGCCCTACGCTACAATCAGTTAAAATGGGCATACATTATCAACAAAAAAAATCCTTTTATTAGCCAATTATAAACCTATATTTTCCCAATCAACACGCCTGATACTTACTGAACGAAAATTAAGAGCTGCCCATATTGCTTCGGACAGCTCATCAATAGATATATTTCATTCTAAACAATCGTTACATTTAGAGTCGGCGCAGTAAAAAGAGTTCTAAATAACGCTCACGATTGCCTCCTGTTGATTTCAGTTGTAAATCGACCTCTGCTAACTGATATAAAGCCTTCAATAAGCTTTCCTCTGATGGACGATTACGCTGCTCAACCATCAGCTTGACACGATAAGGATGTATTTTTAAATTTTTTGCGATTTGCTGTGGATGATAGCCCTTTTTTAATAAATAAAATACATTGGACATCGTACGTACATTTGATGCAAGCAATCCAACAAGCATGATAGGCTCTTGCTTTTGACGTAGTAAATCGTGATAAATAGACAATGCCCCTACAGAATCGTTCGCAAAATAAGCATTTAACATTTTAAAGGCATCCTGCTCTAACGTTTTTGCTACTAAATCCTCGACTAACGTAGTAGTTATTTCACCGCCATTTCCTACATAAAGTGTCAGCTTCTCAATTTCCATTTGCAACTGTAGCATATTCGGTCCAACCATTGCGACAAGCTGCTCAAGTGCATTTTGTGTGATGCTATTGCCCTCGGCTTTGACTCTACTTTGTATCCACACGGCTAAGTCCTGCTCCTTTGGTGTTTCAGCTTGGACTAATAACGCATGCTCCTTCATCATCTTTGTCACTTTTTTACGTTCATCCAATTTTTCATATGGTGCGATAAAAACTGTTACTGAAAAATCAGAAGGGTTAGCAAGCCATGCTTCTAAGCGTTTTATATCATGGTCAATTTTTTCTTTTCCTTTTTCGGTTGCCTTTAAAAAGGATGCGTTTTTGGCAATGATCAGCTTTCGCTCAGAGAAAAAAGGAATTGTATCTGCTTCATCCATAACGACATCCACTGGCATTTCTTCCAAATCAAATGTAGACATTTCTATCTCTTCTTCGGGTCCTATTGCTTCTTTTAACCGTCTAACTGTTTCATCTATAAAATAGCTTTCTTCACCAACGAGTAAATAAACTGGTGAGAGCTCTCCTTTTTTAATATTATTCCAAACCGTTGAAATCATAATTTTCCCTCCATATAGCAATACTACTAGTATACATGATTTGAATTCCTTTGTGACTTTGACCGAATTGTGTCGATTCTTTGCCATATGGCAAATTCTCCTTTTCGATATAGCTTTTATGAAAATGATGTCTTATAATAAATAACAGAATTGGAGGGATAACAATGAATCCATTTGAAGGAAAAAACATACAATGTAGCCGTAACGATGCAACTGATTCAGGAGTTGGTTTCGGTGTATCATTCGGAATGTTTTCACTTATGTTTATCATCGCAATAGTAGTAGAAGTAGCATCTAGATAATTGAATGTAATTTACGAGGAAAAAGACCGGCTCATTGGACAAGGTCTTTTTCCTTTTGCACAAACCAACTATTCTCTAAAATTCTTACTTCAATCGTCCCATCTATTCCAGTTGTTAACGTAGATAAATTTCGACTTGTAAAACGCTCCACAATCTCTTCATGTGGATGACGGTAACGATTATTGAGCCCAGCGCTGAAAATGGTTAGTTCAGGCCGTAACAGCTCTATAAATGGCTCAATACTTGATGTTTTACTGCCATGGTGTCCAGCCTTCAACAATGTCATATCCGCTAATTGTTTGTTGTAAAGATGAATAAGCTCCTGTTCGCCATGTTCCTCTAAGTCACCCGTTAACAATGCTCGAAATGACCCCTGTTGCATATATAAAACGATTGAATCATCATTGCCCTCATAAAGAGTGTCACGGGGCCATAAATAATGAAAAGTAGTTTTTCCTATACGCCAAGCTGTTCCCTGCATTTTTTCTTTTACAGGAACTTTTTTCTTTTTGGCTTCCATCAGTAAATCCCGCATTACAGGCTTGTCCATTGAACCAGGAGTGAGGTGAATTTCATGCATGTTAATCTCTTGCAATATCTCTTCAGCGCCCTCTACGTGATCAGCATCCGCATGAGTGGCGATAAAAATATCAATGTCTCGTATCCCTTTGCCTTTCAAAAACGGGACAACAACTTGTCTCCCGACCTCATATGGGCTGTCTGACGTCTTCCATACGTCCTGCTTAAAGCGTAGTAAGCCACCTGAATCAATAACATACACAGCCCTTCTAAACGGTAATTCAATAACTGTACAATCACCTTGACCAACATTTAAAAATGTAAGTTTAGTTTCGCTAAACAGCATCGGCAAAAAATGAATACATAATGCAGGAATGAAGATCACAACTGCAAATTTACCATACTGTTTTATCTCGATAAAATAGAAGCCTGCTAATACACTTATCAACGCCACGCAAAGAAGCCATATAGCGGGCTTCCCTGGCGACCACAGCTGAAACGGCAATTCCTGAAGATATAAAATAAACTTTGTAAGCCAAACACGGAGCGGCTCGTACACATCAAATATAGCTTTTGCTGCTGGCATTGATAGTATTGTTAGAACAAACATGATCATATTAAAAGGTAGTATAACAAAGGAAAACAGTGGTACGAAAATAATATTGGCTAAAAATGAAGAAATAGAAATTTCATAAAAATGATGGAGCAATAATGGATAAACAAGAAGTTGGCACACAAATGTAATGAAAAATGAGCGAATTAACCAGTTCGCGAATAGTCTAAAAATGACAGCTGAATAGACGAGACTAACCGTTGCTAAATATGACAATTGAAAGCCAACCTGATAAATGACACCAGGTTCAAGTAGGACAAAGCAAATAAAGCTAATGGCTAGAGCATCATCCATGGATATGTGCCATCTAGCGTAACGCATCAACATGATTAATTCTACGACAGATACTGCGCGCCATACGGAAGGCGCACCACCAGCTATCACCCCATATATAGGTAAGATGATGAGTAACACTAAGGTCGCCATTTCCTTTCGTACACCTATACGTAGAAGACCTTCAAAAAACAACCATGAGACAAGTGCCACATGTAAACCAGAGATAGCAAATATATGTGTGATGCCAAGCTTTTGATAGGCTCTTTGAAGCTCATGGTCGACTTGATCCTGTAATCCTATTAGAAGTGCTTGTGCCTCTGCAACTAGTGACTCAGGGAATGTTGTTTCAATATGTTTTTTCATAAAGTGTCTCTGTTTAGCAAGAAACGAACGAATGGATGTTTTCTCTTCTATAAAGGTCCAGTTTGAAACTTCAAATATTCCCCTAGCACCTTTACTGATTAAATATTTTTCCATCGAAAACGCATACGCATGTGCGGGTGGAAGGGGTGCTATAAGTTCTCCTTGAACTAGATAGGTCCTACCTGTCAATGAAGTAGTTTCATAAAAGCTTTTCTCTTCTTCTGACGAAAAAGTATATACGACATACAGCTTCTCATCTGTTTCAGTTTTTACAAAGCCTCTGAGCTTTTGACCATTTATTTTATATTCGCTCGACCAAGTTATTGGGAATGTTGACGGTAGAGGGGAAGAGTCCGTCAGTTGAAATGTAACGATGAAGAAATAGGAAAGAAATCCAAAGACGATCACAAGAGCTGAAATTAAACGTGTTTCACCTTTCCATTTAAGCCCTAACACGAAAAGCAGAAGAACGGCGAGTAGCCAAGCTGACTTGTATGCCGCTATTGAAGCAACAAGTACAGCTAGTGCTACGTAAATCCATTTATGCTTTAAAGCTTTTTGCCAAATAATGCACTCACCTTCTGTTCATACGGGAGCAGTTTTTCTGCAGGCATACCACTCTCACGAAGCTCGTTTAGCATGTCTATATACAAGGCTAATTTTTCGTCGCTTAAGAAGTCGATTTTACGTTCATCAAACGGAACGTGTACCACCTCTACACCTGCTTTTTCAAATAACTCTTGTGCATAAGGATTATTTTTATAATCCGTCGCGTAATACACACGTTCAATACCTGCTTGAATAATAGATTTCGTACATGGTAGACATGGGAAATGTGTAACATATAAGTCTGCACCTTTTGTAGGCGTCCCATATTTAGCACATTGTAGTAGTGCATTCATTTCAGCATGCACTGTGCGCACACAATGGTTATCAACAACATAGCAACCATTTTCAATACAATGTTCATCACCTGTAATTGAGCCATTATAGCCACCTGCAATAATTCGCTTATCTCTAACGACAGTTGTTCCTACTGCAAGCCTTGTACATGTACTACGTAATGCGAGTAAATGGCTTTGCGCCATGAAAAATTGATCCCAAGTAATTCGCTCCATATGACTACCTCCGAAAATTTACTTATATTGATTATTTACGCTGCGCCTTTATTGCAACAGCCCTTTTCTACTATAGTGTAGCCCTTTTTTAAAAGAGTCGTCAATATCTCAAAACTTACTGCCATTACAGGTGTGTTTATTAACCATTTATCCACTCTAATTAATTAGAAGGCACTGATTTCCGCTACGGGCTACTCGCTTTCCTGCGGGAGTCGAGTAGCCCTACGCTACAATCAGTTAAAAATGGGAATATATTAGCAAAATAGCAACAAAAAAACCTTTTTATCGCTCAATAATAAACCTATTTTTTCCTAATCAACACGCCTGCTACCATTACTTAACTGTAATAAAATCCTTCAGCCTCTCGAATGTTTTATCGCCGATACCACTCACTTTTTTTAAATCCTCAATTGTTTTAAAGCCTCCATTCTCCTCACGGTACGAAATAATGCTTTGAGCCTTTGATGGACCAATACCTGATAATGTCGTAAGCATTGCTTCATCTGCTTTATTTAAATTGACCTTTTGATCTTTCATACCGTTGTCACCTTGTGATGTTCCGCTAGTAGGCATCGTTAAAATAGATGAGGTAATTTCGTCTTGCTTCTCACCCTTTTGAGGAATGTAAATAACCATCTCATCCTCAACTTTTTGAGCATGATTAATGAGTTGCGTATCAGCATCCTGCGTATAGCCACCTGCAAGCTGTACGGCATCTATAATGCGTTTGTCGGGTTGTAGCTCATAGACACCTGGATACATAACAGCACCCTTTATATCAACAAATACCTGCTGTATGACCGCTTCATCAACAGATTCTTTTATTTCATGTTGTTCAATAGGTTGGATTGTTTCGATGAGCTCTTCTTGGGGAGGTGAAGAGTCAGAACTCGAAAAAAAGAAGTAACAAAATCCACTGATAACAAGTATGCCGGGGATCAACATACTTTTTTTATACTTTTGCCAAAAAGATTGGATCATCAAATAACATCCTTTCCTTTGCAAAAGGTAATCATATGGAGTCTATTTCATCTTACAATATCATTCATGTGTTGGAAAGATAAATTATTTATAATAAAATGTTCAAGCGTGTTGATTCCTTTTTTATTCACTCTAATTAATTAGAAGGCTCCGATTTCCGCTACGGGCTACTCGCTTTCCTGCGGGCGGGAGTCGAGTAGCCCTACGCTACAATCAGTAAAAATGGACATACATTAGCAAAATAGCAACAAAAAATCCTTTTATCAGTCAATAATAAACCTATATTTTCCTAATCAACACGCCTGAAATTATTTATAGAAAGTACTAAGGCTAAAAAAATGGCCTCCCTACCCATTGCTAATTATTTGCTGACAAACTTATGTAACATTATGTTTTACTTTGATAAAAAAGCCACTTTGCACCAAAATGTATTGTGGTTCTTTTCACATTGAGGGTAAAAATAAAAGTGACGGATGAATCATCAAAGGGACCAAGTTGATTGGAGTGGAGACTGGGCGACTCCTCGGGGATCAGCGATAGAGGAACGAAGGCTAAAAGCATCACATCCTGTGATAACGCCTTCGTGACCAACATCCTGTTGGCCCGAGACCCTGCAGCGTAGCGAAGCGGCTCATCGGACGCCCCCAGGAAAGCGCCCAGTCGGAACGGAAATCAACCACACGTTATGGTGATGAGCTTTTATTTGAGTTCTTCATTGCTATAATTAGCAATGGGTAAGGACCATCTTTATGCAATACTTTCTAAAAGCTTTAGTCTTCTAATAGATCCTTAAATTTCGCTTGGAGCTCAGTCGTTAAGATCTCCTCATTGTTAAAATGACGAATAAACACATTTTGCATCATATCCTCTTGAGCTGGATTCATCTGCATTAAAATATCATTAATCTTCTCCGCGAGCTGGACTGGATTGGCATACATCGTATTCCATGCGCGAACCTTTAACTCTATATCTGTACCAAATGCCGCTGCCTCCAAGTCCTGTATTGGTACTGGCTCACTGAAATGTGCATACGGGTCTTCATATGTATCTGTATGTATAAAATGAATACAATCATCTAACTTATCTGCCACACGTATTGTATCCACAAAAACGCCTTGATCATTTTCATATAGATAGCTATTTTCTAAAATTAAAAACGGTGCGTGTTGCTGAATCCCGATTACTCGCTGTTTTAATTGAGGTGTAATAAAGGTTAAGCCATGCTCTAGCTGCAATGTTTGAACGTAGTTAGAAAAATTACCGTTTTCAGCAAAATCACTATATGTTTTTGGACGATAATAAAATTCAGCGTCTAAATCCTCTGCTTCAATCGTCCATTCTACCTCTGGACAATCAAAAATAACACGTAGTGCCATTCCATTCGCTGTTTTTCTGAGCTCGTCATAAATATAAAACTGCTCCGGTTCTACTTGACCTACCTCACTTATAATATTGGTGAACGTTAGAGAAATGATTGATTTTGCAGTAAAGCCTCCTGCCATATCAAATGTTAATTCCACTTGAGTAGCATTACGGTGAATACTAACTATTGTTGCATCATGAAGACTTTGCTCAAAGACCTCTCTCTCCTTCGATTCCATATAAGCCAACGTTTTCTGCTTTTCCTCATATGCTGCTTCGAGAATATTTTCAAATAGCTGCTCCTGTTCATTTCTCCATCCTAAAAAGTCTACCCGTACATGTTTAGGAACATCTGGTGTATTCAACGTACCATCTAAAACATATGTATGAAATCGCAGTGGTAAATAGTTCATTTCGCGTAATTCATCTAATTCCTGCTTCTTTTCCTTATATGGATCAATATCATTTTCCTTTGCATAGGCGATGTATTGTGTCCACTCCTCATCAGATTCGTAAATAAATAGTTTCATCGCATTTTCATACGCTCTTTTCTCTTGCAATGTTAAGTGCCACATAATTTCAGCTCCTTTAATTGGGTAGTAAAAATAAAAGAAAAATTACTCTTACAATTATTTCGTTTATTTAGTTCCTGCAAGTTATTCTGAATCGAAAATGAATAATCTCTACCCACATCATTTTTGCGTATGTTAGCAAACAATCTGCCTTTCTTGCGAAATATTGAACAGAAAATCACACAATTTAGCTTGTTCTTTCATATCTAACAACTCATAAGGAAATCTTTAAATACACTCTCTTTATCGGTTATCTTCTCTACCAAAGGCTTTAGCCTATTCTCTTGTCCCTTCTTTGATTCCGCCCCCCTTTTCATAGATGAATACCATTTCACATGAATTTATACTCATTTCATGTTCATTTTCACTATACAATTACTTATTTTATATAGCAAAAGAAGCGGTTGTATGCATAGATACAAACCGCTTCTTCTTAGCATTTGCTATATTTTTTAGAACGCTGATTACAACATCTTACTATCGTATGGTTTATTTTCACGAATAAACTCTTCCACAACGGTTAACGCGCTCTCTAAATCTCTTATTGTCCAATTATCCTGCAACTGTGCCCTATCCCCTGGTATGGTGTGGGTCACTTTTGAGCCCTTCTGATAGCATGTGGTGCGGAACAAAATGATGCTCATTTTCCCAAGCACTGATATGGCCAGGTTTCTTTCTATTTTTTTCCCATGAATAGCGGTATTGTATTTTATTGTCGTTTTTATCAAACCATTCACGGACCCTAAATTGTGTTTCGCCATAAAAACCGCTATTAAAGTAGAATATAATTTTAATTACTGTATTGTCTGGATTAATAGGATCATCTTCAATTAATAAATCTGTAGGTTGACGTAGGATTGAATTAAAGCGAGTTAATAATGGTGCATAATCAGTTAATTTAGGCACTAGTACCTTTCTTAGCCTGTAATTGCTTTAATAAAGCATTTTTCTGCACTATATACCCCTTCCAATCAAAAACGTCTACAGCTTCATCTAATCCGTCAATTAGGCTATCACTTTTATTTCCATACAGATGTTCAAACTCTCCGCCATATTCAATTTCATATTCAGTTATTCTACCTTGGATAACCTCTAGCTTTTCTTCCAGTGTTTGGGTTCTACGTTTTTTCTCTTGATGTATCCATTGCATTTCAAACGATGTAACTGGATCTGACCATAATTTAAGTGCAACTCTAGGAATTTTTTTAACGTTGTTAATTATTTTATACTCTAGACCATTATTTAGATACTTATAAATAGTTGGCTTTGAAACCCCTAAATATTCTGCTGCTAGCTCAGTAGAGACTAATTCGGCTATATCATAATCATAATCTATATATCCGCAATCTGTCGTTTCTAAAAACAATTTTTCGAATGCCAACTTAACAGCACTTAACTCATTTTTTTTGAGATTTTTTTCATCCAATAGTTCTAATACTTGATCAAAAAATAGTTTGATTGTGTCCGACATGATTTTTTCAGCTGGCTTTAATTTTGTTTCTCTTAATTGAATATAACGAACTGATTCTGAAAATGTATCAGGGATAGAATCCCCAAGAGAGTATAGAAGGAATTGTGTTTCTTTTTCTAATAGATCTGCGTCTTTGGTTTGGAATGCTAAGTCAATTGATTCTTGTGTTTTTTGGATTACTGCTAAACTCATTTTCATCACCTCTCACCTCCATACTATAACTTTTTTACAAAAATACAATTTTATATGTTTACAATATCCCCTTTTTGTAAATAACACATGCGAATTGTCTGAAAATAATTTGCATTATTAAACATTCTTTTCCGCTTTATTCACCACTTCAAAATCAATACTGTACAATTCTGTTTTCTTAGCAAAGAGAACTTGTTCACAAAATAAAAAACAGCTCGCTGGTCAATTTACCAGCAAGCTGTTCTTCTATTTCACCACACGGATAAAAATGCGTTCACTTTCATATTCAGGACCTTCATCTGTAAAATCGGCTGTTACTTCTACATGTTTAAAGCCAATTTCCTGAAGCCACGCCACATATTGCTCAATTGAGAATGTGCGCTGGTTATGCTCCTCGTCGAAGCGTTCATATAGATTACTCTCAGCATCACGCACATAAAACGTCATTTGATGGACAACGGAATGTTCAAAATCGCCAGGTTCCGTATGCCATACATAGCTAATATCTCCATCGTCATACGTAAACGGTCCGTCTAAAAATATATCATTCATTTTAAATAACGAATGCACGTCAAAAAACAGCTGGCCGCCATCTCGTAAAGCGCCATAAATACGTTCTAATGTTGAATAAACTGCTTTTTCTTCCACTACATAATTCAGCGAATCAATAGCAATTGTTACAACGTCAAGCGCCTCAAAGCCCTCTAATTCATCCATCGACATACAATAAAGAGGTACATGTAATCCTGCATCAGCAAAGCGCTCTGCGGCAATTGAGAGCATATCTTCAGATAAGTCAATCCCACTCACCTTGTAACCTGCTTTCGCAAACAGTAGGCCAAGCACACCTGTACCACAGCCGATATCTAAAAGATTCGGGCATTGACTGCTCGGTGCATGCTGCAAAACCCATCCCACATAACGTTCATAAGGGATATCCGTTTGCAGTTCGTCATACACGTGCGCAAATCGTTCGTAGCTACTCACACTTAAGCCTCTGGCATGTCTAGCTGCGGTGCATCGCCCCATAGACGTTCTAAATTATAATAAGCACGTTCATCTTTATGGAATACATGTGCTACAACATCTCCAAGATCCACAAGAACCCAGCGTGCTCCATCGAAGCCTTCTACACGACGAATTTCATAGCCCTCTTTTACTGCTACCTCTTGTAATTCACGTGCGATTGCTTGCACTTGGCGATCAGAATTACCATGAGTAATAATAAAGTAATCTGCTAAAAGTGAAATACCTTCCATATTTAAAACGACAATATCCTCACCATGTTTGTCGTCAATTGCTTTGTAAGCTGATTGTAATAAAGTTGAAGTCATCCTTCACTGTCCTCTCTTTTCATCATATCGTTGTAACATTCTATTGATAATGGATAAATGGGTTGTTTTGTGTCGATTAAAAATGCCAATGTATGGCGTACACAAGCGCTCATCACTTTATCCAAATTTTTCTTTGCTTTTTTTCGCAGACGATCAACACCATCAAATTTACGATTGGGTTCAATCATATCTGCAACAAAAATAATTTTTTCTAAACGGCTCATACCCACGCGTCCTGTTGTATGAAAACGAATAGCATTTAACATATCCTCATCGGTAATGCCAAATTCGCTTTCTGCAATATAAGCACCTACTGGACCATGTAGTAATTCACTACCCCAGCCAAGAAGGCGAGCATCTAATTTTTCATCTTGGACGATTTGCTCCATCCATTCAATATCTGCATATTTCGCAATATCATGAAGGATAGCTGCTATCTCAGCCTTTTTTTCATCCTCACCATAAAATTTTGCTAGCTCAATGGCCGTTTCCATTACACCGATGGTATGAATATAGCGCTTCTCAGGCATACGTGGCTTAATCGCCGCTAAGTACTGTTCGCGTTCCATAAAGACCTTCCTCTCGTACGAACGTCTCTACCGCTTCTGGCAGTAAAAAAGTAACCGTTCCTCCAGTGGCAAGGCGTTCACGAAGCAGTGTGGACGATAAATCGATTTGGGGAGCTTCCACCATTATTATAGGATACTCTGTTGTGGCCTCTGTTCCTGGACGCTTTACTCCTACAAATTGCACAAGCTTCACTAATTCATCAATACAGTACCATGTATGAAGCGAATCAATCATGTCGCCACCAATGATAAAGTAAAATTTTACATTAGGCTCTCTTATACACATCGCAGAAAGTGTCTTATATGAATAGGATACGCCACCCTTATCCACCTCATACGACTCCACAGAAAAATACGGATATGGACTTATTGCACGCCTTACCATTTCAAGGCGCTCCACATCACTAGCAGCATGACGTGCAAACTTATGTGGTGGTAACGCATTGGGCATAAAGCGAACTTCATCTAGATCTAAAGCATGAAGTACTTCATTAGCCATCATTAAATGTCCATTATGTGGTGGATTAAATGTACCTCCCAGTAAACCGACCTTTTTCATCGTCTCACCTTATTTCGATGCTTTTGGTAATGCAATCTTTTTTTGATTGCGTGATTCTTTATATAAAACAACTGTTAGTCCAATTAATTGTACAAGCTCTGCATGAGCACCTTTAGCAAGTCCTTCTGCCACTTCATGCTTGTCCTCTTCACAGTTATCTAAAATACGTACCTTAATCAGCTCTCTTACTTCTAATGCTTCACGAATTTGCTTTGTCATTTCGTCATTAACGCCGCCTTTTCCTACTTGGAAAATTGGTGTTAAATGATGTGCTTCTGCACGTAAAAAACGTTTTTGTTTACCTGTTAACATAAAAATTAATATCCTCCTAATTGCACCTTTAGTTGGGCAATCATTGAATTTGTATTCGGGTATTCACCAAGCCAATGCTCAAAAGCAATAGCCCCTTGATGAACAAACATTCCAAGACCCGTAACGACGGTTGCTCCTTTTTCCTCAGCCGCTTTTAAAAAAGGCGTCATTAATGGATTATACACAATATCGGCCACAATTGCGCCTTCTACAAGTCGTTCTAGTGAAAATGGCATTGAAAAATTGCCCGTAGCAAGACCAGCCGATGTCATTTGCACTAAAATACCGAAATCAGCTAGTGATTCTTCAGCCTCTGCTAAAGAAATAGCATTACCTATACCCATTTCATCGACAATTGCCTTTGCATTTGCCACTGTGCGATTGGCAATGGTTAAATTCGTATATCCTTGCTGCTGCATAGCAAAAGCAATACCACGGGCTGCACCGCCTGCACCAATCAGAAGAACTGGTTTGTCTTTATGTGACTTACCAACCGCTTCCTCTAGCGAGCGCACAAAACCAACACCGTCAGTATTGTATCCCTTGAATTTTCCTTCTTTTGTTCGGACAACCGTATTGACAGCTCCCATTTTTTCTGCCAACTCATCTAGCTCATCTAAATAAGGAATGATTGCTGTTTTATGTGGAATTGTAATGTTCCAACCACTTGCACCTAATGTTTTTAGGCCAGCAACCGCTGACTCCAAATTTTCAGAAGATACATGCACTGGAATATACGCCGCATCTATCGACAGGTCCTCGAACCAAGAATTATGCATTACTGGGGATTTTGAATGCTCAATCGGATCACCAATAACTGCAAACCATTTCTTCATTTCCTAGTCCCTCTTCTCTACTTGTACATCCTAAATTAGTGATGGGCGAATTGAAACTTGTACACCTTTTGGCGCATAAGCTGCTACAACTACATCAGCATGCTGCACAGTAATCCATCCAAGACCCGAGAACACAACATCTGTTTTCGCTTCTTTGATTGAGAACTCATGACGCACTAATGGCGGTAGCTGTTCTATAAATTCGGCAGTTGGTGGTGCCAGTAATTCACCCTTATGCTCTGCATACAATGTATCTGCCTTCTCAAGCTTTGTACGGTGGATTGGTAAGTCATTTGCCACGTGAACCGTAAATGCCGAACGATCTCCTTGAATAAAGTCAAAACGGGCAAGGGCACCGATAAATAATGTTTGTCCTGCATTTTGTTGATACACTTTTGGCTTTATTTCTTTTTTAGGCATAATATATTTTAATTCGCTAGCGTCAATATGGTGTGCCATCTGATGATGATTAATAATTCCTGGTGTATCATATAATGCACTACCATCATCTAGTGGAATTTCAATCATATCTAAAGTGGTACCTGGGAAATGAGAAGTCGTAATAACTTCACCCTCACCAGTAGCCTGCTTGATAATGCGATTAATGAACGTGGATTTCCCAACATTTGTACAGCCTACAACATAAACATTTTGTCCATTACGATACTCATCAATGGCTTCCATCGCTTCAGCCATCCCTTTCCCTTTATGAGCACTCACTAAAAGTACATCGACAGGTTGTAGACCTAGAGCCTTTGCTTCACGTTTTAGCCAATTAATCACTTTTTTCGGTTTCACAGATTTCGGTAATAGATCGGCTTTATTGGCGATTAATAACACAGGATTTTTACCAACGAAGCGGTGAAGTCCTGGTAGCCAGCTCCCATTGAAGTCAAATATATCAACAATTTTTACGATTAAGCCTTGCTGAGTTCCAAGACCATTTAATATACGTAAAAAGTCGTCATCTGTTAATGACACTGGTTGAATTTCATTATAATTTTTCAAACGGAAGCAACGTTGGCAAATGACCACGTCTTTTTCTAATGATGATGGGGGTGCATACCCAACTGCTGTTTTATCTTCTGTTTGAATTGTTGTACCACAGCCAATACAATTTGGCATTTCGTTCATTCTTTTTCCTCCCAAGTACTGATTCCTTTTCGTTTTAAATTATTGAACACACGGCGTTCAATAAATCGATTGAATTTTGTTACGAGCCCATCGGATTGTGCAACCGGTTTTACTAGTACCGTATGCAAGCCTAGACGATTTGCGCCCATTACATCTGTTAGTAATTGGTCTCCTACCATTACTACTTCCTGAGGTCGTAACCCCAATTGAATAATGGCACTATAAAAGGCATTACGAAGTGGCTTTCTCGCCTTATGAATATAAGGAATACCTAATGGCTCAGCAAACTGTTTAACACGTGCTTCTTTGTTATTCGACGCAATAATAACACGAATGCCAGATTCTTTCATAATGCGAAGCCAAATAATAAGCTCTTCCGTTGCATCAGCACGGTCCCATTCCACAAGCGTATTATCTAAATCCGTAATTATCCCTTTAATACCTAAGTCTTGAAGCTTTTCCGGTGTAATTTCATAAATACTCGTGACAAATTCATCTGGTAATAAAAAATTATACAAAATAGCGACCCCTAATCTAAACGTATTATTCGACTATTATAGCATATTTGCGAAGGCTTCACCCACTTGAATTGGGCTTCCTTGTACAACATTTTCCGTAAATTCTATTGCATCCTTTTCAAACAGCATAACTACTGTTGAGCCGAATGAAAAATATCCGACTTCTTCACCCTTACGCCACTGCGTTGTTGTATTAGTAAGTACGATAGAATTTACAAAGGTAGCACCCACTTTAATAAACGCTACCTGCTGATTATTAGTGACTTTCAGCTCCGTTACTGAACGGTAATTGTGTGAAATTGGTTTTTTACCGTATGTAAGACCGGCCTGATTAACGGGATAGGATTTTTGACCAAGTGTATATTGCCTTAGCACTTGCCCATCAATCGGGCTATGAATTCGGTGATAATCTGCAGGACTCAAGTAAAACACGATATAATGTCCATCTGCATATTGTGAAGCACGCTCTGTATTGCCAAGTAGATCTTGTAATGCATAAGGCTTACCCTTTACAAGAAACGTCATATCCCATTCGATACGTCCAAATGATTCCACCTTCGCATCCACTGGACTTGCAAAGGTAGTGGGATTTTGTTCAATTGTCCGTGCATCTTCTAAAAGCTCTCTTGTAAAAAAATCATGTAAACTTGAAAATTGTTGTTGTTGTTTTGAAACCTCTTCAAGCTTAATGTCGTATACCTTCATGTAACTAGGAATAATACGTTTACTCCACTTTGCTTTTGCAATAGATTGCAGAAGCTGGGAGGATTGCTTACCATTTGTTAATTCAATCAAACGTTGATATATTTTTTCTTTCATAAAACAAAACCCCTATCGATTAATTTAGACTGTCAATTTTTTCGCATTCGAAGTATAATGGTACAATATCTTAAGTGCAAAGGAGTGATCCCCCTTGTTTTTTTATCACAAGTTGGTGGATACCACGGTTAAGAAAATGAAATCGCAAGCAGCAAATTTTATCACAATCAGTAATATGTCTTTCGGCGGCGCAGCCATAATGGCTACACTACATGAATACTATAGCTACAGTGTCTTGTTTATCTTTATCGCAGCCCTTCTTGATCGCTATGACGGGAAGGTAGCTAGAGCACTTGGACAAGTGTCTGATTTAGGTAAACAATTAGATTCTATGAGTGATATTATATCATTTGGTGTGGCGCCTGCATTATTAATGTATAAAGTTGTCTTAGTCGACTTTGGTTTTGTCGGCATGACAATGACAGTATTGTATATCATCTGCGGTGCGATGCGATTAGCTCGCTTCAATATTACAGAAGCAAACGGCTATTTTACAGGGTTACCAATTACAGCGGCAGGTACGGTCTTAACTTTAACGTATTTCGCATCTAATACGTTCCACCCAGTATTTTATCTTTTCCTTTTCCCAATACTAGCATTACTAATGATTAGTACAATCACGTTAAAAAAAGTGTAACAGCGCATTTGCTGTTGCACTTTTTTTTCATTTAACACAGTTTTATAACATATACTGTCGAAAAATGGGGAAAGGATGAAATCATTCAATGAGCGGAATTTTTACATCTATGTTGCAGTTATGGCTTGAGATCCCAGCATTACTTGGCTATTTAAAGGGGCAAACTTTCCATAAACCCTTTTCAAAAGAAGAGGAAGCTGCTTGTATTGAACGATTTTTAGGCGGTGATGAGCAAGCGCGACTTGACCTAATCGAACGCAATATGAGACTTGTCGCACACGTTGTAAAAAAATTCCACCCAAAGCATGAGCAACTTGATGATTATATTTCCATCGGTACTATTGGTCTGATGAAAGCTGTAGAAAGTTATACGCCTGACAAAAAAACCCGGCTTGCTACTTATGCCGCCCGCTGTATCGAAAATGAAATTTTAATGCATTTACGTACACAGAAAAAAGTGCAAAAAGATGTTTCCTTATTTGAGCCAATCGGTACAGATAAAGATGGTAATGCCCTACAAATCCGAGATCTCTTACAATGCGATGAAGAGAGTGCAACAGAAAAACTTGAACATAAAGAGCATGTTGCACAACTATATCATTATTTGTATATGCTCGACGAACGTGAGCTCGAAATCGTTACACTTCGCTATGGTCTTAACCAGCAGGATGCACTCACACAAAAGGAAATCGCTGCACGTTTAAATATTTCTCGTAGTTATGTATCTCGCATTGAAAAGCGAGCACTTATAAAACTCTATCAGTTATATAAACGAGATCAAAAGATTATTGAGTAATATATTGTAAATTGATAATTATAAAATTTCAACAAACCCATTACATTATTCTGCAATTAATCTTGTATTTTTTGTTACAAAGGTAATACTTTGGCTCATCACTATATCGTGAGTTGATTTCCGATCCGACTAGGTCTATTCCTAGGAGCATCGGGGCAACATTGTTTTTCTGTGCGAAAGCGCAGTGCTAACGTAGCGAAAGCGAAGCGACAGCAGCACAGATGTTTTTTGCGCGAAAGCGAAGCGACAGCAGCACCGATGTTGGTCACTCAGGCGTTTTCACAGGATGTGAAGTCTTAGCCAGAGTTCCTCTATTTCAGCGGGTGTATGGACACCCGCCTGCTGAAAAGGATGCTTTGCTTTAGCTACGAGAACACTTGTAGTTGACGTTTCACTTTCGCTAGGAAAACATTTGTAACTACCGTTTCACTTTCGCTACGAAAACATGTGCTGAAAGAAGCTAAACTATAAAGAAAGCCCCCTTGCGTCATTAAATGTCGCAAGAGAGCTTTTCTCTTAATGAATTTCAACAGATTCTGAAAGTTCTACTGAAATAAGTGTACCGAGTAACATCGTTAAAATGACTACACCTGCTGTTAAAAATAGCATTATGCATGCCTCCCATCTGAATATGAAGAGATTTAATTAACAACAGTTTAGCATTCGTACGACTTTTAAACTGTGATTTTTCTCACACTAAAAGGCACTCATTTTGACTTTTTTGTGTAGTTTATCCCGCGGATTGGTAATAACTAATAATCAGTGGGATAAATAAAGCCCTGCTGATTATAGACTTTATAACGATTCGATAGCTTTAAGTACTATTTGTGTTGAATGCTTTGCAGCGACTGGTAAAAACTCATCGAAGCTAATATTCGATTCTTTTCCAGCAATATCTGATAAAGCACGAATAACAACAAACGGAGTACCAAATTGATAGCATACTTGTGCAACAGCTGCTGCTTCCATCTCTACTGCCTTCATTTGCGGGAAGTGACGACGAACAGCTTCTACACGAACAGGATCATTCATAAAAGCATCACCTGAGCAAATTAAGCCAATACCATATTGGTGCTCTCCAACAGCCTCTACTGCCTCTTCAGCCACTTTCATAAGCTTTTCATCTGATTTATAAGCTGTTGGCATACCTGCCATTTGACCCATTTCATAACCGAAAATTGTTACATCTACATCATGATGACGGACTTCGTCTGAAATAACGATTGCGCCTACTTCAAGCTTTTCATCATAGCCTCCGGCAGAGCCCGTATTAATGACTACATCAGGCTTGAATTCATGTAATAGAATAGTAGTTGACATTGCAGCATTTACTTTACCAATACCACTTTTTAATAAAACTACCTCGTTCCCTTTGTAAGTTCCTGTTGTATATTCACTACCTGCAATTGTTGTGCTTTTTGCCTGCTCTAAAGATGCTCGTAAAAGCTCTACTTCCTCTTCCATTGCGCCGATTACTGCAATTTTCATGTACACGTTACTTCCCTTCTTTATTCACTTCAAATCAATTATGCCTCGGCATAATTGCCGCTGTCGCACAGATAAATTGCCACAGGACGTGGTGTTCTTAGACTGAGTTCCTCTATATCAGCGGATGTTTGTACATCGGCTGATATAAGTTAAAATAATAAAACGAGTTACTTTCGTCAATAGGCGCCATTTAATGTATTTAGTTGCTCAAGTTTCACTGGTAACCAGCCTTCGTTGTCGACCCATTCCATGCTGACACGGTACATTTGTGTCTTATCATTCGTTGAAACTGTTGCAATAGCCGAATTAGCGCCACCATTATTTTGTAAACGCCAGATAATCATGTTGTTCTTTTCGATACCTGTAGCGGTTGTAACTGCGGCCACCTTTTCAGCCCAGTCTACAGATTTATCATCGTAAGAAGATACATGCTGACCTGTTTGTGTTGTAGGTGTAGGCTTCCAACTTTTATTTGTTACGACCTTATCAACAATTGGGTTGTCTGACGTGGTTTCAATAGTAGCATCCTGTTCAGATGCTTGAGTTTCATCTGTAGGCTCTTCCTCTGTTTCCTTTTGAGCTGTTCCATCATTATTTTTCTCTTTAGAAGGCTCTTCCTTCACGTCTTCTTTATCGTTCTTCTGCTCCTGTATGGGCTCGTCTTTCTCAGTTTTCCCTGCATCATCCTGCCATTTAAACACAAATGTGGCTACTATAATAATCAGTATCACGACAATACCAATTAAAACATTCAATAGTTTATCTAGCTTTTTATTTTGAGATGGCTGCAAATGACGACTGCTTCGAGTTTGTCGTTCACTCATGAAGTCTCCCCCTCTCTAGCAAATATTTTATCAAGTTCAACAGCACTTGCAAAATAATTGTGCTCCTATTATATCATAGACAAAACCAAAGACCTCTCAAGGTATTTATTGGATTTTGGCTCTTGATATAAAAAACTCACATAGATGATAGAATCAAGAACAGTTTCACCTTGGCATTGCTGTCGCTACAACTTACATTCTGCTAAATGAAGATAAAAGCAGCTAGCTCTCTTTTACAAAGATAAGCTAACTGCTTGTACAAAAAATTATTTTATTGAAATAATTTTAACTTTCATTTCACCACCAGGTGTTTGTACGACAACCTCTTCGCCTTCAGCACGACCTAGCAAGCCTTTAGCAATTGGTGATTCATTTGAAATACGGAATTCCATTGGATCTGCCTCAGCCGAACCAACAATTGTGTACGATTCCTGATCTGTTGTTGGTTTTCCATTAATAATTTCTACAAATGTAACCGTTTTCCCTAATGATACTACACTGTTGTCTGATTCGTCCTCAGAAATAATAACTGCGTTACGAATCATTGATTTTAATGTAGAAATTCGACCTTCCAGAAAGGCTTGCTCTTCTTTTGCAGAATCATACTCAGCATTTTCAGAAAGATCTCCGAAATCACGAGCGATTTTAATACGTTCTACGATTTCCTTACGTGTTTCTGTTTCTAATTTCACTAATTCTTCTTCTAATTTTCTTTTACCTTCAGCTGTCATTGGGTACTGTTTTTCGTTTGCCAAAGTTCTTCACTCCTTGTTTTCGTCAATATAAAAACATAAAACTCGATTAAGTGCCTAGTAGGATTCACTTAATCGAATTTTATTATTTTTAAACGGTTTCAAATTACTCTTTGACCTAATAGTATGCATGCCTTTCTGAAATATGTACAGATATGCATGTAAATATTGTCAATACCACTCTATCTTATTACAATACGTTGTCGGTTTCAAGGATAGTTTTAATCTTAGTTACCAATAAATCAATTGCAACCTCATTATCCCCGCCTTCAGGAATAATAATATCAGCATAACGTTTCGTCGGCTCAATAAATAAATTGTGCATTGGACGCACTGCCGATAAATATTGCTCGATTACAGAATCTGTTGTACGTCCACGCTCTTTTATATCACGCATTATACGACGAATAATACGTAAATCTGAGTCCGTATCTACAAATAATTTAATGTCCATTAAATCACGTAAATCTGCATCTTCTAACACTAAAATACCTTCTAGTATAATAACATCTACAGGCTCTACCTGAATAACTTCTTTTGCTCTTGTATGCTGCACATAATCATACACAGGCTTTTCGATTGGCTGACGGACCAATAATTTTTTTAAATGCTCAATTAACAAATCATTATCAAACGCTAACGGATGGTCATAGTTTGTACCTAAACGCTCCTCAAACGTTAAATGACTTTGATCTTTATAATAAAAGTCTTGTTCAATTACAACTACTGAATGATCGCGGAAAACATCATAAATAGCACGGGTCACACTCGTTTTTCCCGAGCATGAGCCTCCAGCGATTCCTATGACGACTGGACGCTTCGCTGCCATTAATTATGCCCCTTTCGCATCATGTTATGTGGTTTTAATGGTGTGTCGCATTTAAATTTAACAATTTGTAGTGGATGACGAGCAGCATCTAAGCTATTGCCATCTTCATCCCAAATTTCACCCATTGTAATACGGAAATTTTCGATTTCTGGTCCAAAGAACTCTACCTCATCGCCAGGTTTAAAATAGTTACGTTGTTGCATTGTTACCATTTTCGTTCCTGGGTCATGCTCTAAAATTAAACCAGCAAACTCATAAGTTGTTTTACGGCCATGAACACCAAACATTTGCTCTTCGTGACCAGGGGCATCGTGGAAGAATGCTTCTGCAGTATCACGGTTAGCACATTTGTCTAATTCCTCAAGCCATTCACGTTTAATTTTAAAATTGTCAGGGTCCGCACAATAAGCGTCAATCACTTTGCGGTACACTGAAACAACTGTAGCAACATAGTGAATTGATTTCATGCGACCTTCTACTTTTAATGAATCAATACCAAGCTCAATCATATGTGGAATTGCTTCAATCAGCTTTAAGTCTTTCGGACTCATCGCAAAAGGTGCGTGATTATCATCGAAAAGTGCCTTTTCTTCGCCATCCTCTAGCTCATATAAATCATAGTCCCAGCGACAAGATTGACAGCAACCACCACGGTTAGAGTCACGGGCAGTCATATGATTTGAAAGGACGCAGCGACCAGAATAGGCGATACACATCGCTCCATGAACGAATGCCTCAATTTCAATATCGACTTTTTCCTTCATCAGCTTCATCTCTTCGCCGCCTACTTCACGTGCTAATACTACACGATGTAAGCCTTCTTCTTTCCAATACTGGACTGCCTTCCAGTTTGATAAAGATTGCTGTGTAGAAAGATGAATTTCAAGCTTTGGTGCAGCTGTACGGCATGTTTCAATGATAAGTGGATCCGCTACAATAATGCCTGTAACACCTGCAGATTCAATATCTTTTAAATACTGCTCTAAGCCGTCCATATTTTCATTATGGGCGAAAATATTTGTAGTAACATAGATTTTCGCACCATATTTATTGGCGAATTCAACACCTTCGCGCATTTCTTCAATTGAGAAGTTATCTGCGTTTGAACGTAAACCGAACTCTTGTCCACCGATAAATACTGCATCCGCTCCATAATGAACTGCTACTTTTAATTTTTCTAAACTACCTGCAGGGGCAAGTAGCTCTGGTTTTTTTGTAATGACACGTTTTCCGTCTACAATCTCACGAATTTTGTCATTTTGTTCTAATACTAATGCCATGTTCTTGCCACCTCCTAGTAAACTGTTTCCTTGAAGATAAAGCCAGTATCAAGAGGTCTGATCGCAGGCTGAATTTCTTCAATTTTAGCTAATAAATCATCTTTAATATCTTCATACGCATCTTCTGATTCGTCAAAATATGTGTCAATTGCTTGACGATAAGCTTCTGTTACTGTGACTACATATTCTGGTGTTTGAAGAACACCTTCAATTTTTAATGCATCCATGCCACCTTCGAATATTTCGCCAAGCTCATCAATAATGCACATATCATTTGGACTGAAAATATGCGTACCGTTAGCATCCTCATAAATTGGATATTTATTATTACGTTCATCATCATGAATGAACATATTGCGATTTTCCTTACGATTTTCGATTTCCATTACTTTATCTTGATATAAGAAATAATGGCCTAGTAATGGACGTTTTGATTGGAACATACATGTCATTCCATGTACTTGAACCTCAATCTCTACTTCTACATTTTCTTTAATTTCTAGCACTTCATCTAAAGAAAGTTCACGTGAAAGTACTGCGCGAGTTGCTCCGCGTTTTCCCCAATAATTTGCCGTAAACCAGTTCGTTGCAGTCGTTTCTGGATTCCAGTGTAGCGGTATTGTAACACCCTGATCACGACGGATGATTAATACTGCTGGATCACCATAAATTAAACGGTCAACACCAATACGTTGCATTTCTTTTAAATATTCGGCAAGCGCATCCAATTTTTCATTATGGAATAGCGCATTTACTGCAACATAAACCTTTTTACCTGCTGCATGAATCAACTTTGTAGCTTCTTCCACTTCACTAACAGAAAATTCCCCTGCTAGACGAAGGCCAAATTGTTGTTCACCAATGACAAAAGCATCTGCTCCAGCCTGTAAAAGTGCTTTTACATGGTCCACTGATTGCGGTGTAACAAGCAATTCAGGTTTTTTCATAATAGTCACCTCTTCAAACATAGTAATAAACCATCACCGACCGGTAAAAATGCACTAGTATAATCAGGGTGGTGCATAATCCAATCGGTGAAGTTTTTTAAATTGCGAATCATTGTACGCTTGCGACGCGGTACATCTTTTAAATCCAAATCTGATAAGCCATGCATATACATATTATCGATATATAGAACACCGCCAGATTTTACAAGAGGCGCATACTTTTCAAAAAAGCGTTGATATTGTCCCTTTGCAGCATCGATAAAAACTGCATCGAAGGTCGTATGAATTGCTTCATCGTTCACCTCTAAGGCGTCACCTTCAATGACCGTAATACGATCTGAAACTGTAGAACGTTCAATATATGCCTTTGCTCTAGCAACACGCTCTGTATCACGCTCAATTGTAACGATATGCACATTTGGTAAAGCGTCTGCCATTCTTATTGCAGAATAACCAATTGCTGTACCAATCTCTAAAATTTTCGACGGATTTTGAATACGTAACAGTTGATTTAGTGCATCAATACCAGCAAGCTGCATAATCGGTACATGATTCTCCTCCGCAAATGCTTCCATTTCTAAAAGCAATTCATTACGTGGTTGAATAAATGATTGAATATATGCATCTGATAATTCCATTTTTAAGTTCACCCTCATATCAATTATGCCTCGGCATAATTGCGTCTGGAATCGGCTTTGTGCTTAGGCCTGAGGTCGACACGATGTCGGTCATTTCGGTAATGCCACAGGACGTGGCGTTTTTACCGATGCAGGTCAGTTAGCCGTTATCGCATGAATGCGATGGTTTTTTCCGATTTCCATGACATCCGCCAGAGGCTTTAACTTCTTTCAATGGATGTTTGTACACCTGCAGAAAGAAGTTAATAGGCAACGAGCAACCCTCATTGTCTGTACTTCATCATTTAGCAACAAAAAGAAAAAGACCAAACGTGATGTCTTGGTACTTCGTCATACAAAAATGAGCAATTGTTTTTATAAGCTTTAAACAATTGCCACCACGTATATTATTCCGCATTAACGGACTGATTGAATTTTTTCCATGCGGATAGATTAAAAATCACAATTTATAATAGCACGAAAATAGAAGGAAAGCTATTTTTCTTTCCTTCTATCCACATTATTGCTATTTATTTTTTAATAATATCAATTATGCCACGGCATAATTGTGTTTTCAGCAGATGTATGGACACCTGCTGAAAAGTAACTCTTCTATACCTGTCGCTTTGCTTTCGGTACTATAAAAACATTGCTGAAAAAAGTTAACAGAAATTACTCTGCCTTACGCAAATATTCTTGTTCTTTCTGCAAATGTTCTTCATATGTTTTCGAGAAGTGATTGACACCCTGTTTATCCGCTAAGAAGAAGAGATATTCTGTTTTACTTGGATTAAGCACTGCTTCAATTGAAGTTTTTCCAGCACCCGCAATAGGACCTGGTGGTAAGCCTTTATTTTTGTAGGTATTATAGGCATTATCTACTTCTAAATCTTTATAAAGTACACGATCTTTATGAGATCCTAGTGCATATAAAACAGTTGGATCTGTTTGTAGCGGCATCCCTTGATTGATACGGTTATAGAATACGCTCGCAATTGTTTCTCGATCTGTTTGAGCAGTAGCTTCTTCTTCCAATAATGAAGCAAATGTTAATAATTGATGTACTGACATTTGCTTTTCAGTAAGAACATCGCTGTAATTTTTCACAACCTTATCCATCGCCCCTACCATTTCGTCTACAATCGATTCCAATGTTGGTTTTTCTTCAAAATAAGAATACGTTGCAGGGAATAAATAGCCCTCTAAATCATAACGAACATTATCGGCTAAAACCGCATCCGTCACAAGCTCAGGATATTTAGCCTTCATTTGTTGAACAAATGTATCGCTTGTTACTAAGTCCATAAATTCCTTTTGAGTATACGGTGTTTTCTTTTCCATAATATTACCGATTTGTTCAAGTGTTAAGCCTTCAGGAATGGTCATTGTAAAGACTGGCGTACGATAGACCTTTCCGGTTTTTAAACTTTTGATTAGTTCATCTAAAGTCATTGACTGTGTTAAATCATATGATCCTGCTTGGAACTGGGATTCATTTTTAAATTTGGCATAGTATTTAAAAACACGAGCATCTTTAATTAACCCTTTTTCCTCTAGTAGAGTCGAAATAGAGCTTAGACCTGAACCAATTGGTACTTCAACTGCTATTGTTTTAGTCGCATCTGGATCTACTGGCTTTAATGCACTCTTCACATAATTATAGCCAATTAAACCGACTATCCCTATTATTAGGACCAAAGCAATTGCAACAATAGCAACGATTTTTCTCACAATTTTTACCTCGGATTTTTTTTCTTGCATTTTTGAAAACATTTCTTGTTTTTTTGAACCGTTATTCACGGGTTTCCCCCCTATCACTCCATTATCATACTAGAAATCAACTTTCACGACAAACAGAAATAGAAAATTCAGTAGAAAAAGCACACATCAATTATGCCTCGGCATAATTGTGTCCGGAATCGGCTTTGTGCTCAGTTCTGCACGAGGGCCGACACGATGTCGGTCATTTCGGTAATGCCACAGGACGTGGCGTTTTTACCGATGCAGGTCAGTTAGCCGTTATCGCATGGAT
>NZ_JBNNUX010000050.1:0-24265 GCF_050280145.1 Lysinibacillus sp. NPDC093688
TCAACAGCTTGTAATCTATCTTCGGCAGTATATTTGACCATAAAAAAACTGCACCTCCAATTGTTAGATGTGTCTAACAATTGGGGAGCAGTTCACATTGTTTCGCAAGGTTTTTTTACTTTTTATGAAACATTTGAGGAAGTGAAGGTAAAAGTAATCAGAGCGACGGAAAGAAGAGGCGAAGTGACGGATAAAAGAGCCAAAGCGACGGAAAGAAAAGCCGAAGTGACGGATAAAACCGCCAAAACGACGGAAAGAAGAGGCGAAGTGACGGATAAAAGAGCCAAAACGACGGAAAGAAGAGGCGATGCGACGGATAAAACCGCCAAAATGACGGATAAAGCACTCGAGATGACGGAAACGAAACGAATCAATGGATAACTTAGCCCACCGTTTGTGAAAGCTTCACAGCAAAGATGCATATTGTGCCAAGACTATTGTCCTTATTAATCAACAATTTCTTTTGAATTAATAGTAAGTATTAATAATTTGCGGATTTCCTGAAGAATCAGTTCTACATTTATATTTGTTATAAATCTATCCAAGTATATATGTTGGTTGAAGTAAGTACTATGGAGTATGGGCGACTTTATGGACTCTTTAGGCAAAGGGGCAGTCTTAATCATTTTCAACTTTGCAAAAGTGTATATAAGGCATTAAAAGGATGAATAACCCTAATATTGTAATTATTCAGAAAATTAATGAAACTATCTTGACGAATAAGTTAGTTTTATAGTAGTATCTTAATAATCAATTAAATATACAAACCTCACGTTTATTCTATTGTGAGGTAGAGGTGCGGTATTTATTAGTTCATTGTTGAGTACAAGCAAGCGAAGACGCAATGAAGAAGGAACTATCGCCGAAGTGTAAAAGGAGCTCGTACTTTTATGCTGGGTCTGCAGTGAATAAGTGCAGGACTGTCCTAGTAAATTCTCTTCCAAGTTTACTAGGTTGTGCTATCTTGGAATGTGGAATTCCAGTGAGGATTTGGGCAACTGTTGAAAAAAGTAAGACCTAAGTTAAAAACTTAGGCTTTTTTAGTACAGTTGTCTTATTTTTTTTACAAAAAAGGGGGAGTTTTACATGAAAAGAAAATGGTTAGTAGTAATGTTGATTGTAATGACTGCAATTTTGCTCGCTGCATGTGGTACTGGTGACAAAAAGGAGCCTTCATCATCTAGTAATGAGGGAGTCAATACGAATAATAAGGAAGCTGGCGGCCAATTCCGTATCGGGATGGAAGGTGGTTATGCTCCGTTTAACTGGACGCAGCAAGATGATGCAAATGGCGCAATTAAAATTCGTGATAATTCAGAATATGCAGGCGGATATGATGTACAAATGGCGAAAAAAATAGCTGAAGGCTTAGGAAAAGAATTAGTCGTCTTAAAATTTGAATGGGATGGCTTAGTACCAGCTCTACAATCAAATAAAATCGATGCAATTATTGCAGGTATGTCACCTACTGAAGAACGTAAGAAAACGATCGACTTCTCAGAAAACTACTACACGTCTGATTTTGTAATGGTTGTTAAAAAAGGTAGTAAATACGAAAATGCAAAATCTATTCAAGATTTCTCTGGTGCAAAAATTACATCACAGTTAAATACAACGAACTACACTGTTATTGATCAAATCAAAGGTGTAAAAAAACAAACAGCAATGGATACCTTCCCAGCAATGCGTGTAGCAGTAGAAGCTGGAAAAATTGACGGCTATGTAGCAGAACGACCAGAAGGTATTTCCGTTGCTGCTGCAAACGATAAATTAACATATGTAAAATTTGAACAAGGTTTCGATACAGATATTGCAGATACATCGATAGCAGTTGGTTTGCGTAAAGGTGATGCAAATCTTGAAAAGATTAATGAAATCTTAAAAGGTATTTCTGAAGATGATCGCCAAAAAATTATGGAAGAAGCCATTCACCAACAACCAGCAGCACAATAAAATGAATGCACGGGCTAGCTATTAGTCCGTGCAATATCATTACATTATAGTAGAATCTTTCTAAAAAATATTAATGTCTTAGCTAATTATTTCATAAGATATAAGAAACAGTGGCCAATGAAAATGCTAGATAGCTAAGAGGATTGGTTCGAAAAAGCAATATGACGTTGTTAGGGGGTACATCATGAGTCTTGAATGGATTATTTCAATTGTTGAGAACAACTGGCAAATGTTTTTACGAGGTACGTATTATACATTACTTATTTCAATTAGTAGTACAATTATTGGTGCACTTATCGGATTTTTTATTGGCATTATGCATACCATCAAAGTTCGTAAAAAGGATGTAAAATTTTATAGCTTAAAATTCATTAATTTTATACTAACTTGCTATGTCGAATTCTTCCGTGGTACACCAATGATTGTACAAGCAATGGTTGTATTTTACGGATTAGATATAGCATTTGGCATTGATATGCACTTTATTACGGCAGGTATTTTAGTTGTTTCACTAAATACAGGTGCTTATATGGCAGAAATCGTGCGTGGTGGAATTGTTTCCATTGATCAAGGGCAGTACGAGGCTGCATCGGCTATTGGTATGAATCATGTTCAAATCATGCTACATGTTATATTACCACAAGTTTCCCGTAATATACTGCCTGCAACGGGTAACCAATTAATTATGAACATTAAAGATACAGCGGTTTTAAATGTTATTGGGGTTACGGAATTATTTTTCCAAACAAAATCGATTGCAGGTAATAACTTCCGCTATTTCGAATCCTTCTTCGTAGCATGTGTCCTTTATTTCATAATGACATTCACAGCGTCAAGAATTTTACTGTATGTAGAAAAACGGCTGGATGGACAAGATGCCTACCAAAAAAAACAGAAAGAAGCAATATAGGGGGCCAATAAATGACTGTTATTAAAATAGAGCATTTAAGTAAATCATTTGGTCGTAATGAAGTGTTAAAGGATGTAAATTTCCAAGTAGAAAAGGGCGAGGTTGTCTGCTTAATCGGTTCTTCAGGATCTGGTAAATCAACATTACTACGTTGCATTAATTTACTGGAAATTCCAACTGGCGGTCAAATTATTTACAAAGGTGAAGATATTTTAGATGAAAAACATAATATCCAGGAATACCGTACACATTTAGGAATGGTATTCCAGCAATTTAACCTATTCAACAATCATAATGTGCTTAAAAATTGCACAGTTGGTCAAATGAAAGTATTAAAGCGTTCGAAGGCAGAAGCTGATGAAGTTGCGCTAAAATATTTACAAATTGTTGGGATGGATCAATACGTCAATGCGAAGCCACGACAGCTATCTGGCGGTCAAAAACAGCGTGTAGCGATTGCACGCGCCTTGTCAATGAGCCCAGAAGTAATGCTGTTTGATGAACCGACGTCAGCCCTTGACCCAGAAATGGTAGGTGAAGTATTAAAAGTAATGCGTCAGCTAGCGGATTCCGGTAATACGATGTTAATTGTTACACATGAAATGGAATTTGCCAAAGAGGTAGCAGATCGCGTTGTCTTTATGGATAAAGGTGTTATTGTAGAGGAAGGCCCTCCAGCACAGGTTTTAGTAACCCCTCTGCATGAACGGACAAAAGAGTTTTTAAAACGGACATTAAGATAAATAAGTTCCGCCTCTGGTTATGAATAACTAAAAAGTGAGTCCAAACAATTTTATTAATATGAAATTTATCTTTATATAATGTGCAACATTATTAAGCTGAACGTATTAGTTCAGCTTTTTTTGCGATTAAAGATATAATCTGGGCTATTTCAATTAATGGACCATTTTTGTCTAGGAACTTCCTTCCACTGATAGCGTCAAATTTATAAATTTTATGCAGTTATTAACCCTTTAATAATGGAGGTTGTATGTTGAAAAAATTAGTTATTCTATTTACCGTAACTAGTGTTCTGTTTGTTGGATGTTCGCAAGAAAAAAGCTATAACGTATGGGTTGATTCATCTACACAATCACAAGAAAGTATTGATTCAGCGATAGAACGGCTTACTAATGCCAAGGTTGATTTCATTATTGATGATAATGGTAGTGTTTTAATAAATGAAAAAGATATTGATAAGGCTGTGATGTGCTGTTCTTAAGCTATAGGGGGCTCTTAAAGAAGGGTAATGTCCTTTTTTTATTGAAATTAGGAGGATTTTTAGTGGAATGATTTTGAAATTTATTGAAACGAAAAATACGAAATTCAGTCTAATTTTTAAAAGGAGTGATGATATTGAAAAAATTTAGTTTAATTATATCTTTACTATTTTTATCAATTGGATTATTGGGGTGTCAAAAAAGTGGGAATGAGGAGGGACTCGACAAAGAGATTTCAAAGTCAGCTGAGAAAATAACAGATAAGCCTACAATCATAGGCGAAATTGTTCAAATAGAAGGTAAAAGATTTTTAGTGGAAAACAAAATCGAAAAATTACCAGATGGCAGACCAGATGCGATATGGTTTTCAACTGATGATATTGAATTTTTAAAAGTAGGACTTACTGTTTCTGTTTGGACAACCAAAATAGAAGAAAGTTATCCAGCACAAGCAGTTGCAGAAAAAATTGAGATTAATGAATAATGAGCGAGATTAAAAAAATGAAGTTTTAAACTTCCATGAAAATAAAATCTCTGGCACTAAAAATAAAGGCCTAGTCATTAAAAAAGTGGAAATCTGGTTTAGATTGTATTAGGCAGTGACGGTCACATTGTAACCCAAACTTACAAGTCTCCGAACAGAATATCGAATAGTTGATTGTTTTGTTGTTAAGTCTACATACATTTCTTTCCTTGTTAGATGGTAATAAGCAATTCGTAAAATGGCATGAGCGACGGATGAGCGTGCTCGCTCTTTACCCTTTCAAGCTGAAGTCCGTCTACTTCTAATCCCATTTGTTTATGACTTCTAAAAAATAAAACGTACACCACTAAAATTGAATTTAGCAATGTACATTTAACGTTTTTTTACAGAAAATAGGTTGCTTTATTTTCTAGAATTCCATTCTGCGTATAAAATAAAGCAAATTGCAAATGCAACGGCCAGGATAAAAAACCATTGTGGTACACCACCAAAGCTCATGTTAACACCTCGAAGTAAAATTTTTATTAGTTATCTTCATTCGTTAGTGGACTCCCAGTTCTAAATGTGAAACATCTACTGAATGAGAATATTACCTCCAGACGCATTGATCATCTGTGCGAAAGCACCAAATGTTTACTGTGCGGAAGCGAAGCGACAGCACCAATTACGCCAAGACGAAATTGATATAGTTAAAAAAATGGATAGTTACGGAGAAAATATGGTCTTCTATGGTTTTTTTCTCCACAAGCGTACAAAAATATTATAAAATAAGCTGTAGACATTAGCTTCGTGCTAGTAAAGAGAGGTAGAGAGATTATGTTACATTTAAAATGGAAAGATGCTTCAACTGTACGTACAGTTACTTGTAAGCATACAAATGCATCAAAATATTTAGTTTCAAACGTATTAACAGTAGGCAAACAATATGATGTGAAAAATGAAACAGAAGAATTCGTTTTTATTATCGATAACACAGGTAATATTGGTGGCTACTATAAAGATTATTTTGAATAAGTATATCAATTTCGCCTTGGCGTAATTGTAGCTGTCGCTTTGCTTTCGCTACAGAAAACATTTGCCGCTGACGCTTCGCTTTAGCGCAGATAAACAATGCGTCCGGATTTTGAGTTGTGCGAGCACAACGCATTCCTTTTAAAATTCGTGACATCCGCCGGAGGCTTTGGGTCAACGTGATGTTGATCACTCAGTCGTTGCCTCAGGACGTGGCGTTCTTAGACTGAGTTCCTCTATTCAGTAGGTTTGAATGAAAATAAAAGGGTGGTTCAGATGATTTCTGAGCCACCCTTTTTTGTTGGAAAAACGAAATCATTTCCTCTTTAAGGTCTTTATTTCAGCAACATCCTGTAGATGCTCTTTTTCCTGCTCTGTAGCCGTATGAAGGTCAAAGACATCTTGGATAGCTGACTTCAGCTCATGTTGTGTCTCTTTGAATTTTGATACTTGCTGTTCAAAGGAAGGGCTCGTAAAACGATCATTTGTACGAGATAATCTTTCTTCTAGCTGCGCGTAGCGATGATCCATATGCATAGATAACATCATAGCTAACTGATTTTTCCAAAGTGGAATAAGGGTAACGATTGAAAATTCTATTTTTTCCGCTAGTGTTTGATTGGACTGTTGGATCATGCGTATTTGAGGCGCAGTTTGTAAGGCAACCTGCTGAGAAACTTGTAAGTCATAAATACGTTGATCTAGACGTTCGATTTGAGCGGCATAGTCATTAAGCTGTTGGACAGCTAGTGGCTGTTTCGCCCCCTGTGCACTAGTCACCTTTTCAGGAAGTTCCACTTCAATGGCTTGCTGCTTCTTCATTTGTCCGGCTGCAATAGCAGTCGCTAACTCTTCAAAGAATCCTCTATTATGTGCATACAGTTCTTCTAGCATTTCTACATCTTTAATCATTTGAAGCTGTTCACGTTCAAGCTGAACACCAATTCGTTCTACTTGGATACTAATACGTTCAAACTCCGTTAATGTTTGCTTAACAGTAGGCTCAATTTTACCAAACATTTTTTTGAAAAAGGACTGTTTTTTTGGTTCTAATGCGTTAGGGTCTACACGGTCTAACGTATGCATTAATGAGTCTAGCATTTGGCCAATTTTTGTGACGTCTTTCTGTTTTACTTGTGCAAGCATTCGATCGGCAAATTGAGAAAGTGATCGCTGTGAATCTTGCCCTAGAGACAGGACTGATTCGAAGTTTGTCAGGTCAAGCTGACTAGCATAGAGAAGTGCACGACTTTGTGCAAGAGGCGATAGCGTTTCATACGTCGCCATCGCCTCATTATTTGTAGTCTCTAAATAAGATTGCACAAGAGGGGAAATACCTTGTATTGTATTTAGTTGAAATGCGTGATCATTCGCCGTCACTTATCATCGCCTCGCCACTCCAATTGTTCTTTTCGTCGTATATTGGAACGATTCGCAAATTCGATTTCCATTTGAAGATGGTCAATGTCGTTGGAAAGCGCATCCTTTAAATCAATTTGAATCGTATCATTTAAATCGGTAAGTGTTTCTCTTGTTTTTGATAATGTAATTTGGATTTCCTTATCCTTCACAGGCTGCCTTGATAACATCGTATACTTATCCGTTAATTCAACAGCGGACGGGAGATGTGCATAAAAAAACTGTTCAACATTATAAAATTTTCGTGGATCTGTTTTAACAATTTTCACGATATTTTTTGAAATACGTGTCATTTCGAGTAATTGCTTAAATGCAGAAACAGAGCGTACACGTAAGTAGTTTTGACTTAATGTTTGAATGTTTTTATTGGCTGCTGTAAGTTGTGTTTCAATATGTTTGTATTCTTCTTTGGTTATACCGGCTATTTGCATGAATTTCTTTTTCTGTCTATGTTTCAACAGCGTCGTACTGGACGCGTATGTTCCAGCGAACAATAAACTACCAAGTAAGTATCCTGGCGTTGCCGCAAAGGCTGCGATAGAAACAGTTGTGAGAGAAATTAAGAGGCTAGCGGTATGTCTAGAGAAAAACTGTCCGACACTGAGCATGTTTCTTCCTCCTAGCATTTAAATATGTCTATCTTCTTATACGAAATAATCGACATAAAGTTTCAACGAAAAAATAAACCTTACATAAATTTTACTGCTATTTGTAAAGTTTCACAATGATATTACTTTAGAATAAGTAAATCCTTTGCTTTATTAGCAAAAAAAGTGGAAAGACGAAATAGAAGTCGAACTAAATGTCCGACATTGCGGCTTTATCTAACTCGGTAGAGTGGCATTAGTCTATCAGAACCAATTATTTTTTTATATCGTATTCAAAATTAATGTGATTCGCGATTATTGCAGTGCTTTACACGTTTTTTTATTTTTTCTCATAATAGGTCAACTATTAGTATTGTTTTTTCATCTGTTGTTAATTCCTCACCATCAGCGTTTTATTTGCTTATATGATTTTATGCCCACAATACGCTTACATTTTGAGTAGAGAATCATGCCTGCTTTCAGTTTGTTCAACGCTTATAATGCTTTAATTGTTTTGGCGAAAGAGTTGTCCCATCTATTGTATGGTATTCAAATTCCCCTAATTGGTCTTTATCATGAGCAAAATAAGTATAGACGACATTTGGTTCATCTGAAAAAATAACGTTTACCCAATAACTTGGAAGACCTGCAAAGTGCCATTTACATTCAATAGATTGGATAGCTTCTTTCGAATAAGACATATCCTCAATCAAATAGTTTTCGATTCTTTTTTCATATAGCCGCTTTTTGATGTGTACTGTACAAAATGGTACAAGCAACATAATGATTATCCCAACGATCAAAAATTTTTTCAAACTTCATCCCCCTAAACAAGTTCTGCCCAATATTTTTTAATAGTTATTATTTCGGCAATTAATCTCCGAACACCTGGTTACGCTATTATTTCTTTTATGGAATATAGAAGGCATTTCATGGTTGGGTAGGGATTACCTTTATAGCTTGATAAATATAGAATAGCTAGTAAAAGTATCTACTTCACAAGAAGCTCCCACATCAAATGACTAGAGCAAGAACCTTCTAAAAGATAAAGAAGGGGAACCGTAAAATGCAAAATCATATCCATTGGGCTTTTATTTTGCCAATTGACTTAATAGTTGAAAAATAGTTCGCAATATTCTATTATTTTTATAAGTAAAAAAAGGTAATCAATGGAATTATGGGGGGATGAATTATGAGTCAAATTTGTGTTATCAGCATCTATGTACCTAACATTGAAAAAGCAATTGATTTTTACACTACTGTTTTAGGTTTTGAGGTAAACAAACAATACGGACCCAAAATTGTAACACTTGTCAACGGAGATTTACCATTAGTTTTAGAAGAAGCAAAAAAATCTGAATCCATTTCTAGAGATTCTTTAGGTGTGGTTTTAGCTCTAAAAACGGAAGACATTAATCAGACAGTCAAAGAGCTAAAAGAACATAATGTTGAATTCATTGCTGAAGAACCAATGGATTGTCCTCCAGGAAAAGTGATTAGCTTTAAAGATCCTTTCGGGAATGTCTTTGAGTATTTACAATTTATTTAGGTAGATATATATTCCTTAATGTTTCAGAAAGTCACATCTAACTAGATGTGGCTTTTTTATTTCATTTGAGATTAATATTGTTAAATAAGATAAACACCATTATAATAGTGTTAATTATATCCAATCCTTAAGACGCTTTCATGTTCAAGAGTTTATAGAAGAAAGGGAGTCTGCCATATGCCAAAGAACACAAACAACAAGGTTGAGATATTGGAAACTAAAATTATTTTAGAGAAATACAAGGAAAATATAGAATCAATTCAAAAATCATTAAACCAACTTGAGTTGGAAGTTAGTAATTTGCATAGTGAAGGGTTGGTTGAATTAGAAAATTTGGCTAATGAATTAAACATGTTGCAGCTGCTTTCAACGAGTATAAAATTTAAAGCTAATACTCTTATGTGTAATAATAATAAAACCATTGTGACATTAATGACTGAATAAAATATTGATATCAAGTCACACCCAATTTGATATAGGTTTTTATTATACTTTTGTTTGTTACATATTCTGAGGGAGATAGATTTAAGAGTGAACGCGAAACGTAAATCAGAAGTTCAAAGTGTTTTCATCTTATTCTAGGTATACCTATTAAGCTGGATACACTTTTCATATTAATAGCCTTCAAAGGTAAAGTAGCCAGACTATACAACGACTTATACTTGTTATGCTAGTAACAACTGATTCTACCAGGAATGAGCATTGGATCTGTCTAATCTCACAAGAGGAGATTAGACAGATCCATATTTAACTGACAGTAAATAATCATACACACGATGAATAGTGGTTTTTATTATGCATGTAATGAATCATTAAAAGGGTCACCGAAGGGTAGTGACCCTTAGAAAAGAAAAAGAGATGTATGGTTATTTTGAAAAATGCATTAGATGTTTGAAGTTATTAATTGTAATGTTATGGATTAAATATCTATGATTTATGTTAGAAATGTTAATACGAATTAAATAGGAATGCAGCACCAATAATAATTAGAAGAATGAATAAAACAACAAGTAGCGCAAATGCTGAACCGTAGCCAGAACCTCGATTACCACCATATTGAGACATAATAATTCCCTCCTTTCTGTAATTTATAATATGTATAGTTTTCAATAGTGGTTGAGATATTTATCATAGGTTGTCTTAGAAAATGATTTAACTTCTTTCAGCGGGTTTCCAAACAGAGCAAAGCAATACCCGCGAAGCGAAGCAATACCCGCGGAAGCAGGGCGAATACCCGCGGAAACAGGGCAAATACCCGCGGAAGTGAAGTGAATACCCGCGGAAGCAGGGCGAATACCCGCGGAAGCAGGGCAAATACCCGCGGAAGCAGGGTAAATACCCGCGGAAGCAGGGCGAATACCCGCGGAAGCAGAGGAAATACTCGCGGAAGCAGGGTAAATACCCGCGAAGCAGGGTAAATACCCGCGGAAGCAGGGCGAATACCCGCGAAGCGAAGCAATACCCGCGGAAGCAGGGCGAATACCCGCGGAAGCAGGGTAAATACCCGCGGAAGCAGGGCGAATACCCGCGGAAGTGAAGTGAATACCCGCGGAAGCAGGGCGAATACCCGCGGAAGCAGAGCGAATACCCGCATGGAGTAATTGGGAGAATTCATGCACCGACAGCACTGGATATAGAAGGAACCCGACACTCTTTGAAGAAATACCTTGACCCCGACATTGAATCTGTGAATTGTTATCACGGAGGATTAAGTAAGGAAAATATTAATGAGCAGATTCAAAAAGTAATTTCAGAATTTTAATTGAGTATTCCACAAAAGGGAAAATCTGTATGCTTGAGAAGTGTGGAAGACTTGATAAAGAGTAGAAACTAGTGGATTATAATTAAGGAGATAATTGTAATAAGAAAGGAAGTACAAAACTTTGGATTTCGAAACAGTTATGCAGGAGCTTGAATCCCTTGGTAAGGAACGAACTAAAAAAATGTATATATCCAATGGTGCGCATGAGCCTCTTTTCGGTGTTGCTACAGGTGCTATGAAACCTATTGCAAAGAAAATAAAAATAAACCAACGTTTAGCTGAAGAGCTTTATGCTACAGGTAATTATGATGCAATGTATTTTGCAGGCATTATTGCAGACCCAAATGCTATGACTGAGTCGGATTTTGATCGTTGGATAGATGAAGCGTATTTTTATATGCTGTCTGATTATGTAGTGGCAGTAACTTTATCAGAGTCAGATATTGCCCAAGACGTTGCTGATAACTGGATTGCAAGCGGTGACGAGTTAAGAATGTCAGCGGGTTGGAGTTGCTACTGCTGGCTTTTAGGGAATCGCAAAGACAATGAATTTTCCGAAAGCAAGATTTCCAATATGCTTGATATTGTAAAAAATTCTATTCATGATTCACCAGAAAGAACAAAATCTGCTATGAATAATTTTCTATCCACAGTGGGAATTTCGTATTTACCACTACATGAAAAGGCTATCGAGACCGCAAAGGAAACAGGTGTAGTAGAACTCAAAAGGGACATGAAAAAAACAAGTTTTTTAAATGCTTATGAAAGTATTAAAAAAGAAATGGATAGAGGGAGAATCGGTTTCAAACGCAAGCATGTAAGGTGTTAAAATTAGCTTTGCATCGGTGTATTAATCCAAGCGAATAAAATCCTAAGTCACATCTAACAAGGTGTGGCTTTTTATTGTGCATACAATATCCAATGGAGGATGTATCGAATGGACTTTTGAGCAGTAGTAGAGGACAAAAGCATAGAGAATGTCCAGTCGTTTTATAACGGTTAAATTAGTAGATCTAATATAGATAATTTGCTAGAATGTCGAATGTGAATAAAATAGAAAAATTAGTTGAAATGTGGAATCATTTTTGATTCTATCGAATATAATTAAAAGTTGGGCAAAATTGATTATCATTGTAAATGTCAAAACAATGTACATTTTTGCTCGTTTAAGCATGTACACTTTCGACGATGATTAACTACTTTTCTATACAAGTGTGTGAATAATTGCAACTTGGCACGGAGCCTTTATTCGCATGATTCGATAAACTAGAATTCATCTATAGTAAGGGGTGGCTAACCGGTCAAGGCAATCATGCTCGCCGTGAGGGCTGGTCTACTTTTTTAATAAAAATAGACACAATTGTTATTAATCAATGCTGAAGTGTCTTACATTCGTCAGCGATTGCATACAGTGGTTAGGAGCATATATTTGAAAGGAAGTGGAGGCAAATGAAAGTAACGGTTAAAGAATGGCGTGTAATGTCTGATCGCAACAAACAATTACTTTTAAATGCGGTAGCAACTAAATAAAACATAGATGTAAAGAGGAATGAGAACATGCAGCAACGAACACAACCCGTATTAGAAAAAGCAAGCAGCACTAGGAAGTAATAACATTGTTTATAGTTTTTATCTGCACAAATAATTCAATTAAGAGTTGTCTCACAGGCAACATCTCATTTAATGGATAAAATTAATGAAATCACTCATAAAGGTGCTATACCTCCATATGGCTACCCGATCTGGATTCGAACAATGTGATTTTAAGAATATCTTTGCCCCATTGGCAGGGATATACTTAAAAAGTAATCCCCTAATCAAAGTATTTGATTAAAGATTGTTTTTATTATCATAATTTAATATGACGTAAAGCATAAATTTTCCGTTTGGAAAGTTTATGCTTTGTTTTTTTGCTGAAATTTATGGTTGCAGTATAGATACTTTGGATTTACTCATGCCAAGTAGAAAGCCAAAAAAGACTATGCAGCCATCTGGTGTCGATATTTTATCGATGCCAAATGGTCGATTTAATAAAAGGGTAGGTTTTAATGCGAGAGTGATTCAACATGATTACGATCATTTAAATGACGTGTTAATTTCCCACATTGGAATATGCATTGAGCAAAAAATCGCCCATTAAAACAAAAAAACAAAGCTTACGCTCTGTTTTTTTGTTTTATGCTTATGGAAAGAGGAATTGTACATAACAATCCAAGCAGAATGAACAGAATTAAGGTGTTGATTGGATTGTTTTTTACAATTGTATCTTCTTTATGTTTTTTTTCAAATTCTTTTACCTCTTCTGTTTTACTTACTTTATCATTTGGAACAAATTCATTTTTATTTACATCATAGTAATAGAATCTGTGTTTGTTAAAGGTGAAAAAGTCATCCATAATCGTTTTATATGAACTTGAAATCATCGCTAAGTTCACTTTTTCCGTATCAATCACTTTTTTTACATATTTTTCACTTTCTTCTTTAAACAATGCTTTTTCTTTATTTAATAAGTTAGCTGCTTCATTTTTTACTTTTTCTACATCTTGCAGTGTTGTTGCCTTTTTCAAGCCCTCTTCAATAAAGGCTATCTGTTCCATTTTCATTTTTTCTTCAAATTCTTTTGTTTTTTGCTCTAATTTTGATTTATCTTCTCTTTCTGTTTTAATCAGCACCGTTTTTGTTTCTTGTGCTAAAATTTTGGCGGAGTCGTTTTTGTAATAATGAACTTCATTTTTGTTTTTATTATTGACTGAAGTCAGGTGCTCTTCTGTAATGATTTTTGTTGCCATGCTGGCAGATGAAAAAACGATACTCAAAATACATACTGACAGTCCGATCAAACTTAATTTTTGTAAAAATTTCATTTGAATCACCCCGTTTTTTCTATTATTATCCACATAATACTCTATTTACATTTTTTATTTTTTATTCAAATATTTTTCTACTTTATGATCAAGCAAGGAAATATATTTATGATTATAAAAAATAAAAGTAAGAGGAGACGAAATTTTCAATAGGGGGTAATCAATGAATAAACCTTCAGATGAAGCATTAAAAAATATGCTTCGATTTTTATTAAAAACTGGTGTTCCACGGCTAATAGCTAAAAGAGAAGCTGAACTAAAAGAAATATTAGAAAGAGAGCAATAATAAAGCATCTAAATAATTATTTGCGCTTGCTACGGCAGGTGCTTTTTTATGGAAGGAAAAAATAAAAAGGACTGGGGTATTATTCCCAATCCTAATTAATAAAATATAAACTTGCCCCCAACAACGTCACCGTATTCAAAACCTTATTCATTCAAAAAAAGGAGGGGCAAGACTAAACAATGTCTGAGTCCATGCGTGCATAGCCTTTTAAATCATCAAAAAGCTCTAATGCAAATGAATTTGAATCTGCTTGAGGGCTAACACCCTTTTGAACAAATACTAAGAATTCATCTATCGCTTTTTTGGAACCTTCTACTTCAACCTCAATTTGTTCTTGATCATTTAGTTTACAGTAACCTTTTAATCCTAGCTCAATCGCTTTTTGTTTAATGAAAAAACGGTAGCCAGTCCCATAAACATCTCCGAAAAATTTAATTAGCGCTCGCTTATTCAAGCTAACACCTCCTAGAGAAGGGGGGAAGAACCCCCTTTGTGTTTAGTGCATAACACGTTCTTTTTCTAAATAAGCAATTAAATTATTGATATAATAGAGAACCTGCTTTGAAGCTTGATCTACTTCTTTTAAATGAACTTCAGCTTGTTGAATATTCCCAACTTTATAAGCCTCCGCTGCTAACTTCGCTGATTTATGTACATGTAAATGATATGCGTCTAAATCACGATAGTCCTGCAAGTGCCCAAAACGTTCTACTGAGCGAGCAGATGTATACCATTTACCGAGACGACAATCCGTATGCGAAGAAACATCACTTGGTTGGACGCTTTCAAGACCGAGGAACATATTATAAATTCGCCATTTCCATAAAATATGGTCGGCTTTTGATAATTGTAAAAGTGCTATAGACGATAGTTGAACGTTATTATTGGCAATAATGTCATTTCGGAATCGATTAATTTCTTTCCCTAATGCGTGAATATCTCTAGATGTGTTGTGGCTATAATCACGAATATCATCTTGAAGACTAGATATCTCAATCATTCTTGCTGATACTTCATCAATAGCTGCGGCTTGCTCCTCTGATATCGCCGCTGTATTTGTAACATCCAGATTAATACCTTCAATGGCACTAACAATCGCATTTAATAATGGTAATGATTCTTTAGCTTCCACTGTTGCTTCTTTTATAATCTCTGTCGTTTCCGTAATCGAGACTGACACTTCATTTGAATAGCTCTTTAAATGATGTACATTTGTAGTTACTTCACTAAGCGCTGATACTGTGCCCTCAGCGAGCTTTCGAACTTCCTGTGCAACTACGGCGAAGCCTTTACCATGCTCACCTGCTCGTGCAGCCTCAATAGAAGCGTTCAAAGCAAGTAAATTCGTCTGATCGGCAATTTGGTTGATTAACGTTACAACATTTTCGATATCATTTACCCGCTTTTGTAATTCTGAAAAGGACTCAACAATCGTTGTAAATGTCTCTTCAGTTTTAAAGATTTCAGAAAGGGCATGCTCAATGGCATTTTTTCCTTGTACAGCGTGATCAACAGATTCAGTTGTTTTTTCTGAAATACGGGAAGACATTCGAGCAACCTCATTAATAGAAGCGGCAATTTCTTCAGTTGCTGCGGTAGAGGATTGAATTTCTTCATTTTGCTTATCTAAGCTAAATACTAAATCTTTCATATACATGATTTTTGCGTTAACATCCATTAAAGAAGAAACTTCAGCAACTACATTTTCAATCGTACGTTCTGTTAATACTTCAACGAGTAATTCCTGATCAACATTGACTGCAGATTGGAAGGATTTCATGTACTCAAATGCCTTATAAGGTTTTAAACCAAAATTATGTAATATGTATGTAGTAATATAAAAAGCAAATTGATTGAAGACGACGATTAACTTACCAGGCTCATATTGATTTTTTCTGAATAAATTGAAAAATTTAACGGTTTCATCCACATATTCATCATCACGAGTAGCTAAGAAAAATTGAGTTAAGTATCGATTAATATTTTCTTCACTGATCGTTAGCTGAGAGGAGAGAGATATTTCACTTAAATAATTATTAAAAATAGCGTTCATTGAAGGCGTGATATCATTTAATTTTTTATAGAGAGTTTTTAAATTCTCTTCATCTTGAGAGTTGAAATGGTTAAATGCTAGTGTTTTATTAAAACGGCCTGTAGCATTTAAATTTGTACCACGCTTTAATAATTCTTCGAGTTCGGCCTTAGGTCGAATACTTGAAAACATAAAAGAAATACCTCCAAAAATTATGAATAATAAGGTAATAATAGCATATTAAAGAGTGTTTTAATAGACATTTCAAATGTCTTTGCTAAAATGAAAATATCTTATTACAGCAGGGAATGTGGCAAATATGTATACAATCATTTACATGAAAGCTGATTATGAGCCTTGGTGGAAGTTTGAGGGCTGGGAGGCTTTTATTCAAACAAATGAAACCTTCGAAACAGAGGAGCAATTTGAGTCAGCATTACAAAGAAAACTGCAGCACTTCCGATTAGCATATGACAATGAGGTAACGAAAGAAGGGGGATTTTGGGCCTTCTGGTCAGAGGATGAAAGTGTTTTTTGCGAAGCCTGTGACGATGATGTACAAATTTATCACGGTATTATCGCTTTGAAATCTGAGGAATAGAAATAAAATTTTGACATTTTTAAAAAAACATTTTTCTTTATTTGACAAAATTATGAATGATGGTTATACTTAACTTAACAATTTAATTGCTTCACCGAAACATGAATTCACATATTACAAAAAGTGATCGCGTTAGTTCGGTACTCTTTGTAATATGTGAATTTTTTCATACGCTGAAGAAATTACATATTGTTCACTTTTATTTTTTGGAGGTTTTCTTAAATGAAACAAGGTACAGTAAAATGGTTTAACTCAGAAAAAGGTTTTGGATTCATCGAAGTAGAAGGCGAAAACGACGTATTCGTACACTTCTCAGCTATCGGAGGCGAAGGTTTCAAAACTCTTGACGAAGGTCAAAAAGTGGAATTCGAAGTTGTAGATGGCAACCGCGGACCACAAGCTGCTAACGTAACTAAACTTTAATTCTCAGTAATTAAAATTACATTCGTTAAAAAAAGACATCCTATTGATATAGGATGTCTTTTTTTGTATTCAAATAGATTCAGACGATCAGGAATAAAAAATATACTTAGGGCAAGTTTTAAATTCGAGTAGTTATGTATATTTATATTGTCTACTGCTAAAGGTTCTGAAGGGTTAGAGATAGTAATAGACAGTTTAAGGCTTTCAGGAGGTGCAAATGATTTTCCTTACGTTAAAGAAGGTACTTACCAGTGTAATGTAAAATATTTGCCTTATTCTAAAATAGTTATTGAATTTGTAAAGTAATAATTGAATTACGCTAAATTAAAGGAAAGCCAACGTTTTGAATAAAGTTTATTCAAAACGTTGGCTTTTTATATGCAGTGAAATCAAGAATTTAAAGTGATTTTAATCAAACTTTATTATATATCAACAACAAGCCCTTTTTTAGTATAGACTAATTTGATTCCTTTTGTTTTTTCTCCATATATTTTTTACCCCATTCTCCCATAGTGTTCAAAACGGGTATAAAGCTTTTCCCTTGTGTTGTTAGCGAGTATTCAACTTTTGGAGGAACTTGTTTATACACTTCTCTGTGAACCATTCCATCCTCTTCCAACTCTCTCAGTTGTCTTGTTAATATTCCTTTTGAAATGCCTGGTAACAACCTTTGAAGTTCGTTAAATCTTCTTGTTCGTCGACTTAGATACCATAAAATAGTGATTTTCCATCTTCCAGCAATTACATTTTGAGTAAGTGTCAAAGAACATACTTCTTCTTGTTCTTCGGTAGGTGGTTCTCCTTGAAAATTAAATCGAGCCATTGATTGTAGTATCCCTCTCTCATAAGGTACTTTTTTTGTGACTATGTCATAAAAAAATGCCTACTTTTATTTTTGTGACTGTAGATATAGTATATACTTAGATTTCATTTTTCAATATTAACTTCTTTCAGCAGGTGCAAACACCTGCTGAAAGAAGTTAAAGCCTCCGGCGGATGTCACGAAATCGGAAAGGAGTTCTTTGTGCAAGCACAAAGCCGATTCAGGACGCAATTATGCCGAGGCATAATTGATTTGGAGGGAAAAAAATGAAAATATTAGTTACAGGTGCAACGGGAAAATTAGGGTCAAAGGTTGTAGAAGCATTATTAAAAGTTGTACCGGCGAGTGCATTGGCCGTTAGTGTTCGAAATCCAGAGAAAGCAGAAGGATTGCGAGCTCTCGGAGTAGAAGTTCGACACGGAAATTTTGATCAACCAGAAACATTAGATGCTGCCTTTTCAGGAATTGATCGACTTTTAATAATATCTACGTTTGGGGATGATGAAACAATAATGAGACAGCATACGAATGCCGTAGCCGCTGCTCAACGTGCTCAAGTAAAATTTATTGCTTATACTAGTGTGACAAATGCAAATGAAAGTGAATTTTTCCTCGCTTCATCTCATAGAGCCAGAGAAGAAGCTATTATGAAAACAGGTATTCCTTATTCATTTTTACGAAACAATTGGTATTTTGAAAATGAAATTGGGAACATACAGGGCGCGATGGTAGGAGCACCTTGGGTTACATCGGCAGGGAAAGGAAAAGTAGGCTGGGTACTTCGACAAGATTTAGCGGAGGCAGCAGCAAATGTATTGACTGGGAAAGGCCACGAGAATACAATTTACGAGCTTTCTGGGAAGCTAATGACACAGGAGGAATTAGTATCTGCCCTTGGAGATGGATTAGCGAAAGAAGTTCATGTACAACAAGTCGATGATGTTACTTATGCGGACATTTTGAAAGGTGCAGGCGTACCAGAAGCTTACCTTCCTATGCTTGTAAACACGCAAAAAGGTATTCGAGAAGGTGGTTTAGAGATTGAAAGTAACGATTTAGAAAAATTACTTGGTAGATCAGCTACGCCAATAAACGAAGCTCTTAGCCAAATAATTAGTCAAATTTCTCAAACAGGAAATTAAGTTTCATCAAAAAAATGACCTTCTCATAGTAATGGAGGTCATTTTTATATAGAAGGAATAGATGGTTTTTCTTCTGAAGAATGTTCAATAATGTATGGAATAAGCTTATTTAAATCCTCTAGTTCAGCTAAATTTTCAAGCCGTCCTAAATTAGGGTTATATTTGTATAAGCCTTTAACTTATGGTCTTTTTACAGTTGAATCCATGGCTGTATTGTTACCATAGGTATTATTTATTTAATACACGCTGTAACACATGAACGGGAATAAACAAACCTACACGACCATATGGATCTTTTTTCGCCGTTGCAAAAACAATCCCAATTACCTCACCATCGGCATTTATGACTGGGCTCCCACTATTACCTCGATAAACAGGGGCATCCATCATCATAACAGGCTCCTGCCAATCTTCAAGGGATGTTGACTCCAGTAAAGTTCCTTCATTTGCAATGCCCGTAAAGGCTAGTGGATTACCAATGAAATACACATGCTCATTTTTGCTATAGCTTGGATTTTTAGCAAGGGAAAGGGAAGGTAGATCATCACCGGTTACTTGCAATAATGCTAAATCTACTTCTGGGTAACTTTCCACTAACTTGGCACCCATTAAACCTTCCTCAGGGAAAACAACGAATAATGATTGAGCATCTTCTACAACGTGTGCATTGGTTACGATAAGCCCATCTGAAGAAATCACAAAACCAGTACCTTTACTAGAATCCGTCGAGATTTCTACAACAGCCTTTTTATATGTTTTTATATCTTCTTGCGCTGATAATCGAGCAGACACTTTCAAAAATTCTATCGCTGGAATGGAGTAAATTTGAAAGATAAGTGCAAATGTATTCAAAAATAACACAAATGCCATACTCCAGACAATCCATTTGACAATCGGTCTTTGTTTTTTAGGCTTTTTATCTTGCTGCTGTTCTTCTAGTTCTTGAGCTAACGCCTTTTGCTGTTCAGCGAGGACAAGCTCAATCAATTCTTCTTCCGTCAATTCTTCATTTGTTGTTGTTCTATGTATTTCACTCATAAAAGCACTCCTTACTCAAAATGAAAAGCGCCCAAGCTGGACGACTGTAAAGTAATTCTTATTCAATTTTTTGTAGGGTAGGGGTAATGACAAACGGCTCCATATTATTATCAACATCGTGTCTTCTATACGGAATATTTCATAGTGTTCAATGTACCCTTTAGAGCGTGTAAAATGAATATCATCATGATAGACAGTTGTTCCAGTAGTGAAAGAAGTCAGGGTTGATTATATAGTTCAAGCATTAAAGCTATTTCCTTTTTACATTACGTCCTAAACACAGAAACTTCTTCGGCTCATTTCTTTCATTATACGTGAAGTCTATAGGTTATACGAATGTTATGAAAATCAGTTTTCTAGAAAGATAATCTCTTTGCTAGACGCATCGAACCGTTCACGAAAAAAATATTGCTCGGTTAAAAGGATGTAGAAGCAAAAAAGGTCCATAGGGAGCACCACTCTTTAAATAAAATAATTATATTATGTAAACTGTATGCTGGAAACTTGTAAGAGAGTTTATAATTTAATATGATAGAAATGAATATACGAAAATGGGGGGCGTTTATATGTATCGACAAGTAGAAGACTTTTTAAATGAGTGGTCAGCATCAGCACAAGGTACTATTCAAGTATTAAAAGCCGTAACAGATGAGAAATTAGAGCAAGGCATCGTGGAAGGTCACAGCACGCTAGGCTGGTTAGGGTGGCATTTAGTTGGTGCTGCTGGTTATTTCAGTTATTTAGCAGGTTTACAGGTGCCAATGACTCGTCAAGAAGATCCTATTCCATCTACCGCTGCTGAAATTGTAGCTGCATACGAAAAGGTAGCAAATAGTGTGAAAGAGGAAGCGGCCAAGCTATCAGATGAAGACTTGCTGGAAGAAGTAAAAGGCTTCACTGGTCCAATAGCTAGAGGTGCACTACTACGTGTACTAATCGATCATCAAACACATCACCGTGGACAAATGACGGTGCTCCTACGTCAAGCAGGCTTACCAGTACCAGGTGTAATGGGACCTACGAAAGAAATGCAAAAATAAGACGTATTAGGCAGATACTCAGTGTATCTGTCTTTTTTGATTAAATATAAAGAGAAAATAGGCAATTCTTATTTGAAAGTTAATAGGAAGTGCCTATTTTTGTTTAATTTCTTGGCTGTTTTCTCAAAGATTGTGCTTCTGGTTTGTCTATCTTATTCAACTAAAGCACCCCATTAGTTCAATAAGAAAACAGCTTTATTCTTTTTCTTTCCTCTAATATTCTTATATAAATTCAAACGCAAACATTAAACCTAAAGGGATAGTTAACCAAAGCAGAGAATTGCTCAATATAATTTTAAAATAAGAAGTATTTTCTAATTTGTCTTTGGAAACGAGTCTCCACATCAACAGTGCCCCAAGAGCCCATACTGGTATGATTAAAAAGAATTCTGGCGTCAAAGTATCAGATTCACCTAACGCCCCTTCTGCAAAAAACCAAGAAATAAATAATGCAACAAAACCAGTAAATATAACATTACCTATAACTAATGATTTCATTTTTAAGCCTCCTCTCTCTTTGTGTATATAAAATACTTTATTCACCAGTAGATTCACATATCATTCTTACTTAACTATCCTGCGTCGTTAGTTCAACAAAGAAAGAAGAGCTACCTATGCAATTTAATGATCTTCAAGTAAAGCACCCGTTAGCCATCCATGTAGCGCAAAATCAACACTACACCACAGAAAATGAAAGATTTTTACGTTCTTTCATGGGAGTTTAAAAAGAACAGCGACGCTTCTTCAACAATCGCGCCCGATTGTTGAGTATTGTTATTTAACTAAAGTACCCCTAAGTAGATTTCTTCACATTATTTTCTTGAAATAAAATGAGCAAAATCCTGAAAAACAAAGGCAGGCTATAAACGTCCAGAAGTTAAAAAATAAATGATTAGAAAAAGGATTTAAATAGGATATTTCGTATTCAAAATATGGATTGATTTCATTTCGAAATGAAACGATTCGGTAAATCGTCATTCCTGAAATCAGCATAAACACCCCTGAATAGCATGCTTGAAACAGTTTCCTTCTCATTGAAAAACGTTCATGTAACTTTTCAAAAACAAACATCATTGCAAAGAAAAAATAAAGAATAATTAACATCGGAAACATAACAAACATTAAGCCTGGGTTTCCGTTTCCAAAAAAAATGTCACCTGTGGGGTCGAAAGAAGAAGTAGTCATATTAGTGAATGTAAAACCGACAACACTCACAATTCCCGAGATTACAACACTTAGCAAAAAAAGAAAGCGCATTATACTCCTCCTCAATAAACCAGTCATTTTTCTTTAGTAATTAATACTTTAATAAACATCTAAATTTTAACATAACTATTCAACCTCTATAAGGACGTTATTCAATTAAATGGCCCGATTGTTGAACACATGTGAAACACCACTCTTCAACTAAACTGCACCGTTAGCTGAATAAGAGGATTTACAATTTCATCAATTTGTTAAATTTTTTGTCGTAAAGACTTCTCTTTAAAAAATCTGAACGCCAATAATCATATAAATCTTTTCGACTTGCTTTTAGAAAAGTTTTTAATACTCTTTTTAAATAAGGGTTATAAGGAAATAGAACGTCTTTGCCTAAATTTAAACCTTTATTAAAGTAAAATGCTGCAGATTCATAATCGTTAATTTCTTCATATTTATAGGCTATCAATATAAATCCACTAGCTAATTCGTCTACTTCGAAATCTCCATTATTTAATTTGTTTTTTAAGACCTCTATCTCTCTTAATTTTTTCTTCCTCGAAAACAAACCATAGAAAGAACTAGCTTGTTCTACCACTTTAATATATTGTTTTGAAGGGTCTTTTAATTTGTAATTGCTTTTCATTTAATCACCTATATCCTTAAAAACTTTATTTCAAATCAACACCTGTTTGCTTAACAGAATATAGCTCAGATTTTTGTCTAAGTATAACAGATATTCTTGTTCAACAAACCTGCTCCGTTAGTTCAATAAAGAAAAAAGTGCTGCATATGCAACTCAATGATCTTCAATTAAAGCTAACCGTTAGTTTAAGTACATTTTAATTCAAATATCCCAAAGCTAAAACTAGCACAAACGTTCGGATTGAATTATAATTAACTTATCTTAATACAAAAGGGGTCCTGCCTTATGAGTCAAAGAGTTGCCTACTATGATGTTGCACCGGATGGTATGAAAATTATGATGGACATGGAGAAATACACTAAGAAATCTACAATTAATCGGGCAACTAGAGAACTTATAAAAATTAGAGTCTCTCAAATTAATGGATGTGCTTTCTGCATTGACACACATACTTCCGATGCCCGTAAGATGGGTGAAACCGAACAGCGTATTTATTGTTTAAGTGCTTGGAATGAATGTACTTTTTATACACTTGAAGAAAAAGTTGCTCTAGAATTATCTGAACATATAACTTTAATTCCTACTAAAAGAGTTCCGGATGACCTATATGATCGGGTCCGTGAATACTATGATGAGCAACAGTATGTTGACCTTGTTCTAATCATCAATCAGATTAACAGTTGGAATAGAATTTCTATTGCAATGGGGAATACAGCAACTGAAAAATAAAAACATATAAACGAACATCTCACGGTGTTCGTTTTTTCCTTCCTTCCTTTGTTTCGCTATTTCTTTCGATATGTATTACAAAAATCTTTTTTCACTAACACTTGATAATGGTCTTTAATTGCTTCAAATGTTTCCGAAGAAACTGAACTAATCACATTTTCTTTACTTATTACTTGTGGTTCTTTTCTATCTTGTCACTGTATATTTCAACGACTACGTTATGCTGATAAACAGCTTGTACTTTCCCTAAAACTAAGCCGTTATTTATACAAACTAAACAATTTGAACCTAAAATCATTTTAAATTTCCTCCTTTCGTTACTGTACAATATCTTTCAGATATTCATTCAATGTAGTGATGGAATTTAAAATTCAGCATTGGTATATCTGTATAAAGTAACCTTCTTCTTCAATTAAACTGCTCCGTTCGTATTATAAGGTCAGCCAGATATTAAATTGTACCCTTTGTAAAGGACATTTTAAAAAAGGTTAGGCAACTTTTTGAAGCTGCTGTCTGTATTTTGCAGGCGGTAGCTTTTTTAAATTC
>NZ_JBNNUX010000051.1:0-23176 GCF_050280145.1 Lysinibacillus sp. NPDC093688
TCGCTGCAGGGTCTCGGGCCAACACGATGTTGGTCACGAAGGCGTTATCACAGGATGTGATGGTTTTAGCCTTCGTTCCTCTATTGCTGATCCCCGAGGAGTCGCCCAGTCTCCACTACAATCAACCTCAACAACAAGTGTTTTCTGTTCGAAAGCGAAGCGACAGCAACAAGTGTTTAATATATGAAAACATAGTGGCAGTAACAACAAATGTACAATCAACACTATTCTGTTCGAATAAGGTGAGTAGTCATAGCGTTCACTTCTTAAATGCACAAAATTTATAAAGGTTCTACGCTATCGTTATTGGAGTGGAAGGCTACTCGACTCCCGTGGGAAAGCGAGACTGGCGAGACCCTGCACGGAGCGTAGCGGGGGAAGCGGCTCGACGCTCGCCCACAGGAAGCCTTGCTCTGCGCGAAAGCGAAGCGTCAGCGACAAAGCGAGTAGCCTGGAACGGAAATCACTCGCCACAACATTCACAAAGATTTCCTTGACCATTTCTTTTTTTAACACTATGCACAATGTTTTTTGAAATTTTAATGTTTTACTGATTTAAGAAGGAAAAAGCTCAATCGGTTGAATAAAGTTTAAATTTTTTTATTTTTAAGTATAATTAACAGAATAATCAGTATTGAAATTATTCGATAATTTCGTGTAGTTGCATTGACGGAAAAGAAGAAATAAGTTAGAATTCTTTCATAATCTAATTCTCTAATACTCTAGTGAGTTAAAGTGAAACGTGAGGAAGTGTCAAAATGTCGTCTATTAAAATGTTTGAAAAACCACTTGGAATGCGCGATACATTTCCACAAATATTTGAAAAGGTAGAGACCGTTCGAAATACTGGACGAGACTTTTTATGCAGAAGAGGCTATGAATTTATTAAAACGCCTGCAGTAGAGTATTTTGATACAGTCGGTAAAGCATCTGCAATAGCCGATGCGCATTTATTTAAATTAGTAGATAGCCAGGGCAACACGTTAGTATTACGACCTGATATGACAACACCAATTGCACGTGTGGCAACCTCAAAATTATTAAAAGAGATGATCCCAGTACGTCTCGCTTATTTTGCTAGCGTCTTTCGCGCACAGGAAGCGGAAGGTGGGCGTCCAGCAGAATTTGATCAGATGGGGATCGAGTTAATTGGAGACAATTCTGTATTTGCTGATGCTGAGGTTATTGTAACGGCAATGGAGTTATTAAAGCAATATGGCTTAGTAAAATTTAAAGTGACGATCGGTCATGCAGGTATATTAAATTGTATTTTACAAGATTATACAGAAAGCGTTGAACAACAAAATATACTGCGGACACTCCTTGTGCAACGCAATTATGTAGGATTTGAAGAAGCGGTAGAATCATTTGATTTACCTAAAACAAAATCCGATGCATTACTACAATTTATTGAAGAAGCTATGAATGTTAAAGAAATTCAAGATATTGAAAAATACGTGCGGAAAAATGACGCATTAGAATATATGCAGCAGCTCGCTAAACTACTTGAAATTGCAGACTTAGCGGATTATGTAGCCTTTGATTTTACACTTTCTAGTCACATGAGCTATTACACAGGCATGTTATTCGAAGTGTTTGCTGCCGGCAGTGGCTTTCCATTAGGCAATGGGGGACGCTACGACGGATTGCTGGAGGTATTTGGCTCAAAAGTAGGCGCTACAGGATTTAGTATTCGTGTTGATCGCTTATTAGAAACACTAGATGGGCAATCTGATGAACGACAAGAAGCTACAGTCGTGTTATTTGAGGAAGCACAATTTGAAGATGCGATTGCAAAGGTACAGGCGCTACGAGCAAGTGGTAAACAGGCTACCTTACAGTTAAGGAGTAGCCTTGTCGATGAAGCAAGTTTTTTAGCACACTTTACAGAAGTAGTTGTTGTGGGACAGGAGGACGTTGACGGTGAATGAATTAACGATTGCCATGCCGAAGGGACGCATTTTTGACGAGGCATACCAGATGCTTTTAGAAGCCGGCTTTAATTTACCAGAAGAAGTGGAAATGTCCCGTAAATTAATGCTAGAAATTCCAGAAGAGAAAATTCGTTTTATATTAGCAAAGCCAATGGATGTTCCTGTGTATGTTGAACATGGTGTAGCGGATATTGGTATTGCTGGGAAGGATGTTTTGCTAGAGCAGCAACGCGAAGTGCATGAGTTACTGGATCTGAAAATAAGTACTTGTTATATCGCATCAGCGGGCTTACCTAATACGACGATGAATGAAATAGCACCAAGAATCGCGACAAAATATCCTAATATTGCAATGAAATATTATAAGGGTATTGGCGAGCAGGTTGAAATTATTGAGCTAAATGGATCGATTGAATTGGCGCCCATGATTAGCTTAGCAGATCGAATTGTCGACATTGTTTCAACAGGCCGTACGCTAAAAGAAAATGGCTTAGTGGAGTACGAATTTATTACAGATGTATCATCACGATTAATTGCCAACCCTGTAAGCTATCGCATGAAAAGTGACCGTATTATCGATCTCGTGAAACGTTTAAAAAAATGTGTTAAATAAATCTTGCCTAGATTTAAAGGAGATTAATCCTATGAAAATAACGAAGCTAGAAAAAGGTATTTCCTTAAAACGACCACTTGAAGGTGGAAATGAAGAGCAGTTAAAGGTTGTGCGTCAAGTATTAGCAGACGTTCGTACACAAGGTGACGTGGCTGTACGTTTTTATACAGAAAAATGGGATGGCTTTGCCCCTGATCATTTACGCGTAACGAAGGAAGAAATAGAAGCGGGCGCAAATTCAATTGATCCACAGCTTTATGCTGATTTAACAGAAGCTGCCCAAAATATTCGCTTTTATCACGAACGGCAAAAGCGTTCAGGTTATCGCTTAGAGCTTAAAGATGGCTCATGGCTTGGACAACGAATTACTGCTCTTGATGCGGTAGGCCTTTATGTTCCTGGCGGTACAGCAGCATACCCATCTTCGGTCTTGATGAATGTTATTCCTGCACAAGTTGCTGGTGTCAAGCGCATTGTTATGACATCTCCAGCAGGTCGCGATGGAAACTTACCTCCAGGTGTACTTGCTGCAGCGCATATTTTAGGGGTAGAAGAAATATACAAAATCGGTGGAGCTCAGGCGATTGCGGCTCTTGCATATGGCACAGAAACAATTTCTCCAGTTGATAAAATTACAGGTCCAGGAAATATTTTTGTAGCATTAGCAAAACGTGAAGTATTTGGTGAGGTAGCAATTGATATGATTGCAGGTCCAAGTGAAATTGCCGTGTTAGCAGATGACACAGCATTTGCTGATGAAATCGCGGCCGATCTTTTATCACAGGCGGAGCATGATAAATTGGCTTGTGCCATTTTAGTAACGACTTCTGAGCAATTGGCTAAAAAAGTAGCTGATGAGGTGGAGAAGCAATTAACGACTTTACCGCGTGAAGAGGTAGCGCGTGCATCGATAGAAAACTTTGGTGCCATTTATGTGGCGGAAACGATGGCAGATGCCATAGATGCCATTAATTCATTAGCACCTGAGCATTTAGAAATTGTCACAAAAAATGCTGAGGCTGTAGCTGAACAAGTACGACATGCAGGTGGTATTTTCATCGGTCGTTATAGCTCAGAACCAGTTGGCGATTACTTTGCAGGGACAAACCATGTGCTGCCAACGAATAGCACGGCACGCTTTGCAAGTGGTTTAAACGTCGATGATTTTGTGAAAAAATCGAGCGTCGTCTTTTATAGTGAAAAAACTTGGGCAGAAAATGCACCGAAAATTGCACGTCTAGCACGTATGGAAGGCTTAGAGGGCCATGCGCGTGCGGTCGAATCGCGTGGATGGGAGAAGGAGTAATACTATGACTGAAAAGAAACGATATGCAAAAGTTGAACGTATAACAAATGAAACGCAAATTTCGGTAGCCATCAATTTAGATGGCGAAGGAAAGGCGGATATTGAAACGGGTGTTGGCTTTATGGATCATATGCTTGATCTATTTATCAAACATGGTCTTTTTGATGGGACGATACAAGCGAACGGTGATACCTATATAGACGATCACCATACAACAGAAGACCTCGGAATTGTATTAGGCCAAGCTATTCGTGAAGCGCTCGGTGATAAAAAAGGAATAAAGCGTTACGGGACAGCATTTGTGCCAATGGATGATGCGCTTGCACAGGTCGTTGTGGATTGCTCGAATCGCCCGCACTTAGAATATCGTGTGCCACAGTTGAAGGAAAAGGTCGGTAGTTTTGATACTGAATTAGTACATGAATTTTTGTGGAAGTTTGCACTTGAGGCACGGATGAATGTTCATATCATCGTACCTTATGGACAAAATACACATCATATTATCGAAGCTATTTTTAAAGCGTTAGCACGTGCCATTGACGCAGCAGTGGAAATTGATCCACGTGTTAAAGGTGTACCATCGACTAAGGGGCTGTTAACGTGAAGATAGGTGTTATTGATTATGGGATGGGGAATTTATTTAGTGTTGAACAAGCCTTAAAACGACTTGGCTGTGAGGTTGTTGTCACGTCTAACGAAAAAGTGCTAGATACAACAGATGCACTGTTGCTTCCTGGTGTTGGTGCCTTTCCAGATGCCATCAAACGTTTAGCTGAAACGAATTTAGATCGATATTTACACAAGGTGAAAGCTGAAAATCGACCACTTCTCGGAATTTGCTTAGGAATGCAATTACTATTTGAGCAAAGTGAAGAAGTGACGACTACGAACGGTTTGGGCTTTTTTAAAGGAAGTATTAAACGATTTAGTGGTGACAACGCAGGGCAGAAGTACCGAGTACCGCATATGGGATGGAATGAGCTCGTAGTAACAAAGCGTCCTTCATGGTTAAAAGGTGAAGTAACGGCAAAGCATGTTTATTTTGTGCACTCATTTTATGCAACCGATATTGATGAAACGGAGCTCGTCGCTTATGCGGATTACCATGGTATTAACGTTCCTGGCATAGTTGCAAATGGCTCTATTACGGGCATGCAGTTCCATCCTGAAAAGTCGGGTGAACTAGGTGTGTATTTATTAGAGCAGTGGTTGAAGGGGGTGGCATCATGTTAACAAAGCGCATTATTCCATGTCTTGATGTGCAAGAGGGACGTGTTGTAAAAGGTGTACAGTTTGTGTCATTACGAGATGCGGGTGACCCAGTAGAGCTTGCTAGATTTTATGATGAGCAAGGGGCAGATGAGCTTGTGTTTCTAGATATCTCAGCATCACATGAAGGACGTGAAACAATGGTTGATGTCGTCCGGCAAACTGCAGCTACATTAGCCATTCCATTCACAGTAGGTGGTGGAATTCGTACATTAGATGATATGAAACGCATTTTACGTGCAGGTGCCGATAAAGTATCCGTGAATACTTCTGCTCTAGAGCGACCGGAGCTGATTAAAGAAGGTTCTGACTTCTTTGGTGCACAATGTATTGTTGTAGCTATTGATGCCCGCTTTAGCGAGGAAGATGCCACATGGATGGTTTATACGCATGGAGGCCGAAACAAAACAACATGGCAGGTAACTGAGTGGGCGAAGGAAGCAGTTCGCTTAGGTGCTGGTGAAATTTTATTAACGAGTATGAATCAGGACGGCGAGAAATCAGGTTTTGATTTAGCCTTAACAAAAGCTGTGAGAGAAGCTGTGACAGTTCCGGTTATTGCAAGTGGCGGTGCAGGAAATGCCGAACATTTTTACGAGGTATTAGCTGAAGATGTCGATGCAGCACTTGCCGCATCCATCTTCCATTACAAAGAAACGAGCGTAGCACAAGTAAAAGAATACTTACGTGAAAAAGGAGTGGCAGTAAGATGATGGATAGCATTAAATTTGATGAAAAAGGTCTTGTCACTGCAGTTGTACAAGATGCGAATACAAAAGAAGTACTAACTGTAGCGTATATGAATAAAGAATCTCTAGAAAAAACACTTGAATCGGGAGAAACATGGTTCTTCTCACGTTCACGTCAAGAGCTCTGGCACAAAGGGGCAACAAGTGGCCATACACAAAAAGTTGTGTCAATCAAAGCGGACTGTGACGGTGATGCATTAGTCGTGGAAGTAATTCCTGCTGGTCCAGCTTGTCATAATGGAACAACTTCTTGCTTTACAGAGATTATTCAACAAAATGCCAAGGTCGGATCTGTCGAGATTATTTCTAAACTGGTCAATATCATTGCGAAACGTGAGCAAGAAATGCCGGTAGGGGCGTATACTACATATTTATTCGATAAAGGAATCGATAAGATCTGTAAAAAAGTTGGAGAAGAAGCAACTGAGGTTGTTATAGGTGCAAAAAATCGCGATTCAGAAGAAGTAAAATGGGAAGCTGCCGATTTAATGTATCATCTACTAGTGTTACTACAAGAGCAAAAAGTAAGTGTTTATGACGTGTTACAGGTGTTGGAAAAACGTCATGAGGAGAAATAACGGCATATTGCTTTTTGTATGTTATAATAGAAGTTACTGTGTAAAGGAACGTATCATACGTTCCTTATTTCTTGTTTCGGAGGAAATATATTGGAAAAGAAACGTCAAAAAGAGAATCAAACGAATATAGTGTCGTTCATTCCAACAGGCGACTATTATTATAAAAAATCAATTCAAGCAATGAATAGCGGACAAATGAATAAAGCCTATAAATATTTACAGCGAGCAGTTGATTTAAGTCCTGATGATCCAATGATTTTATTGCAATTAGCGATAGTAGAGTTAGAGGGTCAACGTTTCGAGGAAGCGTATGATCTTCTTCATCGTGCCTATCAGATAGATAAAGACAATCCAGAAATTATTTTTTACATGGCAGAGATTTCAGGATGTATCGGTATCATACATGATGCTAAACGCTTTGCAGAGCAATATTTACAAATAGAGCCAGAGGGCGCTTATGCTGATGAAGCTGCTGAAATATTAGACTTTGTTGATTTTGAGCAGGATGATTTTGAGGAGCTTGAAGGTTCTGCTGAAGATTTATATCGGCAGGAGCAAGCAAGACGTTGTATGGAAAAGGGAGATTTCCCTGAAGCTATTAATATGCTAGAAGAGTTAATTGAAGATAGACCAGATTTTTGGTCAGCTTATAACAACTTAGCCCTTGCCTATTTTTATGTTGGTGAAGCAGAACAGGCAAAGGCGCTTTTAAATAAGGTATTACGTGAAAACAAGGGGAATTTACATGCACTATGTAATTTAACGGTTATCGCGTACTATGAAAAAAATGAAGAAGATCTAAAGGATCTTTTAGAAGTACTTGTGAAAATTCAGCCATACTTATGGGAACATCGCTATAAGTTGGGTGCAACATTAGCGCTCGTTGGACAATATGAATTAGCATTTAAATGGTTGCGTAGCATGCAAAAAAGAGGCTATGTAGGCGATGCTGGCTTTTACTTTTGGTTATCACATGCGGCTTATTTCTCAGGACATGAAGAAATATCAAAGAGTGCATGGGAGCAGCTACTTGAGCTAGATCCTGAAAAAGAAGGCTTCGAACCTTGGCGTCAAGAAGAAAACACGTATTCACTGGATGCATTAGAACATGACCGTGATTATATTGTGGAGAAGCTGGAGAGCGATTATACAAGTGAGCGCATATTTGGTTTATTTTTACTAAGTTGTACAGCACATAAACAGGAAATTATCGCACATCCCAAATGGATTGATGTTGAACAATGTAATGCGTATGAAAAGCTATTCCTAGCTTATGCACTAGAACATCAATTTGATATGAAAAACAAAGTAGAGGCTAGCTTTATACGAGCAGTAAGTGTGCCAGAAATTTTACTTGAACAGTACGGTAAGCTTACGACATTAATTGCACCAATGTTCCAAATGTGGTTTGTGCTTTGTGAGCAAGCATTGATAAACAATTATCGTTTCACAAATCCAGCGGCTATTGCAGGAGCAAATGACTATTTATTCCGTTCTTCTCGGATGCTCAAGGTGACAAAAAAAGAGATAGCTCAGCAATACGGAGTATCCGTATCAACTTTATCGAAGTATATTGATGAAATTTTAATGTTTTTACCAAGCACGAATAATTAGACTATGAGCAACATAGTTGAATAACTTTTTACTTTCACATACGATGAACTTACTGAAGTTATTATCAATTTCGTCTTGGCTACGTCCGAGGCATTATCTTCATTCAGTAGGTGTTTGCGCACCTACTGAATGAAGATAAAAAAGTATTTGTTTAGGGGGAAGTATTTATGTCAGAAGAAAAAATTTATGATGTTGTAATAATTGGTGCAGGTCCGGCTGGTATGACTGCGGCTGTTTATACATCACGTGCCAACCTTTCAACTTTAATGATTGAACGTGGGATCCCTGGCGGACAAATGGCAAATACAGAAGAAGTAGAAAACTATCCTGGATTTGATACAATTTTAGGGCCTGAGCTGTCGACAAAAATGTTCGACCATGCTAAGAAATTTGGTGCAGAGTATGCGTATGGCGATGTAACTGAAATTATTGATGGTGAAGAATATAAAACAATAAAATCAGGTGCTAAAGAATATAAAACACGAGCAATTATTGTTTCTACAGGTGCGGAGTATAAAAAAATGGGCGTGCCTGGCGAAAAAGAACTTGGCGGCCGTGGTGTCAGCTATTGTGCAGTATGTGATGGTGCATTCTTCAAACAAAAAAATCTTGTTGTCGTAGGTGGCGGAGATTCTGCTGTTGAAGAAGGCGTTTATTTAACTCGCTTTGCTGATAAAGTAACAATTGTGCACCGTCGTGATAAATTACGCGCACAAAAAATTCTCCAAGATCGTGCCTTTGCTAACGAAAAAATTGATTTCATTTGGAATGCAACAGTCAAAGAAATTAATGAGGCTGATGGTAAAGTTGGAAGTGTAACATTACAATCAACTGTAGATGGTACAGAATCTGATTTTGCAACTAATGGCGTATTTATTTACATTGGAATGCTACCATTAACAAAACCATTTGAGTCTCTAGGTATTTTAAATGATGCTGGTTATATTTTGACAAATGATAATATGGAAACAACAGTACCAGGTATCTTCGCAGCTGGTGATGTACGTGAAAAATCACTTCGTCAAATCGTTACAGCGACAGGAGACGGAAGTATTGCAGCACAAGCGGTACAGCATTATGTGGAAGAGTTATTAGAAAAAATTAATGCTTAAAGTGGAGCAATATTAAAATCTGTTCTTGATTGGCTCATCACCACAAGTTGTGGATGACATTTGTTAATATGCCAGATATCTAAGTTGATCTTCGTTACGGCAGGGCGACTCCTTGGGGATTAGCGATATTGAGGAACGAAGGCTAAAAGCATCACGTCCTGTGATAACGCCTTCGTGACCAACAGCGTGTTGCCCCAAGCGGCTCATCGGACGCCCCCAGGAAAGCGCCCAGTCGGGACGGAAATCAACCCCACGTTATGGTGATGATTCTCTTGATTAGTTTTTAAGGAAAAAAATACAATTTTAATACGGTCTTAATATAGTTGTAACTTGAATGACATATAAAAGGTGTAAGATAAAAAGTGTAATTAGCAATCCCCCTTTTATTTTGTTGAGTAGGTTGTTTCCACCAAATAGGTGGAGCAACCTATTTTTGTTGTAAACGGAAATTTCGAATTTTTTTGTGGCGGAGTTTCATATGCTTAAATAGAGGGTAAACACAAGTTTCCCCGCATGTATCGGTGAAGTTAAAATTGCAATGCGCCTAAAGTTTAGAATTGAGGACAAACCTTGTTTAGTCTTGCTATAATAAAAGGAAGAACGTAAAAGTGATTAGAGGTGTGCCTATGCAAAGAATTGCAAATTTAATAGCCGTAAAAGACGGTCAAGTATTATTACTTCAGAAGCCTAGACGTGGCTGGTACGTAGCTCCTGGGGGTAAGATGGAGCGCGGTGAGTCGATTTATGAGGCTGCTGTACGTGAGTTTAAAGAAGAAACAAATGTCACACCTATAAATGCTCATTTAAAGGGTGTTTATACGATGATTATTAAAGAAAATAATGAGGTAGTGGACGAATGGATGCTTTATACATTTGTTGCAAAGGATATAGAAGGCGTACCGTTTCAAGAAACTAGAGAAGGCAAACTCGCATGGCACCCAGTAGAGGATTTGAAACATTTGCCTATGGCTGAAGGTGATCGAACAAACTTACAATTTGCTATCTCACAATCAGGCATTCAGTACGGTACATTTGAATATACGACTGATTTTGAATTACTTCATGAGAAAATACAAATATCAATAGAACAATAAAGGAGCTGCATGACAGTGGTGGTTGAAGACCTAAAAGGTACACATGAATTGGTTATTATTACAGGAATGTCTGGAGCTGGGAAAACAGTAGCTATTCAAAGCTTTGAAGATTTAGGGTATTACTGTATTGATAATTTACCACCAGCGTTACTTACAACATTTTTAACCCTACTAAGGGATTCGGGTAAAAATATTACACGTATAGCAGCTGTCATGGATATGCGTGGCGGCGACTTTTTTGATTCTCTTATTGGCGCCCTCGACCATATACTAAAAGAAGGCGATATAGCTGCACGAATTTTATTTTTAGATGCAGATGATGCAACGTTAGTTAGACGTTATAAGGAAACAAGACGTGCACATCCATTGGCTGTAAATGGGTTACTATTAAATGGCATTAAACAAGAACGCAATCTTTTATCGGAAGTAAAGGGGCGGGCTAAATATGTTTATAATACATCTAATATGAAGCCTAAAGAGCTACGTGAAAAAATTGCAAAAGATTTTGCAAATGATGCCAATAATATATTCTCAGTAAATATCATGTCTTTTGGATTTAAGCATGGTATGCCGATTGATGCCGACTTAGTGTTTGATGTCCGTTTTTTAAAAAATCCATATTATGTAGAGGAGTTACGTCATAAAACAGGTTTACAAACCGAGGTATCTTCCTATGTTCTGGCACTTGAGGATGCGCAAACACTCATTCAAAAACTTACGGATTTGTTTGAATTTATGATTCCTCTTTATAGACAAGAGGGCAAATCACAACTTGTCATTGCTTTTGGATGTACTGGAGGACAGCATCGCTCGGTAACATTAGCGGAATATTTCGGGGCATATTTAGCTGGGAAAGAAAATACCGTTATTACGCATCGTGACATCAATCGTAGAAAGGATTGAGTGAATGGGAAAGAAGCGAACAAAGCTTGTTGTAATAGGTGGTGGCACAGGGCTTTCTACCTTACTACGAGGACTCAAGCACCACCCATTTGATATTACTGCAATTGTGACAGTAGCAGATGATGGCGGTTCTTCAGGACGCTTACGAGATGACTATGATATTCCACCACCTGGAGATGTCCGTAATGTTATCGCAGCGTTATCGGATGTTGAGCCGCTTGTAGAGCAAATGTTTCAATATCGATTTTTAGCATCGGAAGATTTAAATGGTCATTCATTAGGTAATTTAATGCTGACGGCTTTAACAGATATTACTGGTGACTTTAACCATGCTATTAGTGAAATGGGAAAGGTTTTAAAGGTGCATGGCCGCGTCATACCAGCAGCGAATAAAAAGATAAATTTACATGCTGAACTAGAGGACGGTTCTATCATTGAAGGTGAATCGAAAATTCCCTTGGCTAAAAAACGAATTAGTCGAGTTTTTTTAGTGCCTGAAAACGTGCAACCGCTACCAGAAGCTATTCGAGCAATCAATCGTGCTGACTATATTTTAATTGGTCCGGGAAGTTTATATACAAGTATAATTCCAAACCTTCTTGTAAAAGAAATTGGGGAAGCTGTTGTAAAGGCTAAAGGAAGAAAAATTTACGTTTGTAATTTAATGACTCAAAAAGGTGAAACCATTTCCTATACAGCTGGTGATCATGTTAAAGCTTTATATGATCATGTTGGAGACACCTTCATTGATTCTATTTTAGTAAATGATGAGAAACTTCCTCATCCTGTAAAAGAGCTTTATAAGGAAGAGAGTGCTGAGCCAGTAATGTTCGACGTTGCAAAGCTCGAAAGTATGCGATTAGAGGTTATTCAACGAGATATTGCCACTATTCGTCCAGATGGAACGGTTCGTCATAATGCGGCAAACGTTGCAAAATGGCTTGTAGATTATGCAAAAATCTATGAGGCAAAAAGTTAGTAAATTATAAAGCGCTTATTGTATATGATAAGATGGCATATACATAGAACAAAAGGTTGAAAGGAGGGCGTGATATGTCTTTTGCTTCTGAAACGAAAAAGGAATTAACTCAAATAGAAGCGGACGATCATTGTATGAAAGCAGAAGTATCTGCCCTAATTCGTATGAATGGTTCATTATCCTTTGCTAATAAACAGTTAAGCTTAGACGTACAAACTGAAAACGCTGCAATCGCAAGAAGACTTTATACGATTATGAAAAAGCTATATCCATATAATGTAGAGTTACTTGTTAGAAAAAAAATGCGTTTGAAAAAAAATAACGTATACATTTGCCGTGTTAGAGACGGTGCGCGTGAGCTACTAATTGACTTAGAAATCATCTCAGACGACTTTCAATTTAATCATACTATTTCTCGGGAGCTCATTAAAAAGAGTGGCCAAAAAAGAGCGTATTTACGAGGAGCATTTTTAGCTGGGGGCTCTGTCAACAATCCAGAAACATCCGCCTACCATTTAGAAGTTTATTCATTATATAAAGAGCATGGCGAGGCTTTAATGGATTTGATGAATGAATTTGAGCTAAACGCAAAAACAATTGAACGAAAAAAAGGCTTTGTAACCTATTTAAAGGAAGCTGAAAAAATTTCTGATTTCCTTAATATTGTTGGATCTCATCAAGCAATGATGAAGTTCGAAGACGTTCGCATATTGCGAGACATGAGAAATAGTGTTAATCGCATTGTTAACTGTGAAACAGCAAACTTAAATAAAACAATAGGTGCCGCATTACGTCAGGTAGAGAATATCCGATATATTGAAAATTCGATAGGTCTCGATCAATTGCCAGAAAAGCTTCGTGAAATAGCGCGATTACGAGTAGAATATCAAGATGTAACACTGAAAGAACTTGGGGAAATGGTATCAAGTGGAACGGTTAGTAAATCAGGTGTCAATCATCGATTACGGAAAATTGATGAGATTGCCGATGCATTAAGAAGTGGAGAAAAAATTGGTGGCTAAATTTTCATACTTTTCAGGTACGTATTGTTCTTTTGCTAGTAAGTAAGGTAAGATAAAAATAATAAGATGAACGGTAGTAAAGGGGAGTTTTGAGAATGACCGAGAAAAGAGTCCATGTAAAATTAAAATTAGGGCTACAAGCTAGACAAGCAGCGCTATTTGTACAAGAAGCAAATCGCTTTAGCGCAGATATCTTTCTTGAGAAAGACGAGAAAAAAGTAAATGCTAAATCCATTATGGGTGTTATGAGCTTAGCCATTGCAAAAGGAACAGAGGTTGTCCTTAGCGGTGATGGTAACGATGCTGAGCAAGCGGTTACAGCATTAGCATCCCTAATCGAAAAAGAAGATTAAAAAAACTCATAATGCAGAGACTGTCCAAGAGGTAATACTTACATCTTGGGCAGTTTTTTTGCGTTTTTTCATCGAAAAAACAAGTCCTATTATTTTGTTGGATATTTGTGCATTAAGGTTAATGGCATCCTGCTTCGATTGTCGACGTGATGGATAGGAAGATTGAAGTGATGGATAGGAAGATTGAAGTGATGGATAGGAGAGTCGAAGTTGCGGGAGGAAAGCTGAAGTGACGGATAGAAAGGGTAGAGTGACGGAAAAAAGGGCCGAAGCGACGGATAGAAAGGGCAAAGTGACGGGAAGAGGAGCCGAAGCGACGGAAGAAAAGGCAGCGGCGGATAGAAGGGCCGAGGTGACGGAAAGAAGAGCCGAAGCGACGGATAGAAAAGCAGAAGTTGTGGATAGAAGAGGCGAAATGATGGATAGAAAGGCCAAAGTTGTGGATAGAAGAGACGAAATGATGGATAGAAAGGCCAAAGTCGTGGATAGAAGAGACGAAATGATGGATAGAAAGGCCAAAGTTGTGGATAGAAGAGACGAAATGATGGATAGAAAGCCAAAGTGACGAATAGAGCCACCGAAATGATGAAAAGAGGATTCAAAGCGTCGGATAGACCCATCAAAGCAAAAAAAAAGACATCTCAGAATAAATCTGTGATGCCTTTCGTTTTTTATTTACGGTCGTTGCGATCCATAATTTGGTCGATTAAGCCGTATTCTTTTGCGCGCTCAGCAGTCATGAAGTTATCGCGGTCTGTATCTCTTGCAATGACTTCAAGTGGTTGACCTGTACGTTCAGATAAAATACCGTTTAATTTTTCACGTAAGAATAAAATACGTTTTGCAGCGATTTCGATTTCAGTTGCCTGACCTTGTGCACCGCCAAGTGGTTGGTGAATCATTACTTCAGCATTTGGTAATGCGAAACGTTTACCTGGTTCACCAGCTGCAAGTAGGAAAGCACCCATAGATGCTGCCATACCAATACAAATTGTTTGTACTTGTGGCTTGATAATTTGCATTGTGTCATAAATTGCCATACCAGCAGTGATAGATCCACCTGGTGAGTTAATGTAAAGATGGATATCTTTATCTGGGTCTTCTGCTTGTAGGAATAGAAGTTGAGCAACGATTGAGTTAGCAACGTTGTCGTCAATAGCACTTCCTAATAGGATAATACGGTCTTTTAGTAGTCGTGAATAGATGTCATATGCACGTTCACCACGGCTTGTTTGTTCAATAACTGTAGGAATTAAATTCATGTTAAATCCTCCTTAAAAAACTAAATTCGAATACTGTTGCTGAAAACAACCTTTGTATTTCAGCTGTATCCTTATCATACACATTATAGTCAGGGAAGGTCAAATATTAACCCTGTTAAAGTGAAATAAATTAAAACAATTTCACCTTGGTGTAATTGTAACTGACGCTCCGCTTTCGCTACAGTAAACATTTGTAGCCGACGCTGCGCTTTCACGTAGATAAACAATGCGTCCGGATTTTGAATTGTGCCCGCACATTAAATTCTTTGCTAATGCGTGACATCCGCTGGAGACTGTATCTCCATTTAATAGGTATTTTGACACTTATTGAATGAAAATAAAAAAAGTTTAAATGTTTTACATTCTATAGTTGAATTATGAGCAATACGTTTGTATAATTGATAAGGTCATAAGTTAAAGTACAGTACACTATTTTGTCAGGTATGCTTCAAATGAGGATTATCTACATCATGCTTTTCGTAAAGCCTAGTGGTACTTTTTTTTGTGTTCAATTGCCCTCGTGGTGTAATGGATAACACGTAAGATTCCGGTTCTTGCACTGGGGGTTCGATTCCCTCCGAGGGCGCCATTTTACTGATTATTTGATATAATTTTATAACTCGAATTCTCCTAATAAGTAGTTTAGCAGCCTGCTTAGTGGAGAAAGAGCGGGGAAAAATGGGAATATAACCTAGTAGGCATTATTCCCGAATCTGTTCCTTTCAAACCTTCAAAAAAGCAACAACTCCAAATTATTTTTTAGTGAACATACTGTACGTGAGACTAGTTATACTAGTCGAAAAAAAAGAATCCTATCTGAGGGGATTCTTTTTTTTTTTTGCAAAATAGCATCAAACATGAATGTTTGGTGCATGTTCATTTATTCAGACCGTGATAAACGTAATGAAAAATTTAACGGCTGAAGGTATAACCATGATAGTGGTAACACATGAAATGGGCTTTTCCTGTGAACTTGGAGAACGTGTTGTTTTATGGATGGTGTCTATATGGTTGAAGAGGGAACGTCGGGAGATATCTTTGGTAATCCGCAAATGAGAAAGCATTTTAAAAAAACAAGAGCAGCCCCTGTGATAATGCATCACATGTGGGACTGCTCTTGTTTTTTTATAATTAATGAAGGGGATTTGTTGTAGTGTCGTACGAGTTAAGCATCGTATGCATATCTTGTTGAGAATATTGTGGTACTTGATAGTAACCATGCATATTTTGGTAAATAGATAATTCGTATGCCATTTCAATGCAGTTGGGAATACTATCAGCAACAACGCGTCGAACTACAGGGTTTGTAGTTTCCGTTGCAGCAGCAGTCATACATTTTGCTGCTCCTTTTTGAGCACCTAATAGGAAGCCAGAAATTGCTTCGTCGTTGAGCTCGCTTGCGTTTTGCATAGGCTTTTTAGGTTGGCCAGGATTTAATCCATATTTAAAATCATTTCCTGTCTCCATTTGATAGCGTCCTGTAGGTACAGAAGGATCGTGCCCTGTTTTAAATGATTCCACAATTGTGTTATACATACCTAATGTGAAATTATATTGGCGATCCAAAATGCTAAGTAATTCCGGATCCTTAACATGTTGACGTAAAAAGATGGATTGATTCATTCCAGCAATTATTTCGCCAATTGTTTCATGCATGTCCATTAGCTCATGTCCACCATGATTTAGGCTTTGTTGTTGGTTGAATGATGTTTGGTTTGATGATTCGTTTTGAAACGATTGTGTCAAAAAAAGCGCCTCCTATATATCATAGTTTTGTTACAGTATTAAGTATGGCACGTTAAATAAATTTCATACGGTATTAATGCGTTTGCATATATGTAGAATAGAGATGTTTTTTTTGTTGCACATTAGTTGTAAGGAAAAGAAAGGCTCATCACCAAAACAAATAGTATTTTTGATATTTAGTGATAGCTAAAAGAAAGCGAAGGTGGTTTTAAAATTGAAAAAATTATTTGGACCAATCGGAATTATCGTTATTATTTTAGTTGTATTGGCCTTACTATTTATTCCAAAATACAATAACCTTGTAACGGCCGAGGAAAGCGTTGATTCGAAATGGGCTCAGGTTGAAAATCAGCTACAACGTCGCTACGATTTGATTCCGAACTTAGTAGAATCTGTAAAAGGATATGCCAACCATGAAAAAGAAGTTATCGCTAGCATTACAGAGGCACGTGCACAAATGGGAAGTGCACAAAGTCCAAAGGAGCAAGCGGTCGCCAATGATGCATTAAACGGAGCACTTAGTCGATTGCTAGTAGTCGTAGAAAATTATCCGAGTTTAAAGGCAGATGCAAATTTCCGTCAATTAATGGATGAATTAGCGGGGACAGAAAATCGCTTAGCTGTTGCCCGAGAAGACTACAACAATGAAGTGCAGGCTTTTAATAAAACAGTTAAACGTTTCCCAGGCAATTTAATTGCGGGGATGTTTGGTTTCGAACAGAAGGAATACTTTAAAGCAGCTGCTGGTGCTGAAAAGGCACCGTCTATAGATTTTAGCAATTCAGGTAAACAATAATGAAACGGTTGATGATCCAACTTGCTATTGTTGGCTTCATATTTATTTTATCTATTAGAACGGCAGATGCCGCAATGCCAACACCAATAAAAAATACGTATATTCATGATTTTGCCAATGTTTTATCTGCCTCTGTGAAGGAAGAGCTCAATCATTATTCAGAGCAGCTAGATAAAGGTACAGGTGCTGAAATTATGGTCGTAACAGTAGATAATATTAATGGTCAGGAACCAAAAATGTATGCTACAAAAATGATTCGCTCTTGGGGTATTGGCGATGCTAAGAAAAATAATGGTGTATTAATTTTAGCAACGTTTGGGCAGGGAGAAGGCAATAATGATGTTGTTATTGCTGTAGGTCAAGGTCTCGAAGGAGCATTACCTGATGGCAAGCTGGGGCGCATTTTAGATACAGCGTTTTATCCAAATGCAAGTGGTGGAGATATCGATAAGGCATTTAAAGCAACGTACACGGAAGTATTTCAAACTGTCGCGCAAGAGTACAATTGGGATGGAGAAGTGCCTAAAAATACAGCTGACAGTAAAGGAATGCCAACGTGGATGATTATTTTAATCGTTATCATAGTACTTGTTGTATCAAGTGGAAGAGGTGGAGGACCTCGTTCAGGTCGACGTGGCGGTTATCCAGGTGGTTTTGGTGGCGGCTTTGGCAGCGGTCGCTCTGGAGGCGGTGGCTTTGGCGGATTCGGAGGAGGTTCATCTGCTGGTGGTGGAGCAAGTCGGAAGTTTTAATATATTAAAAAGTGAACTCTAAGCAGTTCGCTTTTTTTGTTGGTTTTAAAAGGTAATATTGTTTAATTTATATCAACAATTGACAAAATGGATAATATTTCTACAATTTCAATGTATTGATAAATGATATAACGAGAACTGATATAAGGAGGAATTTATATGGTCAATCGATCGAGGTATTGCAGACCCTAAACGTATCGGAATTTACGGTGCATCATTTGGAGGTTATGCAACTTTAGCGGGTATCACATATACACCAGATTTATATGCAGCAGCGGTTGATTATGTAGGTATATCGAATATCTTCACATTACTTAATACAATCCCTCCATATTGGAAAACAACTCTTGATGTGTACTATGAGCGTATAGGGCATCCAGTGAACGATAAAGAGTTATTAACAGCTGCTTCACCTGTTTTCCATGTTGATAAAATAAAAACGCCGTTATTTGTAGCTCAAGGTGCAAACGATCCGCGTGTAAATAAAGCTGAATCTGATCAAATCGTTGAAGCATTACGTGCAAGAGGCGTTGATGTGGAATACATGCTAAAGGACAATGAAGGTCATATCTTCCGTAATGAAGAGAACCGCATTGAATTCTATAATGCGATGGTGAAATTCTTAGATAGCCATCTGAAAAAATAATATGAAAGAAGACTGTGCAGGAAGATATCTTGCACAGTCTTTTTCTAGTTAGGGGCTCTAATTAAAGGATTGATACTACAATTTGTTTATGCCGCTTCCGAATGTGCAGTCAAGACATAGCTATTATAAGAGCTGAAAACTATTTCTATATATATCATTTTTCTTACTATCAATAATTGTGATACATTGAGCAAGTTTTTCTATTCCAGTATGAATTTGACTCTCATTAACTTGAGAAATGCTTAATCGAATCAGGTTTTCTTTTTTATATTCTGGTAGGAACATTCTAGCTGCATCATCCACAAGAATATTTTGTTCTTTTAACAAATTGACAGTCTGCTTTGTAGTCACTTTCTCAGGAAGAACGATTGTAAGATAGAATCCGGAAGAGGGCTTCGTATAAAGCGTATTATTTGGTAGCAATAACTCACAAGCTTCCTGCAGACGTTTCATTTTCCTATAATACAGCTCTTTTATTTTCTTAACATGACTATTCATCATTCCATTTTTTAAATAAATCTCTAATGCTCCTTGAGAAAGAACAGAACTATTAAAATCGGCAGTAAATTTATAGCGTAAAAAATTGTTACTCATTAATTTTGGAAGAACTATAGTAGCAATCCTTAAACCAGGGAGAAAAATTTTAGAAAAGCTTTTTATATAAATAACTCTACCAGAAGGGTTGTACGAAAATAATGGGTCTGATTTAGTATTTGGGTCTAAATCCCCGAAGATGTCATCCTCAACTATATATACGTCGTATTTTTCAGCTAATTCAACAATTCGTTTTTTCTCCATATTCGTATAGCTATGTCCAAGTGGATTTTGAAATCTCGGAACAATATAGAAAAATTTTATATCATTATTGCGGAAAATATATTCTAAACGATTAAAATCAATCCCCTCCATAGATAAATCAATTCCAAACGTAGTCGCTTGTTGCAAATTGGCAGATTCTATTAAACCAAAATAAGTAGGTTGTTCAATTAAAATATTGTTTTTCCCATTCGGAAATGGCATGGAAACTAATAAATTTAGAGCTTGCTGAGAACCTGATACAACAAATAGTCTATCGGGTTCGGTAAATACTTGTAAGCTTTGTAAATACTTCACCAATTGAAGTCGTAATGAGTAGAGACCTTGTTGATCGGTGTAAGTAAATAATTCTTCTTTATAAGTATCAATGGCCTGATTGATACAGTGCTGAAAATCAATGTAAGGCATGATGTCTTTATCTGGTCCGGCAGACAAAAAGTCGATAGTATTACTTTTATTGTTAGGATTTTGAAATTCATTGACAACATAATAACCGCTTTTTGGGATAGAGAAAATTAAATGTTCTTTTTCAAGCTCGTCGTAAGCTTTGATAACTGTGTTTTTACTGCAGAAGAATTTTTCAGACAATTGTCGTACTGAAGGAAGTTTACTACCTGCAATAAGTAAGCCATTTGTTAACTGATCTTTAATTTCATCAATAATCTCATTATACTTTGTGCTCAAAATATAATCCCTCCTTATTCTGTACCAGGACAGATGGCGTAAAATCCTGTTTATTTTTATGATAGTTCCTCTTAATATTTATTGTACCAGCACAAATGGTGCAGTTTGGCATAAAAATTGTTGGGAGCTGATGATTGTGCAAGAAAACAGCAAGGAAAAAATGGGGTTATTATTAGGCTTAGTGGGCGTCATCTGTTTTAGCTTAACATTACCTGCAACAAGTGTAGCAGTAGAATATTTTGGGACAACAATCGTTGGCTTGGGAAGAGCAGTAATCGCTTCGATTTTAGTTGCTATTGTATTGATTGTAAGAAAAGAAAAACTGCCCACCGCTCGTCAATTCAAGAGCTTAATCATTGTCTCTTTAGGCGCGGTTTTAGGATTCCCCTTACTCACCTCTTGGGCAATGACAAGTTTGCCAGTTTCTCATGGGGCTGTAGAATTAGCTCTGTTACCTTTAGCAACTGCAGGGTTTGCAATGATAAGAGCCGGTGAAATTCCTTCTATTAAATTTTGGCTATCAAGTATAGTTGGTGCGATGGCAGTAATGATTTATGCTATCTATCTTGGATTAGGTCAATTGCATGTGGCAGATATTGCCTTATTGACAGCCGTCATCATACTCGGGCTCAGCTATGCAGAAGGAGGCATGCTAGCACGAGAATTAGGAAGCTGGCAAGTAATCGCATGGGCAATCATAATTGCTGTTCCTTTTCTTATTATTCCAGTGATATTAAATGTTTCTGCTGAGATGTTGCATGCTCCTATAAAAGCTTGGATTAGTTTTTTGTATCTAGCTGTCGTTAGTCAATTTCTAGCATATGTAGCCTGGTATGGTGGTATGGCTATGGGGGGAATCTCGAGAGTTAGCCAAATTCAATATTTACAGCCATTTTTAATGATTATCTTTGCAGTTTTATTTCTCGATGAATCGATCGCATTATTTACTATTTTAATAGCTATTATTGTTGTAGCTTCCGTCATCATTGGCAAGAATACTACTGTTATTAGAAAAGAATCTGTTGAATTAAACGATAAGGTGGAAGGGGGATGACAGAATCTTGCTTCCAGATAGCTGTTTCGTTTTATAATTACTTGATGGAGGTGCTGTGATTTGAACGTGAAATTTTTTAGTAGAGCTAACTGTGGGCTATGTGTAGAGGGACTGCATACATTAAAGCTTGTACAGGAGGATATACATTTCGATATTGAAATCATTGATATTGAAGAAGATGAGAGCATACATGAAAAATATATGTTAATGATTCCGGTAGTAGAAAAGGATGGGCAAGTTATACAATACGGTAATTTGGATTACGCAACACTAATGGAGCATTTGTGTAGCGAATAACAAAGGGGGAATTTGCTGATGTACATACCGGCGACTTTTAAAATAAAAGATATATCTGAGATGATAGAAGTTATTCAGGAGAACAGTTTTTCGACACTTTTTTCAACCCATGAAGGAATACCTTATGCAACACATCTTCCATTATTGTTCAATGACAAAAAAGACTGTTTAATTGGACATTTTGCAAAAGGTAATCCCCAATGGAAGGATATTGAAAATCAAAAGGTATTAGCGGTGTTTCATGGACCGCATTGCTACATATCTCCTTCATGGTATGAAACAAATCAAGCTGTCCCAACATGGAATTATGTAGCAGTACATGTTTATGGAGAAATAGAGCTTATTGAGCATAATGATGAATTAATAAAATCATTTAACAATATGATTGAAAAATATGAACACAGTAACAGCACATATAGCCTAACTCAGGTAGATGAACAACGTGTAAGCAATCTAAACAAAGGGGTTCAAGGTTTTAAATTAAAGATCTTCAATATGGAGGGTCAAAAGAAATTAAGTCAGGATCATTCTAATGATAGACGGCAATTAGTGATTCAAAAATTAGAAGAAATCGAACATACAAATGAGCGGCAAATCGCTCGTTTAATGAAGCAAAACATTAAGTGAATGAAATCTTCACTAAAAAATCTGCATTTCTCCTGCTATGTATGTTGCAGAATCCAACAGGGAACAAACCCTTGTCATTACAGCCTTTTCGTTTGAATAAATATTTATTGTATATACAAGACCTTTAAGAGATACATCGTGTATAAAATCCTTGTATAAATCAAAATACACAGACGGAAATGAATAGGCTGAAAAATATTCTTTTCCGTCTAATAGGCTAATTATTTATTTAGACATAAATATAGTAACCTTAATCTTCCCAAACTTTTTCACCCATTTTAACTTCTTTCTGCAAATGTTTTTTGTAACGCAAGTGAAACGTCAGTTACAAATGTTTTTTGTAGCGAAAGCAAAGCGACAGCTACAGAAGTCTCCCGCCTCTATAGGTGGTGAGATAAATGCGGATTTAAGTTACTTTTCAGCGGGTGTCCAAACACCCGTTGAAAAAGAGGAACTCAGGCTAAGACCTTCACATCCTGTGAAAATGCTTGAGTGACCAACATAGTGTTGTTGCTGCCGCTTCGCTTTCGCGCAAAAAACATCTGTTGGCCTAAAGCCTCCGGCGGATTTTTAGAAAGTATCTTTTTCCATTCTTCCGGTGATCTCTTAATTGAAAAAAACTTAATCGATTGAACATGTTGACAAGGGAAAAGTAATCGTGATATATTGTTATTCCTGTCACATCGACAGTAAAAAACATTTTAAAATTGGTTTGACAAACATATTGATATTTTGATAGAATAAAGTCCTGTCACATTGACAGTGAAAAATATTTCAAAATAGGTTTGACAAACACATTGATATTTTGATAGAATAAAATCCTGTCACATTGGCAGTGAAAAAATATTTCAAAATAGTTGTTGACAAACACATTGATATTTTGATAGAATAAAGTCCTGTCACATTGACAGTGAAAAATATTTCAAAATAGGTTTGACAAACACATTGATATTTTGATAGAATAAAATGT
>NZ_JBNNUX010000051.1:23271-23463 GCF_050280145.1 Lysinibacillus sp. NPDC093688
TATCCTGTCACATTGGCAGTGAAAAAATATTTCAAAATAGTTGTTGACAAACACATTGATATTTTGATAAGATTAAGTCCTGTCGTTGAACGGCAGTGAAATGAACCTTGAAAACTGAACAAGCAAAACGTAATCAATAAAGTTTTTAGTAACTAACCTTGAGTTGGTGAACGAAACAAAATTTTGGACATC
>NZ_JBNNUX010000052.1:0-20804 GCF_050280145.1 Lysinibacillus sp. NPDC093688
CGACGTTGACGTGTCATAGTAGCACGCTCCCTTTTTTTAATAGTCTAAGTTTACAACCCCTTATTTTATCTGTCCAACTTAGTGTAACCTATCCAGCACACTTTTACCACACAATACTAACCTCTCCCCTAATGTGCTACAATCTCAATACTGAAAGAATTTTAGATTTTCAGTTAGTTAAGAAAAGGTAAAAAATCGTTAGGAGCACTTAATGGAACAATTAACTTTATTATTATTTGGTGAGAAACTTCCGCCCTCTCGTCATTTGCATAAATTATCGAATAAGTTTATTAATTTATTTCTAAAGGAACGTGAGAAAGAGTCATTTAGAGAAAGTGATTATTATGTAGTGTTTATTGAAGAACATTATTTTGGTGATGAACAAAGAAAACTTATTTTTCCTCCCCCTGCCCTACCTGTACATAAAGACTTTTTACATCAAGTTCAATCTATCTATGGCAATCTAAATGCCGAAGTGGTACTTTGCACAATGCAACATGAACATCCTATTGTGTTTATAGATAATATTGAATATGAGGGATACTGTTATTATGCAAAAGATTCAAATGAAAAGATTCTTTTCTTCGATACAGACAAAGAACCTTTAACAAAATCTTTCATAAAGATGCCACAAGAAACAAATGCAGAAAAAACCATGAGAAGATGGTTACTTTCAAATATATAAATGGAGATATTGTTATCGAAACAATAGCCTTACATCACTTAATGGCTTGTGCGTAAAGTTCACACAAGCCATTTTGATCGCTGCTCATAGGTTTTGTATATCATGTTCAACTGTAACACCACTGCATCTGCGGAAGATGTATTGGCTCCGAACCTCCTCAGAGCAATCCATGCAACCAAGTATTCGTCTATCCAATTCTCGAATCGTCTGAGCGCTGTTCAATCTCCTTAGAAGCAAGCAACTCTACAAACTTCTTCAGGAATATGCTTATACAAACAATTGTCCTCAGCAACGAAAATATCATACGAATGGTAATCATGTTCAAACGAACCGCCAAAGTCTGCTATTTCAACTATTCCAACCAGTTCAATGCCATTGAATGTGAATAAGACTTTTTCGCCCAAATTAAATTTCATCGGGGGCAAACTCCAGTTTTTTGACATATCAATCACTCCTCCTTATTAAATACTTAAATACGTTTCATATGTTGTACTTTTAGTTTTGGATTGGTGATTATAAAATAGAACAACCTTAAAGCACACCAATTTAATATCAATCAATGTAATTCCATGAAATCAAGAATTGTAGTTAATCGCACCATATATATTATAAGTTTCATTACCATATTATATATATATATATATCTATTATAAGTGTTATATATAATATGGTGCAGATAAGTACATTAGTTGATTTCCCCTTAATAAGGTAACTGGGCAAGGTCTATATCAGCCATAGGGATTAATGGGATTGATTTTTCAAACTCTTCTCTCTCCTGCTTCTTAATAGCAAGATACTCCTCTCGTTTCATTACTTCCATTTTCTTAAAGGGTACAGGTTTATCTAAAAAGGAACTATAGCTATTTGTGTAGTAGGTAGTAGCTTTCCTGTCTTCGTCAAACATCCCAACTACAAAATACTCTTGATTAAACTGATGCTCAATCATATTGTAACCTTTTAGAAAGTCCAAATACTTAATCAGTGTGCGTCTAGCGATACCAGTTTCAAATGAAAGCGTAGCTAGTGGAACATCATAGCCATCAAAAAGGTCATTTTTATGCTTTAACCAACTGTACAGATAAAATCCTACTACACCTAAATTTTTGTTTGCCATACAGTACATAAATACATCGAAGCCTACTGAGTGAGTGTTAGATACATTATAAAATGTTCCTTCCATCTCTATTTCCTCTATACCACCCTCTGCTTTTATGTGCTGTTCAACCCTCTCAAATGCCTTTATAGGGCGCTTCAAGAAGAACATTTTTGGTACAGGTGGTAGCAATTCTTTATCCATTTCTGAAGCCATAAAGAAAGATAACCCTCCAATTGAGTCAAGGCTCCAAGCCATAGGGAAATTCTTTGTGGATTCTAGGTAGCCCATCTCATCTAGCAAGCCACCTTTTTTAGTAATGTAGTTCAATGTGCGATTGCTCTTGCTGTAACCGAGTATCCTCTTAATGACATTCACATCAATAAGTACCTTGGTGTTAAAGTATTTGCAATTGCGATACAAGAACTGTATTAGATAGCAATAGCTGTAAGCAAAAGCTATATGTCTGCTATCTTTAATGTAATCCTGTAAGTCACTGAATATCTCATTAGGTAGAAATATTTCTGATTCCTTTCCATTTATTTTTAATAACAACTTGATTTCTTCAATTTTCATTTTAAATCTTCCTTTTCCTAAATTATTTTTTAGGACTCGGAGCCAACAAAAAAGGTAGACAACTCAAATCAAACCTTCTCATGTTTGAGAAAAGTCCAATTTAATATTGTCTACCGCTGCATGTTAGTAGAATGTTATAGGTTTCAAATAACGCCCTTTAAGGGTTAGTTATGTTTAGGTTTCAAATAATATAGCCTTTAAGGCTTAGTTATGTTTAGGTTTCATACTAAATAATCATAATTAGTTTCATAACAAGTTTGGCAAATTTCACACTAAAACTTATTAAGTTAGCTTTAAGGGTTTCATTTAAATTTTAGGTTGCATAGAATAATTGGCTCTAAACCCCTCACTTTAAATTATATATTCTTTTTCTACTTTTGACAGGGATTTTTCTAAAATTTCTTTCAAAAATCTACTGACCAAGTGCCTTACTGATTAAAGCAATATTAGCTCCCTTCTATTGCAGGTTCTTGGCATATGCTCTTCTAATCGCAAGAGCATTTTTATTTGCGCCATGCATCTATTTCGAGTTGACTACTGTTTACGCCCTCCTCAACATGAAGCCAGAATTGAGGACAACGGCTTGGAGCAAAAATGACTGCCTATGTTTCAGAAACTAATAAATAAAGAATCTGAAACGTAGACAGACATTGCATGTATTTTCATGAATCCGTCATTAGAGGTTTCCGTATATGTATGCCCTTGTTAAATGTGATTCTTTCAAATCAATACACATAGTTTCTACTTCTGCCCCCGAAACGTCTTATAATCCGTCTACATGCCTTCTGCGTGTATCGTAAATGCTTATCCTACTGTTATAAGGAATTCAGCAACAATTACAATGTATTATGTATTCTGCATGACCTTAATCATTCAGACCTTCCACTCCTAGCCGTTATTGGTCGCTAACACCATTCAGACACCCAAACAAACAAGGAAGCTTGTAGTGGTATCCTAGACGTTTGTGTGCGATGGGAACGTCATAACCTGTCAAGTTTAGTTGCAATTGGTGTTACTAGGTTTCCACCAACGAGCAAACATGACCTCATGCTACCTAAAAAAGACAATAGGAAACTAGACCTTTGCATTTCCACTTTTTTTGAAGTAAAATGAAGGCATGTTAAACGCTCATATTTAGTTGTATTCCTGTATGGCTAAAAGCGTTGGAGGGTAGCATTGCGAGTGCTAACCCTCTTTTTTATTGCTTACTTCTCTATAAAAAATCACGTAAATTCTTTGCCACTGTATTTGGATTAAGTCCTAAATATATAGAGGTACTAGTTAAATTAGAGTGTGCTAATGCATGTGATACTAAATTTATATCTGCACCTCGCTTCACCAAATTTTGAGCGTATAATCTTCGAATCGAATGAGGATTAACGTTCTTTAAATTCCACTTTTTACTGTATACCCATAAATTTTTTGCAATTAAATTTGAAGGTGAAACTGTATTTGAAATTGGTACGCCAATGTTTGAAAGAAAAATATAATCATTCTTCTCTCTATGTTCCTTCCTGATATCATCGTTTATTGAAATCAACTCTCTTAATAAAGTACACATTTCATCATCTAAAGGAAGAATCAATGGTCTATGCGCCTTCATTATTTCTCCCTGCAATTTCAGTAGCATATTATCAAAATCAATATTCTGCTCTCTCAATGCACCCAATGTTTTAATTCGGATGCCTGTTTTGTATAAAAGTAAAATTGCTATACTATCACGTAATCCCGAATATGTTGATTTATCCAAAAGTGATAATAATAAAGCTAACTCTTTTTCTGTAGTAGCTTCCTTAACGCTTGTATTTACTTTTATTTTGATGTTTTTCCAAAACTTCGAGTTATACCATCCGTTATCGTGACACTTGCTTAAAACGGCTTTAATTTGCTTTAAACGACCATGTAAGGAAGTGTCCTTCACATTTTGGAAACTCGATAAATATTGATAAATTTTTTCATTGTTGATTTCGTGGAGATATTCAACATCGGTAACCTCAACAAAACGCTTAAAATTATAGTTATAACTATCAATTGTCCTTGGTCTTAACCCACTTAGTCGCCATTGTTGATTTAAAATTTTTAAAGCATGTCCAATTTGTATATTTCTGCTATCCATATCATCAAATGAATCAATTTTAACTATTGGGTTATTGGTTTTTTTTATCACTTTTTCTTTTGAATCTTTTTCAGCTTTGATAGTAAATAAATCTAAATCAATGTTTGTATTAACTTTATTAAAAGATTTAGACAAACAAAAAAACCTCCTAACATTTTTTGTTAGAAGGTAAAAGTTTCATCGGAAAATAGATGATTTTTTTATTTAGTTCTATTCGTAGTTTTTTTCGCTACTCTCAACGCTGAAAGAAATTAAACTAATTCACCGAAGAATAAGCCGATTTCACGCTCAGCAGAAGCAAGTGAATCAGAACCGTGAATGATGTTGTGAGAAACAGTTGTAGCATAGTCACCACGGATTGTACCTGGGTTAGATTCTTCAGGTTTAGTTGCTCCCATCATTGTACGAGCAAGCTTAATTACGTTTTCGCCTTCCCATACCATTGCGAATACAGGACCAGAAGTGATGAAATCAACTAATTCACCAAAGAATGGACGCTCAGCATGTTCAGCATAGTGCTTTTCTGCTAATTCTGTAGGAATTACCATTAATTTAGCACCTTTCAATACAAAACCGCGACGTTCAAAACGATCTACGATATCTCCTACTACTTGACGTTCTACGCCATCAGGCTTAACCATTAAAAAAGTTTGTTCGATTGCCATGTTTAAAACACTCCTTAAATTCGTATAACAGGTTTTACACCTACCGATAAATATTAACAAAAAATCAGGCTTTGTACAACAAAAAGCTAGAATTTACGCTTACCCATAAATAAAGCGACATCACGTAGTTTTTTCTTGACAGGATGTTTTGGTAATGCATCTATTTCCTGTAATGCCTTTTTCAAATATTTATCACTCATTTTATTAGCTTTCTCAATCGCGTCGGATTTACGCACATATCGCAGCATATTTTGACGTTCTACCTCCGTCAAAGTACCTGCGAATACTTTTACCAAATAAGGTTGCATCCCAGGATCATCTTTTAACAATAGAATCGGTAATGTAATATTGCCCTGCAATAAATCACTACCTGCTGGCTTCCCTAATTCTTTATCTGTTGCCATTATGTCTAAAACATCATCGATAATCTGGAAGCTCATGCCTACAAAATAACCGAAGCGTTTCAAATGTCTCACTGTTTTGGGATCGACACCTGCTGCTACTGCACCAAGTTCACAACTAGAAGAAATTAGTAACGCCGTCTTGCGTTTAATTCGTCTAAAATAATCCTTTAATCCTTGATCTAGTCTAAATTTATCTTCGATTTGAATGACTTCACCGTTACAAATTTCCACCATTGTACGTGCTAAAATTTGATGAACTAATGGGTCTTCAAGCTTTGTAATATATTCAAGTGCACGTGCAAAAATAAAATCGCCCGTGTACATTGCAACTCTATTATTCCATTGTGATTTGACAGTCGGGCGTCCTCTTCGCATATTGGAATCATCAATTACATCATCATGCACAAGTGATGCCATATGAATAAGCTCTACTGGCACGGCTACATCCTTCATCTTTTCGATATCATAGTCACCAAATTTCGCGCCAAGCAACACAAAAATTGGTCGTATCCGTTTACCACCAGCTTGCAATAAATGGAGAGAAGCATCATTGATCAAACCTGAAGAAGAGTACACTGCATTTTCTAATTCTTTTTCAATGATATCGATATCTGATTTCAAATCGGAATAGAGTAGTTTTAACTTCATCTTTTCCACTTGTGAAAACCTTCCCCCATTAACGTACCTTTTTAAAGCCCATATGCATTGCCGCAGCACCGCCACTGTATGCTTTGTACGTTACTTTTTCTAAACCTGCCTGTTCAAACATTGCCGCTAACTTCTTCATACCTGGGAAATCATTTGCTGATTCCTGTAACCAAGAATATTCTTTAAAGCTTTTCGCAAATATTTTACCAAATACCGGCATTATATATTTAAAATAAAAACGGAATAGCTGTCGATAGCCGGGAATTTCAGATTGAGATGTTTCTAAACAAACAACCACTCCTCCAGGTTTTACAACACGATTCATTTCCTTTAAAACTTGTAAATAATCTGGTACATTACGAAGCCCAAAACCAATTGTTACATAATCAAATGTATTATCTTGGAAAGGCAATTCCATAGCATTTCCATGTATTAATTCAATTTGTGGGTATGGCTTTACTTTTTGTTCGCCAACCTTCAGCATGTTTTTACTGAAGTCTACCCCTTTTACTTCTCCACCTTCACCAACTGCCTCTGCTAAGGCAATTGTCCAATCTGCCGTACCACAGCAAACATCCAGTGCTTTCGCTCCAGGTTTTACTGCCATAAGCTTCATCGTATCATTGCGCCAGCCAACATGCATTTGGAAGCTAATAACACCATTCATTTTGTCATAGCTTTGCGAAATACTTTCAAATACTTCGTGCACGTGCTCTTCTTTCGTTTTAGCCATTTTGAAAAACCTCTCTTATCCATTAGTAGAAGCAATGGATGCCTCTACACGCGCTTGTAGAACTTGTTTCACATCACCTTGTAAAAACGATGCATCTTCTATCACCTGTAACAGCTCTGTTTTTAATTGCACAATTTTGTCCTGTATGACGTTGACATAGGTCGCTCCAGCAGATCTCGCACTTTCTTCAAGAACCCTACTCATTAACGTTACTTGCCCACGTTGATATGTCGCCCATTCTCTTTCTAAACGCAAGATTAATAAGCTCTTCTCTACAAGTGGAATATAGTTTCCAAACGAATAGAGCTCAAAAAATTTTGAGATCAATCCCGATTCAATGTTAGTTATTGAGGCATACCATTGTTCGACTGATCGTTTTTCTGCTTCATATACTTTAATTTGGTGTTCACAACGTTCCACAATCCCTTGTGACAAACTTCTAATCAATTCGATATTTCCCGACATCGCTAAAATTTCATAATAACGACCACTATAAAAGTCTCCAGCTAAAACGGTTAGCTGCTGTTCTTTTGATGTGGCATCTAATTCTTTTATATGATCGTGAGCCGCTAAGGCTGCGTACACAATTCCAACAGTGATGGCAGCTTCTCTTTCCTCTTGCTGCCACTCCTCACCATTCAAAAAGGGAACTAACAAGTAAAATAATTGATTTTCATCGAGCACAGGCACCCCTGTGTATTTTTGCAAAGTTCTATGACGAACATCCATGAAAATCTCTGTTTTTAATTGTGCAATTGAATTTTGAATGTATGTTGCATTCATAGACCTTACTCCATTTCACTTTCAAATACGTTAGCCACTTCATGGATCTAACGCTTGCTTACTGAGTCATTATAGCACACGCGACGATTCGGAATAAAAAATTTTTGCTTATTCAACATGATAGACAGCAGAGCTTCCCCAATCAATTATGCCTTGGCAAATATGCGTCAGGAATCGGCTTTGTTCTTAGGCCTGTACGAGGGCCGACACGATGTCGGTCATTTCGGTTATGCCACAGAATGTGGCGTTTTTACTGGTGCAGGTCAAGTTAGCCGTTATCGCATGGATGCGATGATTTTACGCTAACATCCTCTAAGAACTTCTTTCTGATTCCGTGGCATCCGCCGGAGGCTTTAACTTCTGTAACTGCCGTTGTAAAAAACAATTGTAGCTGACGCTTTGCTTACGCTACAAAAGACATTTGCTGAAAGCAAGTTAAAAACAGTTTACACATTTAGTCGATTTATATGTGCCATCACTAATTTGCCATGAACATAAAACCATTTCTAAAGCACTTCTGAATGTAATTGCTCTTTATTACTTTTTCGCTTCGCTATTAATAACACCATGAGCTGTATGAATCTGTGCTTTCCCACGAATTTTCATGGCAGATGTATGTTCGGTAAATTGAGCAATCATAACTTCGCCTGCATCTAATTTTTCAGAATGATGGAACTTTGTATCTGTACCTCGTGTTAAACCGATTACATGCACGCCATCTTCCTCTGCTTGAATAACAATATAATCTTGTGCCATTGTCTGTACACTCCTTAAATCCGACAAATTCTTTGTCCATCATAACATAATTAGACATACAATTTAAGACATTTGAATAAATGATAAAACTTCTCTACGTTTTACTTCATCTTCTTCGTAAATACCACGTGCAACCGATGTCACAGTTTTAGATCCTGGCTTCTTAAGTCCTCGCATAGTCATGCACATATGCTCCGCCTCAATCACTACATAAACACCTTTCGGAGAGAGCATTTCCATAATTGTCTCTGCCACTGAAGAAGTAATACGTTCTTGTAATTGCGGACGACGAGCAATCGTTTCTACTGCACGGCCTAATTTACTTAGTCCAGCAACAATGCCATCGTTTGGTATGTATGCGACATGAGCTTTTCCGTAAAAAGGCACTAGATGATGCTCACACATCGAATAAAACGGAATGTCCTTTACAAGTACTAATTCTTCATGGTCTTCATGAAACACTGTTTTAAAATAATCTTTTGCGTCTTCATGTAAGCCACTAAACATTTCTGCATACATTTTTGCTACACGTTTCGGTGTATCGAGTAAACCTTCACGATTTACATCTTCGCCTACCGCTTCTAATATCATTTTTACTGCTTCTTCTATTTTCAATAAATCAACATTCGACATCCGTTAAAACCCTCCTGCGTATCAATACATTACACATTTCCTTATGCATCGTAGCACATCCAAAAGGTAAGCGCAAAACGACTTACTTGATTCAAAAGAAATTCAACGCTATATGAATAAAATTGCCATTTAACACTTTCTAATTAGTAGTATGTTTTGTAAATTTTAGCTCGTCACAATAACGTCGGGTTAATTTCCGTTCCGGGCGACAGATGTTTTTTTGTGCGAAGGATTATTACAAATGCGATGCTTTTAGCCTTCGTTCCTCTACTCGCTTGCGCTCTAGGGAAGCTGATTCCCTTAGAAGATGCCCTGTCTCCACTCCAACCAACTAAATATATCTATAAGTTTCAAAAAAATAGATCCCGACTTTCAGTGATAGGCCTAAATTGTTCATAGGATCTCTATATTGCTTACACTTACGTTTATGTCATCTTTCTATGTACCATTAAATTTTTAGTTATCTATGCAACACCCGCTGAAATAAGTTAAAAAGAGCAGCCTTCATGTTCGTTTACATGAAGACTGCTCTATGTAACTACCAGACGTGTATTATTTTACAGCATCTTTAAGCGCTTTACCTGGTTTGAAAGCAGGTACTTTGCTAGCAGCGATTTCGATTTCTTTACCAGTTTGTGGGTTACGACCTTTACGAGCCGCACGTTCACGTACTTCAAAGTTACCAAAACCAATTAATTGTACTTTGTCACCCTTTGCAAGAGCATCTTGAATTGTATCAAATACAGCTTCAACTGCTTTAGAAGCGTCTTTTTTAGAAAGACCTGCAGCTTCAGCAACAGAGTTTACTAATTCTGTTTTATTCACACCATTCACCTCCTCTCAAAGGGTCATGAACCAATTCTGTAAAAAGATTAACACATAGAAAACCGCTACGCAACTGTATTCATTCATGATTATAACCAAAAAATAAGTTTTTCACCCAAAAAACAAAAATATCAGGACTTTTCGCATAAGAACGAAAAGCCCTGTAATAATTTTTTGCGCTTTTTTTATTCATTTTATCACTACAAAATAAATGTAACTAACCCTCTATCACCTTCGTTCACCATACGTTCAATTGTTTGTCGCATCCGTTTTTTAGCTGTATTTGGAACAGCATCCATTTTATAGCGTATCCCTTCTTTTAACACTTCATGTAGGGGAGTTCCAAAAAGCTGTGTGTTCCATAATGCATCACGATCATGTAGATAAGCATGATTTAAATCCTTAAGCAATTGTTGACTGTGGAATTCTGAGCCGATTAATGGCGCGAATTCTGAATCCATATCTACACGAATGATATGATATGATGGCGCTTTTGCCTTCATACGCACACCATAAAAATTATTTTGTTTAATGAGCTCTGGTGCTGTTGGTTCAAACTCCTGCATCATCGGCAATGTGACACCATAACCAGTCGAATCTGCTTCATTAATTGCACTTTTAAAGCGTTTTTGCGCCTCTTTTGCTTCTGCCGCCTCTTTAATAAATACTAGCCAATCTCGCTTCGTCTCAATTGGTTCTTCTAGCCATTCATTACACACCGACTTATATAGCTCACTTTGTAATGACACTCGAATAACTGCATTCCCAACACCAGCATCCACATGTACCACTTCACTTTGATCAATAAAATCAATGGCTTTAAAGGCATCTGACGCCTGCTGCACATCTCTAATTTTCATAATAGATGACAACACTTCTTCCATCGAATCAATTAGCGCAACATTCAATGGGTGTGTTGCATCTAAAACATCTAACCAATCTGGTTTCTCCACCTCAATTGTTCGAATTGGAAATTCAAATAATGCTTCTTGCAAAATATACTGAATATCAGATGCACGCATTTGATCAATTGCAGTGGCAATTACTGGGACATTATAGCGCTCAAATAACTCATTTCGAAGCTGTACGGTTTCCTCTCGGGCCGGCATTTGACAATTTAGTACAATAACAAAAGGTTTTCCAATATCCATTAATTGCTCTACAATTTCCTCTTCTGCCTTCTCTGCTGCACGACGACTTATACCATTAACTGTGCCATCTGTTGTTACAACAATCCCAATATTGGCATGGTCACGAATTACTTTATCTGTGCCTATTTTCGCCGCTTCTTGGAAAGGAATAGGCTCTGTATGCCAAGGTGTATGCACAAATTTTGGCCCATTTTCATCCTCATAGCCCTTTGTACCTTCAATGATATAACCAACGCAATCGGCTAAACGAATTGAGAACGGCATTTCATCATCACCAACCGCAATACGTGTTGCTTGGGCAGGCACAAACTTCGGCTCAGCAGTCATAATGACTGGCCCCGGTGAGCTTTGTGGCAACTCGTCTTGTGCTCGCATTCTTTCTGTTTCATCCACAATATTTGGTAACACGACCGCTTCCATAACCTTTTTTACAAATGTTGATTTACCTACACGTACTGGACCGACAACACCAATATAAACATCGCCATTTGTGCGCTCTGCAATTTCTCTAAATACTGCTTCACTCAAGGTTTCTGCCTCCTTTATCTACGCTTTTTCACTATATGCGGGCGGATAGATAAATATGAAAAGCCCCTCACAAATGTAAGGAGCTTTTCGACTAATCTTTTTTAGTTTTAGATTCAGACTCTTGAATTGCTTTTTCTCTAGCTTTTTCTCTAGCTTTTTTTGCGTCACTATTATAGGCATCCATAGAATAAATTGGCTCACCATTTTCATCTACTGTATACGGTATAGAATAAGCTGGTACTACTGGATATTTATCGACAAGTAGCTGACGAATATCATCTCCAGGCTTCACAGAAGGCTTGTCTTCTTTTAGTAGTTGACCTAAGTCGATCGAATAGTCGACATGCATTTCGCCATCGCCTGTCATAAATATTGGTAATTCGGTACCAGAATAGGGGCTTTTCACAGTTACATCTGTTTTATAGCCCAATTCTTCAAAGTTAATTTGATATACATTATCAGAAGCTGCACCCTTTATCGGTAAATATTGGGTAGAAAGTTTACGAATATTAATTTCACGAATTCGCTCTGCAGCATTTAAATCTACCAATTTTACTTTAGCTTCATTCTCAGGATCCCAAATAATATACTGGAAAATCCCACCCTTTTCATAGGCGTTCCCAGGAATTTGTGCAAGATATTTAGGCATTAATTTTTCAAAATCAATTAAATATTTTATATATATATCTGTATCTAGCTCGCTATTTTTAATTGGAACTAGTCCACCAGTTGCTTCACGATATTCATTAACCGCACGCTGAACCGCAGCTAATTGGTCAGCATCAGGCACTAATTTTGCCCTTTTCTCGTCTTCTGGATATGCACAACCTACTAGAAGTACAGCGGTTACTACTACCAAAAGAAAAGCACTTAGTTTTTTCATGTCACTTCCACCTCATCATTTTTATGCCGGCCATGTGGCAACAATTAGTACCATTAAAAATGTGCCAAGTCCAAACAGTATGTATGCAATTAAATTTACGATTGTACGTAAAAAAACGTTCGAAACTTTATTACGAGCTAAATAAATTAAACCGATAGATATAATTAAAAAACCGATACAATAAAACGATACCCACATTACATCAAGTGCAGGCAAATGTGCTAACGGACCCATTTAAGACAACCACCTTTCTACAACGTCACGAAACAATCAAAGTATATTATACTATGTGCTTTCGCTAAAAAGAAATAGTTGTCCAGTAACTATCATCAAATGGACAACCTTTATAACTTTTTAGCATATTCAATTAAAAGCACACAATAAGGCGTCTCAGCTATTCCCTGAGACACCTTATTTATGTCCATTTTATGACAAAACTAATCAAATAGATCAGGTATATCAATTACCTTATTTATCCATTTTTATTAATTTAGTATATCATGTCATCGATTTCTCGCTTTTTCATACGCATCATCAATGTATCAACCGCTATTTTAGGTTCGATATTATTAAATAGAACACTATAAAGCTCCGCTGTTATCGGCATAGCAACGTCATATTTCTTTGCTAGCTGATAGGCCGCTTTTGTTGTGCGTACCCCCTCAACAACCATGCCCATTTGGTCGAGTACCTCTGGTAGCTTCATGCCTTGCCCCAGTAAATTACCTGCGCGCCAATTACGAGAGTGTACACTTGTACATGTTACAATTAAGTCCCCCATGCCTGTAAGTCCTGAGAATGTGAATGGATTCCCTCCCATTTCAACACCAAGACGTGAAATTTCAGCTAAACCTCGAGTAATAAGTGCCGCTTTGGCATTATCACCATAATTTAAGCCGTCTGAAATACCTGCGGCTAATGCAATGACGTTTTTTAATGCGCCACCTATTTCTACGCCAATCACATCTTTGTTTGTGTAGACACGGAAATATTGGTTCATAAATAAATCCTGCACTTTTTCTGCAGCTTCAATGTTTGCACAAGCCGCTGTAACAGTTGTCGGGTGGTGTAAGACAACTTCCTCTGCATGACTTGGACCTGAAAGTACAACAACTTCTTCTACAAATTCTGCAGGTAGACTTTCTACTAAAATTTCCGAAATTCGTTTTAATGTATCGGGCTCAATTCCCTTCGATACATGCACAAACAGTATTTTTTTATCGAATGTTGCTATCATTTTTTCACATACTTCTCGAATAGCCTTAGTAGGCACGGCTACGACAATTGTCTCCGAATGAGCAACTGCCTTAGCAATATCACTTGTCGCATACAAATTTGTTGGCAGTACTGTTTCAGGTAAATACTTCCTATTTGTATGCAGGTTGTTAATTTCTTCAGCTTGATCTGTTCGATGAGTCCATAGAAGTGTATCATGCCCATTTTCTGCAAGTACCATCGCAAGTGCTGTCCCCCACGAGCCTGCCCCTAACACACAAACTTTTTCCATTCAAAATCCTCCCTTGTTAAGAAAAGACAATTCACTCTTATTAGTTTCGAAAAATGCTAGAGAAAACTATACTTTCTTCTCTTGTAAAAAGACGCCACCCAACAAAATTGTCGGGCTGGCGTATTGTATGTGTATATTTTTCCTAAGCACGAGCTCGGGGAATTAATCGAATTGGCGTTCCTTCAAAATCAAATGTTTCTCGGATACGGTTTTCTAAAAATCGTTCATAAGAGAAATGCATTAGCTCTGGTTCATTAACAAACACCACAAACGTCGGTGGCTGTATCGCAACTTGTGTAGCATAGTAGATACGAAGACGGCGTCCCTTATCAGCTGGTGCTGGGTTACGTGCCACAGCATCCTCAATCACCTCATTAAGGATAGATGATTGAATACGCATTGCGTGGTTTTCACTTACACGTTGTATAATCGGTAAAATTTGATGTACACGCTGTTTTGTATTGGCCGATACAAAAATAATCGGTGCATAGTCTAAGAATAAGAAATGCTCACGAATTTGTTGTGTAAAGACGTTCATTGTTTTTTCGTCTTTTTCAATGGCATCCCATTTATTAACTACAATAACAATAGCTTTTCCTGCTTCATGCGCATAGCCTGCAATTTTTTTATCTTGTTCTTGAATGCCTTCTTCTGCATTTAGAACGACTAAAACAACATCAGAGCGTTCAATTGCTCGTAACGCACGTAATACAGAATATTTCTCTGTCGTTTCGTATACTTTCCCTTTTTTACGCATACCTGCAGTATCTATAATGACATATTCCTGATCATCATACTCATAAGGCGTGTCAATAGCATCACGAGTAGTCCCCGCGATATTACTAACAATTACGCGGTCTTGGCCTAAAAAAGCATTTACTAATGAGGATTTCCCTACATTTGGTCGACCAATTAACGAGAATTTAATAACCTCGTCTCCATATTGCTCTTCATCTTCCTTAGGGAAATGTTGTGCACATTCGTCCAATAAATCCCCTAAGCCTAAGCCGTGAGAACCAGAAATTGGCCAAGGCTCACCAAAGCCAAGCGCATAGAAATCATAAATCATTTCGCGCATGTCTGGGTTATCAATTTTATTCACTGCTAAAACGACTGGTTTTTTTGTTTTGTATAAAATTTTAGCTACTTGCTCATCAGCAGCTGTTACACCTTCACGACCATTTGTCATAAAGATAATAACGTCCGCTTCATCAATGGCGATTTCTGCTTGTTGACGAATTTGCTCTAAAAACGGCTCGTCTCCAATCTCAATACCACCTGTATCAATAATATTAAAATCATGTGCTAACCACTCTGCCGAACTATAAATACGGTCGCGTGTAACGCCTGGAATATCTTCCACAATCGATACACGTTCTCCAACGATACGATTAAAAATCGTCGACTTACCTACGTTCGGACGACCTACGATGGCTACTACTGGTTTCGTCATCTGTACTTCATCCTTCCAACTTCTTGTCTTTCGCTATTATACACGAAAAATGCCATTATATCATATCATATCCATGAAGGAGCGCGCTATGTACTGATCTTTCCATTTATTTAAGGATTTTTATATCATTTCGGCTGTTCTATTTGAATGTTCAATGTGATGTGGTTATCTTCGAGTCTGATTTATTCTATCCGTTTTACTATAATTGTTCTTTCCGTCGCTTTGGCTTTTCTAACCATTTCCTCCATAAAAAAGCGAGGACACAAACTGTATCCTCGCTTGTCAAGTTTATTTAAAGTTTTTCAGTTTATCGCCAATAACATCACCGAAAGAGAAGCCTGTGTTTTCTTCTGGTAATTCATAGTCGATTACTTCCTCTGCCTCAGGATTTTCAAGTAAATCTTTAATGCTTAATGCTAAGCGGCCATCTTCAGCATTTACGTCAAGCACTTTCACCTGTACCTCTTGTCCTTCTTTTAAAGCCTCATGTGGCGTGTTAATATGCTTATGCGCGATTTGCGAAATATGCACTAAACCTTCTACACCTGGGAAAACTTCCACAAACGCTCCGAAAGAAGTAAGACGTTTTACTTTTCCATCTAACACTGTACCTTTAGCTGCACGCTCTTCAATGTTCGACCAAGGACCAGGCATCGTATCTTTAATAGATAACGAAACACGCTCATTTGCTGGATCTACTGAAAGGACTTTTACCTTCACCTCTTGTCCTTCTGATAAAACCTCACTCACATCACCCACATGCTCATGAGACACTTGTGAAATATGAACAAGACCATCAATACCACCAAGGTCAATAAATGCACCAAATGATGCAATACGCTGTACTTTACCATTTAAAACGTCACCAGTTTTAATTTGGTTAATGACATTTTTCTTTTGAGAAGCTTTTTCAGCTTCCACTACAGCACGATGTGATAAGATCAAGCGATTTTTTTCTTTATCAAGCTCAACAATTTTAAAGTTAAGAGATTTACCTTTATAGTCTTCAAAATCATCAACAAAGTAGTCTTCTACTAGAGATGCTGGAACGAAGCCACGTACTCCTAAATCTACGACAAGGCCACCCTTAACAATATCCTTTACTTCCGCTTCGAAAATTTCCTCAGCGTTGAATTGTTGCTCAAGTGTATCCCATGCTTTTAAAGCATCTACTTTACGTTTTGATAATACATAGTTTTCTTCTTCAACTTTTGTAATCATCAACTCCAACTCATCTCCGACAGAGATGACGTCAGACGCTTTTTCAATGTGTAAGCTTGATAATTCACTTATTGGTACAATACCGTCAAATGGTGCACCTGGGATTGAAACAGTTACCGCTTTTTCATCAACCTGCTCAGCAATACCTTTGACGATATCACCTTCGTTTAACGTTTGTTCTACATTGTTCATTTCTTCAGACATATGTAACCCTCCTTCGCATCTTCCCTTACTATTTTATTCGATATTGAAGCCAAAGACAAAAATAATCCTTTAAATTTTAAAAATGTCTGAAATTTTAGGATTTATAGCATTTTTTCTTGCGCTAATTTTAAAATGGCCTGTGCAGCATTATCAATTGATAAGGCTGTCGTGTCTAAAAACATGGCATCTTCTGCTTGAATTAGTGGTGATGCTTCACGTTCGCTATCCATTTTATCGCGCAGGGCAATTTCTTCTTGAAGCTTTTCAACGGTAGATTCAATTCCTCGCTTTTGATTGTCAATAAAACGACGTCTCGCTCTCTCTTCTACAGTTGCAGACATAAATATTTTTAGTTCTGCATTCTTTAATACATGTGTAGCAATATCGCGCCCATCCATAACAACACCACCATTAGCCGCGAGCTTTTGTTGCTGTGTTACTAATAGTTCACGTATTTCAGCATGAGCCGCTACTTGTGAAACAGATGACGTTACTTCATTTGATCGAATTTCAGCAGAAACGTTCTTCCCATCTAAAAAAACAAGTTGTCCTTGAGAAGAAGGCTTTAATTCAATTGTGCTAGATGCTAGCATTTCTGCTAATTTTGTTTCATCATCTAAATGTATGTTTTGTTGCATTGCTTTATACGTGACAGCACGATACATAGCACCTGTGTCGATATAAGTAAATTCAAGTGCCTCTGCAACGATTTTTGCGATTGTGCTTTTCCCAGCACCAGCCGGTCCATCAATCGCAATTTGAATGTTTTTCTTCATATTTCCCCCTACTTTCTATCACACCATATTGTATCATAAAAAAGCCCTCTTCAAGGAGAGGGCTTTCTAAAATCAAATTACTACGCGAGTTGAAAGGTGTGTAAACTCCCTGCAAAAATTCATAGATTTTCTCAATCATCAAAAGGATTTATTTCTTTACGACGATTCACTAACTGACGTTCAAAGCAGAAACGAACAATATGCTGTTGGTCTACATCATCAGTATCTGTTAGTTGTATAGTGGCAATTTTTTTGTCATCTTTTTCGAATATACGAACAACCAACGCATCCGTAATCACGTATTTAACATCCCCGTTGGCATATGGTAAAACGATTGTTAACCGAACCTCATCACCAGCTCGGAAAGAAATTGCCCCTTTCAAGATAACTGCTAAACCACCTGCGCTAACATCCGTTGTTACTAGCTGATATTTGTAATCCTTAAATTGTATCGCTACATCCACAGGCGTTTCCACACGTACATATTCACGACGCTGAATTTTGATAAAGTCATCTTCCTTTGGACAATGCAACATAATCATAGGAATATGACCAGCTTTACGTCCAATCACTTCAGTACTAAAAGCAAATGATTGTTTATCCTCCGTGCGAAAAGTTGCTCTAAATTCAGATCCATCTATTAAAAAAGCTGTTTTCTTTGTGGCAACATTTATTGGATAATCAATGTAAATAATATTTTCATTTTGTTCTACAACTTTACAGCGGAATTTTTCAACACTCTCTGTATAAGTTGGTTCAAGTTCTAATTGTGTACCAATTTTTATTTCCATGAGCATCTCCCCGAACACAAATATACTTTATTATCGCACGAGATGCCCATTCTGGCTATATGAAAACTGGTAGTTTTTTCATGGATTACGTTAAATATTCCACTTTTAAAACATTGTGATTTTCTGCGTCAATAACAATTCTGAACGTTTCTTGCGTGTTTTTATCACGAACCGCAATTACCTCATAACAAAGACGCTGTTCAAATTGACCATTATCTGTATAAATTTTTCTTACTTCTTCTACTTTCACGTCGGGATCAAAGAAAGTTTTCCAATCAATTGGTTTTGCAGTTTGTGGTTTAATCGTCTCTTCTTGAATATATTCCATCGCATTTGCACCAAGTAACTCGCCTGTATCCTTAGCAAGCTTTAATTGCACCCCATCTGCATAAACCAATGCATTATCACCAGGGTGAACACGTGCAAATGTCACATGCCATGCTTGATGATTTTCACGAGTTTCCACAAATGCTACATCATTCATACCAAGTCGTTTTACATATTCTTCAGCTTTTTTCATAATTTCATCTTGTGATAGCCTTGCTTCATCTACTGGACGTTCCACTAAATAGGATAGTAAATGCCCACCTTTTTCTGTTAGGTCGACATATCCTAAACGAATACCTTGATGGAATTGGATATGATAAAACGGATATGGTGCAGTATCGCTACTTTTCGTAACAGTAAATGTTGCATCTTTTATGATAGGGAATAATTGTTTTACTTTTTCCAATGCTTCTTTTTCAGTAATGACTGAATCCTGTAATGCTTGAAGATCTATTTTTTTCTGCCAATCTGATTCACTTAATGTAAGTGGGAAGTCTTTTTCGCCGTAACCCTTTAATGTCTTTTGTACATTATCAAATGTTGTATTCGGGTTCTTAGTATCTACTTGTCGTAACCAGACATCCATCTTACCGTTATTTTTATAAAAATCTACTGTTGCAGCTGACCATTCATCTGAAAGTGATTGTAAATTTGTAGAGATTTGTGGCATTTTTTCTCGCCAAGCTTGGTAATCACCTGTTTTAGATGTTCTCTTTGCCTCATCTCCTAGGCGCCCTAAGTAACTTAACCAGTCGTTCGACATTTCCTGTCCGATAGGAATATTCGACATAGAAGATCGAACGTCAGAGCTCAGTCGCCAAACAGAATCTAACTCATTGTGAATGGCATTGTCATCCCTAAACAATAGAGATTGTGAAACAGATCTTTGTAGATGCGATAATTTCTCAGATGCATCCGTTAAATTATCCGTGTACTGAGCAAGCACAGTACGTTGTAAACTTGCGTTTTTTCCGTGTATATTAATGCTATATGCCCCTAAGCCAATAACTGCCGCAGTGAGTATAACGAGCATAGTTCTCATTTTTTTCCTCCTTTCTTATGAACAGAAAATGTGTTCTCCAATTCGTTTAATTTGTGGTCGTGACCAAATCCACTTACTTGTAGCTGTTTTCGGATTAAAATAATAAAGTGCATTTTCTGAAGGATCCCAACCATTCATAGCATCAAGAACTGCTTCTTTTGCACGTTCATTTGGTTCAAGCCAAATTTGTCCATCTGCCACCGCAGTAAATGCTAGCGGTTGGAAAATAATACCTGAAATAGTATTCGGGAATTCAGGACTTTCTAAACGATTTAAAATAACGGCCGCTACTGCTACCTGACCTTCATAAGGCTCTCCTCGAGCTTCACCATAAACCGCATTCGCGATTAATTGTATATCTCTGTCAGTATACTTTGGAGGTACTTGAGTTTTAGTCCCATTATTATTACTACTTCCACTACTTTTACCTCCTCCTCCACCACCGCCAGTATTTGTTTTTACTTGCTGTTCAAGTGGCACACCACCATAATAGGTAAATTGATTTCCTGCATTTAATTGTGCCTTAACCCATCCTTCATCAAAATCTGAATGACCTGATAAAGTTTTTTTAGTTTTAGCACCGGCAATTCCATCGACTGGTAAACCATATTTTTGTTGAAAATTTCGTAAAGCCCAATATGTGTTATAGCCAAATTTGCCATCAATTTTACTTTTATAAAATCCTAAGTATTGTAGCCTTGCTTGTAGCTCAATTACATCATCTCCATAAGCACCACGAGAAATCTGTTGCTCGGTAAATGCAATGGCGTCATTTTGTGGAATAGCAAATATACTAATCCCCAACATCAAAGCAAAAATTATGCTTACTATACGCACTTTCATCACTCCTTTTTTTTCATAGCTTGAAACAAACGACTCATTTTATACATATCAATTTTGCCTCGGCAAAATTGCGTCCGGAATCGGCTTTGTGCTTAGGCCTGCACGAGGGCCGACACGATGTCGGTCATTTCGGTAATGCCACAGGACGTGGCGTTTTTACC
>NZ_JBNNUX010000053.1:0-18363 GCF_050280145.1 Lysinibacillus sp. NPDC093688
TGATGTCCAAAATTTTGTTTCGTTCACTAACTAAAGGTTAGCTACTAAAAACTTTATTGATTACGTTTTGCTTGTTCAGTTTTCAAGGTTCATTTGTTCGTCACATTCAAGTGACTTTCTATACTTTAACATGTTGTTAACTCTATGTCAACTAGTTATGTTAGTATTTTTTAGTTGTTGTTGTTTGTTTCGTAACAACGTTTATAAATATATCACCTTAATATTAAGTTTGCAAGCGAATTATTAAAGTAAAACTATTCTAATTAATGAAAAGGAGTTTCTTCTATAATATATAAATAACTTCACATGAATGTTATATGTTCCACATTGACACTATAATCGCTTATTTCAATTTCTCCTGATTTCTTATATTAGTAGCTTCCCTTTTCTCCTGCATAAATTGATGAAGGTTTTCTTACCATTAATATCATTTTATATTTTTTTATTCTCCAATAAGAAAAGCACCTACAATTGTTAGTTTCGTTTCTAACAATTGAGGTGCTTTTTATATTTCTAGTGTGTATTTATAATTAGCGCACCCAGATAAAGTATGCAAGGAAGACAAAGAATAATCCGTACATCATAGGGTGAATTTCTTTTTTACGACCCGCTAAAAGCATTGTTATTGGATAGAATACAAAACCTATTGCAATACCAGTAGCAATTGAGTAACCAAGAGGCATCATTATTACTGTAAAGAAAGCAGGAACAGCAATTTCGAATTTATCCCAATCAATTAAACGTAATGAAGATACCATCAAAACACCTACAATAACTAGAGCTGGTGCTGTTACCGCTGGAGTTACCACAGCAAGTAACGGTGAGAAGAATAATGCTATCAAGAAAAGTATTGCCGTTACAACAGCAGAGAAACCTGAACGAGCACCTGCTGCTACACCAGAAGTTGACTCTACATACGCTGTAGTTGTTGATGTACCGAATAAAGAACCAATTGTTGTTGCAAGAGCATCCGCCATCAATGCACGGCTTGCACGTGGTAATTTATTATCTTTTACTAATCCTGCTTGTGTTGCAACTGCCATTAAGGTACCTGCTGTATCAAAGAAATCCACAAACAAGAATGTTAACACAACAACTAAAAATTTAACGTTTAATAATGAATCGAAGTCATGGAAAATTGGATCTAAAGCTACCATAAATGTAGAATCCACGCTCGGAATTGCTGAAACAACTGCTGCAGGTGGATCAATCACACCCGTAATCATACCAACAATTGCTGTTATAACCATCCCTAAGAAAATACCAATACTGCGTAGTTTAATAATAAGAATAATTGAAAGGACAATCCCGAATACAGCTAGTAAAGTTGAACCACTGAATGTTCCTAAAGTCACCAATGTAGCTGGGCTATCTACGATAATACCCGCTCCTTGTAACCCTACAAATGTTATAAATAAACCAATTCCTGCTGAAACTGCATATTTAAGTTGAACTGGAATTGCATTAATTACTGTTTCACGAATACCCGTTAGTGAAAGAATGATAAAGATAACCCCTGAAAAGAAAACACCTGTTAATCCAGTCTGCCAAGGAATACCGTAAGCTCCAACTACAGTGAAGGCAAAGAATGCATTTAAGCCCATACCAGGAGCAAGGGAAATTGGGAATTTAGCGAATATACCCATAATCAGAGAACCGACTGCAGCTGCTAATGCTGTAGCTACGAATACAGCACCTTTATCCATACCTGCATTTTCTAAGATGCCAGGGTTAACCGCTAAAATGTAAGCCATAGCAAGGAATGTAGTAATACCACCTATTATTTCGCGGCGATAATTAGTTCCTAATTCATTGAACATGAAATACTTTTTCATTTTAAAGAAATCCTCCGTATGGTCGTCTTCAATATCGAAAACAAAAAAGACACACTGACTACTCTACTAGTCGCATGTCTACGATACATTTCATCACCGTTATTGTGAGAAATTAATTTAGTGTCTATACATTAGTATATATAACTAAAATCGTAGTCAAGTTATTTACGGTAACTTGGTAGAAACTCACGGGCCTTATCCCCGACATTATACGACGACATATTTAATTTACAATCGTAATATATCATTTCACTTTTCAGATTTCAACCCTATTTCCGAACATTTCTCACAAAAGTTATGCGAAAGTTCGTGTAAAATTCTTATTTAATGTTCACATTTCAATAAATCGTTGCAAAAATAGGTTAGGACTGAACGTTGTATCATAGTTATAAAATAAAAAATCCTTTTGAACTCATTCGAATTCTAGAGGATTTTAATACTGTGACCGAGGGAGCGCTCCCTTGATCGACATATATTTAATTCATCACTTTACTTTGTAAGAGCTGAATTCTTTTTTCTAATTTTTGTTTCCAATCTTCTGCTAATGCATCAACCGCTTGTATATTTTTCATCGCAAGTGCGTCTTTGTTTTTAAAATACACTTCATTGCAATGCAAAACTGAAACACGCGCAGATTGTTTTTCCACTAATTCAATTTTTGAATTTGCACAGATTGCCCCTTCTTCCAGTACACGCGCAAGGAAACCCGTATAACCTGTTTCAATTAAACGTTTGAGTAATATGTTCGCCTCAGTATATTTATCGATCGTACTACATGGTACACGTCCTTGAGTAATTTGGATGACAGCATCACCTATTTTATAAATATCGCCAATACAAATATCCGCTTCTAACATATTCGTTACTGTTAAATTTTCACCGAACGCTGCTGTCGGCAACGGTTTACCCAGTTCCTGTTCCCATTGTATGTAATGCTCCGCAGGATATAAACAAACGGCACGGTCAGGACCACCATGATGTTTTTTATCTGCTACATCGTCCCCTTCAAATCCACGAACGGACAAATAAACCTCTTGTACTTTTCGTTTTTCAATCCCTGTAATCATTGAACGCCCATTACTATAATGCAATTCTTTCGGCATACCAATAGCAAGTGTATGAATCATCGCTTTATTTTTTTCCATTTCAATCCCCCTAAACTAAGCAGCGACATAGAGTCCTATTGACAGTCATTAGTTTACTATACCTAACGATTCATCGTATAACTCTTTCTTTATATTCTACAAAGCAACAAATATTTCCTTTATATTAATTATGCCTCGGCATAATTGAGTCCGGAATCGCAAAAATAAAAAGCTTGAAGAAAACCCAATAAAATGAGTACTTCAAGCTTTTTCTATTTGCTATTTAACTATTCCCACTCAATAGTTGCTGGTGGCTTAGATGTAATATCATACAGTACGCGGTTAACGTGTTTTACTTCGTTTACTAGGCGGACAGAGATTTTCTCTAGTACATCCCAAGGAATGCGTGCCCAGTCAGAAGTCATACCGTCGATAGATGTTACTGCACGGATACCTATTGAATAGTCATACGTACGTGCATCGCCCATTACGCCAACTGAACGGATGTCAGGTAATACCGTGAAGTATTGCCAGATGTCGCGATCAAGACCAGCTTTTGCGATTTCTTCACGTAAGATGAAATCAGATTCACGTACGATTTCTAGTTTTTCTTCTGTTACTTCACCAAGTACACGGATACCTAGACCAGGACCTGGGAATGGTTGACGCCAAACGATTTTTTCGTCAAGGCCAAGCTCTAATCCTAATGCACGCACTTCGTCTTTAAATAATGTGTTAAGTGGCTCAATTAATTTGAATTGCATGTCTTCTGGAAGACCACCAACGTTATGGTGTGATTTAATCGTTTGTGCAGTTGATGTTCCAGATTCAATGATATCTGTGTAAAGAGTACCTTGTGCTAAGAAGTCCATACCTTCAAGTTTAGCTGCCTCTTCATCGAATACGTAAATAAATTCGTTACCGATAATTTTACGTTTTTGCTCTGGATCAGAAACGCCTGCAAGTTTATCCATGAAACGTTGACGTGCATCAATTTTAATAAGATTCATGTCAAAGTCTTCTGTGAATGTTTTCATAACTTGCGCAACTTCACCTTTACGGTTCAAGTTGTGGTCTACGAACATACAAGTTAATTGATCGCCAATTGCTTTATGAATTAGAACAGCAACAACTGATGAGTCTACACCGCCAGAAAGTGCACATAATACTTTTTTGTCACCTACTGTTTCGCGGATTTTTGCGATTTCAAGTTCAATGAAGTTCGCCATTGACCAGTCGCCTTTTGCTCCACAAATGTCGAATACGAACTGACGTAATAAGTCGTTACCATATACAGAGTGACGTACTTCTGGGTGGAATTGTACTGCATATAGTTTACGTTCTACATTTGCCATTGCAGAGATAGGGCAAGCAGCACTTGTTGCGATTACTTCAAAACCAGCTGGTACTTCTGTTACATGGTCACCGTGACTCATCCAAACGATTTGTTCAGTTGGTAAGTTACCGAATAACTTGTTTGAAGCTGTTACTTTAATTTCTGCTTTACCATATTCGCGTGTTTCAGCACCTTCAACTTTTCCACCTTGCGTATGTGCCATTAATTGCATACCATAGCAAATACCTAGGATTGGTAAGCCTAATTCGAAAATAGCTGGGTCTACATGGAAGGCTTTTTCGTCATAAACTGAGTTTGGTCCACCTGAAAAGATGATACCTGCTGCGTTCATATTTTTAATTTCTTCTGCTGTAATCGTATGAGGATGTAACTCACTGAAAACACCAAATTCACGGATACGACGCGTAATCAATTGGTTAAATTGGCTACCGAAGTCAAGAACAACGATTTTTTCTTGCTCTAATAAAGGGCTAGCTGACAAAATTTCCACCTCTTCTACTATTTTTAAAGGAACTTTTCATATATCTAAGAAAAACGCGTATGAAAGTAAAAACTCCCTACGCGTTCATAGCTCTTGATGTATAAAGGCGAATGCGTCACAAAGAAAAGTGATTTACTAACCTTCTCACCTAACAAAACATTCACCTTCATAGAGAAATCATTTACGGTAATCTCGTAGAAACATCCGAACCTTATTATCGAACTTATATGAAAGCAATCCTCATTTATATATAATTTTTTTCATTTTACTCTTTGTACCTATCAAAATCAACCGATAGTGCGATTGATTAAATATTCCCAACTTTCTTTCAGCTCGATAAAATCTACCTCATGTTTGTCCTTACCATAAATATGTTGTTCATATACAGCGGTAAGTTTTTGCATCTCCTCTGTCTCTAGCGATGCATCTACCCTTGTAGCAAATGCTCGTAATGTTTCGCCATCTTTCCGGCGTAATCCAATACGAGATAATTGCTTCGTTAAAACATGGTATGAAGCATCAAAATTTGTCCAGTCCGCTTCTTTTTTACGAAATGCGCGTACTTGCATTTTAGGTATCCACGTTTTACGTTGCATAAATAAAGCGATGCCAGTGATAATCATCAAAATGACTAGGGCAATCCATACATAAGTATATTTTTTCACCCATGTCCATACAGAATCAAAGCTAAACGATGTTGAGTTAGAAGTTTCTTTCTTCGTCTCTTGCTCGTCCTTCATTGGTTGCTCTTGCTTTGTTTCTGGCTCCAGTACTTGTTCCTGCTGAGGAGTGTCTTGCTCAATATCATAATCGATATTCACATCTCCCGAAAATCCAATTGTCGGTTCAAACTCCATCCAGCCTGTTCCAGGTACATACGCTTCCACCCACGAGTGTGCATTATCATTTGTAATTTGATACTCCTGTAAACCATCTGATATTCGACCAGGATTACCAGGTGCAAACCCTTTCACCCAACGTGCAGGTATCCCTGCCGAACGGAGGAGCACAACCATTGATGTTGAGAAATTATCACAGTAGCCAACTTTAGTATCAAATAAAAACTGGTCAACATAATCTTGACCCTCAGCCGGGATGGCTACTTCTTTTTTATCGTATCTAAAGCCATGAGATGAAAAATATTTTTCAACCGCTTTTATTTGATCATAGACCGAGGCTTTATCCTGCGTGATTTCTTTCGCTAAATTCCCTACACGTTGTGGAAGTGTATTTGGCAATTGTAAAAAACGGTCAAAGGACGGATCTACTGTTTTTAGCGTGGATGGTTTAGCCATTTGGAGCTGTTCCATGCTATATACTGGCTCACTATAAGAAATCGTATAGTTAGATAATAATTTTGACTCACCATTCTGTTGTTCTATTGCTATTTTTTCAGTGTGTCCATCTTGAATAAATAGCGATGGATCTTGGGTAGAAACAGATATCATGCCATATGTTTGAATTAAAAAAGGCATCGGAACAGCAATGTCCATTTGAACCTGTCGCTCGGTTTCAGGAGATCCAACTTGTAACGAAGTTTGGATAGGGGTATCGGTCTGGTAGACATTTTTTCCAAAGTTCCCCTCCGAAAGAATCCAGCCCTTCGATGTATAAGTATCCTTTGTATCGATACGCCAATAATGACGATCACGGGAAGATGCCGTAAAAATTAGTGTATTATCACCTTGGAATGGTCCCCCTAATTGGCTATCATCCTCGCTGTAACCAACAGTTTTTTCGCCTGTTCCAAAGTCCCCTTGCCCTGCAACCCCCTTAATAAAAGGTACTGGGTCAGCCCAAGTCGGCCCTGTCTTAGGTAAAAAGAATGCCACTCCACTAACAAGCATTACCGAAACAATCATTGGAATTACTAGTTTCCACTTTCCTATGACATTGCTCGGTGCATCTGTTTGAAGCCATAAGCGCTTAACAAAAAGCAAGCCTGTCATTATTAACCCAAGAACAATAACTTTAACAATTGCCACCTTTCCATCATAGTCACTAAATGTATCTAGTGTGGCAATAAAGAATACTGTTAACGCGAAGAAATAGAATATATTTTTCCGCACGGTTATCCAGTGGTGTATCAGGTATATTAACATCCAAATAAGCGCAACGAATAGCACCGTTCTAAATGAATCCGATACTTGTCCAAAATCGCCCGAAAGGATGGCAGTCATATTCCATTTCCATTCATGCATTAAAAACGGTATTGTCTGTCCAGAAAAAAAGGGACTTTCACTATATACAAACACTATAAACCAAGTAATATAACCAAATTTCACTAAGCCTGACAACAATGGATGTACTTGAAATAGACTGAGTGCCAATGATAAACCGATAAACACTAAAAATAAATGAAACAAGCCTGTATTTGTTAGCTGCATTACAGGAATAAGCCATTCACGTAAAATCAGAAAAATAATTACGTATGCTATTGCTAATTCGCTAAAACTTCCTAGTGATTTTTTCACGGCTTCTTCACCTCCGTGAACAAATGGTAATAATCTGTCGGATTTACATGTACAACTTGAATTTGCTTATAACGCTTTGCCAGATCTGTTAGGATAGGTGGCTGCTCTGCTACTACAAAACAAATACAGCTTTTCACCATATTGGCAAGAGAATGTAGTAATTCATCTGATACTTCATTCGTAACATATAGCAATGTTGCAACATGCTTAAACACTTGCTGATCTCGAAATTGGAATTTGACAGTTTCGGCAGGTTTTATAGCAGCTAAATGATGCATTACTTGATCTAGCTGCTTATTACCTTGAATAATCGGAAACACCTTCGTTTTAAAACCAGCTGAAACAAATGAAATATCTCCACGTTCTTTGACAATGGTTTGTAGCATCGATGCTACAAGCTCAATTTTTTCTTCAAATAAAGGAGACTTTCCAGCATGGAGTACTAGCATTAACTCCTGTGATTGTCGATCTTCAAATTCCTTAGATTGCAACGTTTGTGTTTTCGCAAATGATTTCCAGTGAATCCACGAAAAACGGTCACCTGGAACATACTCACGTAAACCAACAGCCATTGATGTATCCTTAACAATTGAATAAGGTGACATCATTGTACCAACATCAAATTTTGTTTGAAGCGCGGCATACCTCATTTCGCGTACTCTCGGGTAAACTAAAATGACTTGTTCCTTTTCTGCCGCAACTCGCTTTTTTGCCCAGCCAAAAAAATCACAGAAAACAATATTAACACCTAAGTAACGATGCTCGCCACGGGACATATTTTCCAGCACATAATTCCAGCTAAATTTTTTCCTGAAGCCAACGAACTTAATGGTATTCGTTCCTTGTACCCTCGATTGGACAAGGACTTCACTGTTCACAAGTTCCTCCATCATCATATAAGCAAACGGAAAGCGTGTTTTTCGTTCTACCGTAATTGTTACCTTAGCAGATTGTCCACTCTCAACGCGGGAGGGCTCAATTTTGCGTTCCACCAGTAAAATATGTTCTTTCACTAGTAAGAAAATAATTGCGTATAACAAAAACGGACTAACTGTAAAAAATACAAACCAACTGACAAATCCACCTTGGAACATGGCATAACAAAACGTTATGATCATTAACAAAGAAACTAAAAAGAAATGTTTACTTTTCTCTATTAAGGCTCGCCATTTCTTCATTGCTCTGCAAACCTCTTTGTCGGCACAGGTATTTTCGCAATAATTCGCTCAATAATTTCCTCTGGCGTTACGTTATCATAGCGAGCATCTGGCTTTAATATTAAACGATGGCTAAAGACAAATGGTACTAAATATTGAACATCATCAGGAGTAACATAACTACGCCCTTTTATAAATGCATAAGCTTGTGAAGCTTTCATTAAAGCAATCGTTGCACGAGGACTTACGCCTAAATGTACATAGCTATTTTCCCTTGTTTGAGTCGCTAATTCGACCATATAGTTTTTGACTGAATCCGCAACATGCACACCCTGTACAAGCTCCTGCAATTCAATTAATTGCTCAACTTTTAGCACTGCTTCAATTTTTTCAATCGGTTTACCATGCTCAGCACGACGAAGAATCTCCACTTCTTGCCCTCTTGAAGGATAACCCATTTTTATTTTTAGTAAGAAACGATCCAGCTGTGCTTCTGGTAACGGATATGTCCCTTCATGCTCAATTGGGTTTTGAGTGGCCATAACGAAAAATGGTTGATTGATTATTAAGGTTTTACCATCAATAGTGACAGATGCTTCCTCCATCCCCTCAAGTAAAGCAGATTGCGTTTTTGGGGATGTACGGTTAATTTCATCCGCTAAAATTACATCTCCCATGATCGGACCAGGTCGAAATTCGAATTCCAGCGTTTTTGGATTATAGATCGACACCCCTACAACATCTGACGGTAATAAATCCGGTGTAAATTGAATCCTTTTAAATTGTGCCTCAAAGGATTTTGCCAGTGCTCGCACCATCATTGTTTTACCGACACCTGGTACGTCCTCAAGCAAAATATGTCCCTTTGCTAGTAGGGCTACTATGCTAAGCTCTGCAACCTCTCTTTTGCCGATCATTACTTTTTCTATATTTTCTAATACATCTTGTATTTGTGAATTCATAAATCAAAAAACCTCCTATTTCATTCAGCAATTATTCGAATTGTATGATAATGTACTTAAGAATAACGAAATATGTTTAGTAACACAATTAGATGAGACGTTCATCGTATTGCTTTAATCCTATAATCCGAGCACTTAGCGAGAAAAGTAATAATACTTCAGCATGAAAAAGAAGGCTTGCCTGAATACAATCAAAGCAAACCTATCTTTTAGTATAACGTCATTACCTATCAGAATGTTACAGATTTAATTTTTTTAACCATAAATTCTCTAACGAAGATGAATTTTCTTGTAAAAGTATTTCCTCTAATTCACCAGAAATTAGTATGTTTCCTTCATGTAAAACTAACACATCGTCCGCTACTTCTTCCGCAAAAGCCAGTAAATGCGTAGAAAATATGACAGTACAGCCCCTTGCTTTTTCCTCTAGCATCATTTTTTTCAGCTCTGCAATCCAGAAAGGATCAAGACCATTAGTCGGCTCATCTAAAATAAGCAAAGAGCCCTCACCGAGTAAACTTTGAGCGAGGTTAAGCCGTTGACGCATCCCCTTTGAGAAATGCTTCACTTTTTGCTTTCGAACATCCCATAAAGCAACGCGCCTCAGTACCTCCTCCTGTTCCTTTTTACCAATCTTCTTCAAAGAGGCAAGTAGCTGCAAAATTTCTGCTGCTGTTAACATAGACGGAAAGTCCACATCGTCAGGCATGTATCGAATGGCTTGTGGTTTATGCCATATTATTTCTCCTGATTTTTGCTTTTCCTGCCCAGTTAGCAGGCGAATTAAAGTACTCTTTCCAGCACCATTTCCCCCTACAAGTGCTAAAATACGCCCCGTCTGTAAAGAAAAGGAGGCTTCGTGAAGACCTCTATTATTATCATAGATATTCGATAACTTCTTTGTTTCTAATAGCATTATCTTCTATCCCCTTTCTATCAATTATGCCTCGGCATAATTGCGTCCAGAATCGGTTTTGTGCTTAGGCCTGCACGACGCAGGTCAGTTAGCCGTTATCGCATGGATGCGATGATTTTAGGCTAACATCCTTTAGAACTCCTTTCCAATTCTGTGACATCCGCCGGAGGCTTTATCTTCTTTCACTGAAAGAAGATAAAAGCAAGCTAGTGTAAGCTAACGGACATACTATCCAAAGCAATGTCACAGCTACGTATAATGCATAACCTAGTGGCGACGAATAAAACTGCGTTACATTATAAAATGCCGGACCAAGAACACTCGCCTGATCTGTAAAAATAAAGTAACCAAAGCGTAGCCACTCCACAGGATTAATATGTATCGCAATAATCGTCAGTTTTTGAAGAATATGACCCGGCACGACAGTTCCAATAGCCATTAAAGCGTAAGAGATTAGCAATAAAAAAATAGACCAAAAAACAAGTGATAACGACAGTGCAAATAATCTTGTTTTCGCAAAGGCTCCCACTGCAATGGCCAATGACACAAAAATGAAGATGCATAGCAACGTTAGGACAATGAAGATAAATGGCAAACGCACTCCACCAAGAAATCCACCTAGCGCCACTATTACGCCAAACGCCACGGCAACGACCAAGAAAAAAGCAAGCACAGACGCAATATACTTTCCTGCAATATATTGCCTACGTGTCATCGGATATGTCTTTAATAATGAAAACCATCCTGATTCCACATCACCAGCTACACTCATACTACCGATAGTTAATATAAACAGCGGCAATAAAAACAACAATACATTTAAAAACGAAGCTGTCTGTCGTGTAAACCCCTCTACATCTGGTAATGCCATTTGCTGAATGACAATGATAGCTGTAAAAACGAATGTGAAAAGTAAGCCTACAAGTTGCATCCAGCGACTTCTGAGCATTTGCTTTAATTCTAGTTTAATAAGCATACTATTCATCACTTATGGATCCCCCAATTAAAATCGTGTAAATCCTTATAGGCTAATAGCTGACCTTCTCCCTCTGTCGTCATCCATTCCTGTGCCGCTTCCTTCGAATCGAATGCAACTACCCCATAATTCATCGGTGTCCAATACTCCTTGTTGTACACATAAACAGCGTTGAAAACGTCAATCCATTCATTTTTTGCCGCATCTTTAATATAGGCCGCTCCAACCTCATCTTCCCCATTCGCTTTCATATATTCCATAAGACAACCAATATCATCGAAAATTTCATAATCACCATTCTTCAACGCAATCTGTCCAGCATATGCATTATGAACGATACTCATATTGCAAATTTTACAAACATCAGTTTCACTAACTATTTCATGAGGCTCATATGTTTTTTCACTACAGCCCACCAATACACCACAACTTAGCAATACACATATCATCCATTTTTTCATTCTGTTATTCCTCTTTTCCATAGCCATAAACTACTTAATGCTAAGAATAAACCTAATAGCATTTGCAGCACATTCATCTTGTTCTTCTCTTTCACATGCTGCGCTGCCAATTTTGGCGTATGATCAACAAGCATGTTCTTTTCAGTTTTATTAATTTGCTGATCTAGAGATGTCAGTAAAAAGACGCTCGGAGATGCCACGAAATATTGGTAAACAGGCTGGCGTACCATCCATTGACCAAAGCTTGACACAGCCACATATGGAATATCACCGATACCATTGTCTTTTAAATCAATCCCTGAGTAATCATCATAATAATTATTTTTAAGTTGAAAGCCTTGCTGATCGGAGCGCGCCGTTAAAATATTACCTGTAAAGTTATTATTACTAGCCAATGTGTCGTTACTGACCTTTGTACCTTCAAGGGCAGTTTGGTTCATCTGAAAATCATTTGTTTCAATTTGGATAGTTGAACTTTTCTGCATTGCAATACCAGTCCGATTATTTTTAATTGTGTTATGTTTAATTTTTGCTTGCTGCACATCATACAGCAGCATACCGTAGCCATTAAAATCAACATGATTAGCTATTGTATTATTTTCGAGGTGTATGTCTGTTGTCATCATAATCATAAGGCCAGTCACATTGTGAACATATGTATTAAAAAGTGCTTCGGAATCACTTGTATACATAAAATGTGTTCCATAACGACTGCTTGTCACCTTATTACGTTGAACAACAATACGCTTTACCTCCTCTACATAAATTCCATCCTGCACTTGCTCAATAGTATTGCCTTCGATCATAATGTCCTCACTCTTAAAAACAGCCAACCCATTACCTTTTTGAGAATAATGACCCTCGATACCAATCACATTGATTTCATGTATGCGTACATTTTTAGAGCGTTGTATATGAACACCTGTATGAACATCTTTCATTTGTAACTTACGTAGCTCAAGTCCATCTACAGCACTAGCAACGATCGCTTTACTTTTTCCTGATAACGTTATATTTTCCACAATGACATTAGCAGTGTTTTCAATTCGAAGTACTGGTTTATCACTTTCACCGATTAGTTCAGTTCCCTCTTCGCCTTGTAGTATTATCGGTTTTGTCACAATAAAATTACCTTGGTAACGACCAGCAGGAATATGAACGACCTCCCCTGGCTTTGCAATATTAATCGCCTCCTGCACATCAAAATCGGCGTGTACTGTCTGACTCATGAATAGAAAAAATAATAAGGCCAACCCTATTTTTTTCACCAATCCTTACCTCCCAGTTCAGCACGAAAAGACTAGAGGAATTTCCCCTAGTCCATTCGATTAATGGCCATGACCATCAGGTTTCTTTTCTTCCATATGCATAGAATCAGATTCACCTTTGGCTTCTTTTTCAGCTTTTTCTTTCATTTTCTTTTTACGACGCTCTAATGCATCGTCTTTAATTTTTTGTAATTCTTCTACATGTGCAGTTGGATTGTCAGCGATATATTTGTCTGCATCAGCTTTATTCGTGAAATAAATATAACCCCAGTTCATCGGAGATTTTAGATCGGTTTTCACAATCGTTACATCTTCAACTTTTACCCAATCTTTTGTGATATAATCACGTACAAATTTTTCGTTCGTTTCATTATTGGCAACCTCGGCATTTACTAAACAGCCTATGTCATCATAAAAGGCAGTAGTTCCATCCTCTTTTATTGCTTGGGTAGAGAATTCACCCATATCTTCGTCCTTCATATATACTTTCATATTACACATTTCACACATTGTATCTTCTTTTGGTTCTTCTAAACGTGGATCCACTAAAGAAGCGACTTGTTTAGTTTTATCCTTTGCTTCTGCTTCATTTGCTGCGACATCTTGCTTCGTTTCCTCTTTCTTAACTTCTGTTTTTTCTGTACCACAAGCCGCGAGTAAAAGTAATACTGCTAGTACAGGTAACCATATTTTTTTCACAATTGCTTCCCCCAATTTCGTTTTTCTATTACTAATCATTACTTTACAGGTAAGTTGTGAAATAAGTTAAAAATCACTGTGAAGTATTGGAAAAATTACCTTGAATATTCATTGAACATCTCGACTTCAAATATTTTGAATGAAAAATATATACTTTCTATTTTCTATAACTTACATTCAGGGTTAATAAATTAAGGTGTACAAGACCTGTTGGCAAGTTTCGTTTTATTACTATAAATTAGAATGACATGTCTGAAGATGTAATCCTTGCCGAAGCGGTTGATTGGAGTGGAGAATGGGCGACTCCTCGGGGATTAGCGTCACAGATGAGACCCTGCAGCGAGCCTTGCGAGTGAAGCGGCTCATCGGACGCCCCCAGGAAAGCGCCCAGTCGGAACGGAAATCAACCCCTCGTTTTGCCGAAGAGCCAATATGCTTGAACGGTATTCGCCCTCATTTTAAAGTGTCTCAACATTCATAAAGATTGCATCGACACCATTTTGTTTTTCAACACACTAAAAAACCCCCTACATCCAGAATGACGTAGAGAGTTCGATTTATGATGTTATATAGAAGAACGGTAACTATTGAGAAACTTCTTTTGCTTGCTGACAAGACTAAGCTTAACGGCAGTTTCATTTAATTCATTGCGTATTTGTAAATCGTAAGCGCTGTCCACATAACTAGCCGCTACTTTATTTGGACGTTGCTGCTGAATTTGTCTAGTGTTACTTATATGTTTTTTATCTTTATTCTTTTGCAAACTGTATTTAAACTGTTTCTTCGGATTTTGCCCGAAATTATGGCTTAAATCCCCGGCATGTAGATACTGTTGTTCGTTACGAAATATACTACTAGTCGTCGAACTTACTCTAGAAGTCCTCATAAATAATTACCCTCCTTTACTTTTTAGCAACTTTGTAGGTATATATATCGACATTATATGCTTGAACTTAATAATACAGAACCAAATTGCTTAAAAAAAATAGAAAAGAGTTATAAGAAAAAGTGATAAACACTATTTCTTGTAACTCTTTCCCTAAATATTTGGTTACTCGCCACCAAAAGTTAGAGATGATAATTCCAATGTATATAAGTTGATTGGAGTGGAGGCTGGGCGACTCCTCGGGGATCAGCGATAGGGGAACGAAGGCTAAAACCATCACATCCTGTGATAACGCCTTCGTGACCAACATCGTGTTGGCCCGAGACCCTGGAGCGAGCAACGCGAGTGAAGCGGCTCATCGGACGCCCCCAGGAAAGCGCCCAGCCGGAACGGAAATCAACCCCACGCTATGATGTCAGCTATATCACTTCCAAAAATCATCGAATATTGTAATTGGCATATGGCGTTTGTGCTGAGAACGTAAATAATGCCCTTCTAATGTTTTACGAGCTTCTTCAGGGATAACCTTCCCCTCTAAATAATCATCAATTTGGTCATACGTTAAACCAAGGGCTGCTTCATCTGGTAATGAAGGACGATCTTCCTCTAAGTCAGCAGTTGGTATTTTTAAATATAAGTGCTCCGGGCAATCAAGTGCTGCTAACAACTCCTTACCCTGACGCTTGTTAAGACGGAAGATTGGCATTAAATCTGCACCGCCATCCCCAAATTTCGTGTAAAAACCTGTAATTGCCTCCGCGGCATGATCTGTCCCTAGCACAACTGCATTATTCATAGCAGCAATAGAATACTGCACCTTCATTCGCTCACGTGCCTTTTCATTCCCTTTGGCAAAATCGCTTAGTTCAATACCCGCATTCGTTAATGCTCTAACACTTGCATCGACTGCATCTTTAATGTTTACCGTAAAAGTTTTCGTAGGTTTGATATAGTCAATCGCATCCTGACAGTCCTTTTCATCCGCTTGCACACCATATGGTAAACGAACAGCCCAAAATGAGTACTTCGCTTCTCCCACCTCGTTATTTAATTCGTCAACCGCAAGCTGTGTTAATTTTCCAGTTAATGTGGAGTCTTGACCACCCGAAATCCCAAGAACAAATCCCTTTACAAAGCTATAGCGACGCGCATATTCCTTTAAAAAATCAATGGATTTGCGAATCTCTTCCTGCACATCAATAGTAGGTAATACACGTAATTCCTTCATGATTTCTTGTTGTAATGTCATTTTGCCCTTCACTCCTTAGCTTTACAATCGATTGACCATTTCACTTACTTCTTCAATATTGCGCATTTTATTATTCCAGCATTTTTGGCTTAAATCGACTGGGTATTCCTCAGGATTCATGGCACGTTTATATTCATCCCATAACAACTCTAAATTATCTGCTGCATAATCGCGCATTTCTTCCAAAGTAGGATTTTGATAATGTATTTCACCATTTTTAATCACATGATGATGTAAATTCTTAGCTTCAAAGTTTGTGACAAATTTTGATACGAATGTATGAACAGGGTGGAACATTTTAATGCGTTCCTCTGATTGAGGATTTTCATCGTGCATCGTAATGTAGTCTCCCTCTGCCTTGCCATTCTTTCTATCAATAATACGATATACATTTTTAAGACCTGGCGTCGTTACCTTTTCAGTATTCGCTGAAATTTTAATCGTATCTTCTAATTGTCCATCTTTATTTTCAATAGCAACCATTTTATAAACAGCCCCTAAAGCAGGTTGGTCATAAGCAGTAATGAGCTTCGTACCAATTCCCCACACATCAACTTTTGCACCTTGAGCCTTTAAGTTTAAGATCGTGTATTCATCTAAGTCATTAGATACGATAATTTTAGCGTTCGGGAAACCTGCTTCATCTAACATACGACGTGCTTCTTTTGACAAGAAAGCAATATCCCCACTGTCTAAACGAATTCCAATAAAATTAATGTTGTCACCAAGCTCCTTAGCTACTTTGATTGCTGTTGGCACACCCGATTTCAACGTATTATAAGTATCTACAAGGAATACGCAATCACGATGACGTTTTGCATAGGAATGAAATGCATCATAATCATTTTTATAGGCTTGGACAAGTGCATGTGCATGTGTACCAGATACTGGTATATTAAAGAGTTTACCTGCTCGCACATTACTAGTTGAAGCAAAACCACCAATAAACGCTGCACGCGTTCCCCAAATCGCTGCATCCATCTCCTGAGCGCGTCGTGTGCCGAACTCCATTGCCACTTCATTTTTTATAATTTGTTTAATACGACTAGCCTTCGTTGCAATTAATGTTTGGTAATTCACAATGTTAAGTAATGCGGTTTCAATTAACTGCGCTTCCACTAAAGGTGCTTCAATGCGGACAATTGGTTCATTAGCGAAAACCGTTTCCCCTTCCACCATCGAATACATATCCCCTGTAAAGCGAATATTTTTTAAATACTCGATAAAATCCTCTTTATAACCAACCTCTTCACGCAAATATGCTATGTCCGAATCACTGAAACTAAAATCACGTAAATACTCAAGAATTCTCTCTAATCCCGCAAAAATTGCATAACCATTGCCAAATGGTAACTTTCTAAAATATAATTCGAAAACCGCTTTTCTATTATGTATACCATCAGCCCAATATGATTCTGCCATATTGATTTGGTACAAGTCTGTGTGTAGCGCTAAGCTATCATCTGCATAGTTTGATCTCACAAGAAACCCCTTCTTCCGCTTTGATAATTAGTCCTAGTATACACTATATACCCAAATTCTTGCGTATTACATCCTTCTACTTTCATATTAGATACCCTTGCATAAGGCCCATTTTTTCAGCACCACATATGTATTGTATTTTTAGCTTTCTTTTCTTCCATACAAAGAACATGAATCCGCATAATCTTTGGTGAAAATGTTTCCTCAAAGGTTACGCGGATTCTTTTTTATATTCTCTCTAGCTCTAGTAAAAATTCTTTCATTGCTAGCCCACTTCGAAAGCCTGTTAGTTTACCATCTTTGCCAATCACACGATGACAGGGAATTATCGCTAATATCGGATTAGCACCGATTGCACTGCCTACAGCTCTTACTGCTTTCGGATTGCCGATTCGGTGTGCAATATCTGAGTATGTTGTAGTTATACCATATGGTAGCTCCTTCAAAGCATCCCATACTGCTAGTTGAAATGGTGTCCCTTTAACATGAATTGGTAAATCAAACGCAGTAAGTTCCTTATTAAAATAAGCCGATAATTGCTTAACATATCGCTGTAACTTTTCTTTACTCTCTTCAAAGCGATAGCCTTTAAATGGCTTTTTCGCCCACACTTCCACCTCTTCAAATGGTGCATTTGGTGTTCCAATATATACTAGCCCATCATCTGAGGCAACGATATACATTGTGCCTTGTGCATATGTTAATGTATCTACATATAATATATCCATTCTCTATCCCCCTAACTTAATTTAGGATCATCACCAAAACGTGTGGTTGATTTCCGTTCCGACTTATTTACATAGTAGACGTTTTAACAAAAGTCATCCACAGCCTTTGGTAATGAACCTTAATTTACCCATCACTTGTAAAATGTTAAATAACTTTAGCTTCCCTTTGTTTCATGCTACAGTTATTTTACCTCAGGCGTGTTGATTAGGAAAACAAGGTTTATAATTGGCTGATAAAAGAATTTTTTTGTGGATATTTTGCTAATGTATGCCCATTTTAACTGATTGTAGCGTAGGGCTACTCGACTCCCGCGGGAAAGCGAGACAGTCGAGACCCTGAGGCCAAC
>NZ_JBNNUX010000054.1:0-18126 GCF_050280145.1 Lysinibacillus sp. NPDC093688
TGTGATAACGCCTTCGTGACCAACATCGTGTTGGCCCGAGACCCTGCAGCGAGCAGCGCGAGTGAAGCGGCTCATCGGACGCCCCCAGGAAGCTTCGCTCTGTGCGAAAGCGAAGCGGCAGCGACAACGCGCCCAGCCGGAACGGTAATCAACCACTCGTTTTGCCGAAAGAGCCATACTTTATTTAATATGACACCTTAATTTCATTGACACAATAATTTTTCAACAATATGAAATGCGTAGCAATATGTCATTGCTACACATCGAATGATTTTATAGATTTTTAATTAATTATAATACGTCCCAATATGTCAGGATTTTTTTCAGTTGTTGCTCTGTTTGTTCTAAATTTTCATTGTTGTAAATAACCGCATGAGCACCTTTTTCTTTGACTGACATAGGTAACTGAGAATGCATTCGAGCTAGTGCATCCTCCTTCGATAAGTTGTTACGCTCCATTAATCGACGGAGCTGTACCTCTTCACTAACCGATACCACGATAATACGCTCGACAAAATGCTGTAACTTACTTTCAAATAAAAGCGGAATATCCATCACAACATGCTTTTCTCCGGCCTCTATATACGCATCGCGCTGGCGTAACATTTCCTTGCGAATGGCAGGATGCATAATATCATTTAACATTTTACGCTTTACAGGTTCGTGAAAAATAATATCGCCAAGCTTAGCACGATTTAAACTCCCGTCTTCTAGCAATATATCTTGTGCAAAATTTTCAGCTATTAGCTTTAAAGTCTCCGTTCCTGGTTCAACAACATCACGCGCTACTATATCTGCATCGACAATCGGTAAACCGAGTGCTGTCATCATTTTTACTACTGTACTTTTTCCGCTCGCTATACTTCCTGTTAGTCCGATAATCATAGTTAAATCCCCTTTAATGTTGACAATTTGGGCAAAAGACTGATGTTCGCCCACCTATCGTCATTTGGCTCGTTGCAGTTCCACACGTTGGACACATCTTCTTTCCATACATCTGCAGTCGATTCTGCATACTTCCAGCCTCACCATTTATATTACGGTAATCTGAAATTGTTGAACCTCCTGCTTCAATGCTTTGGCGTAAAATAGCGACAATCGCCTCGAATAATGCACGCTTACGCTTTTCACTGATGCGATTCATTGTGCGGGCCGGATGAATTTTTTGCGCAAATAATGCTTCTGTTGCATAAATATTGCCGCAGCCCGAAATGACCTGCCCATCCATAATTACATCCTTAACGGCCTTTTTCTCATATTTCGGCAACTTTGATTTCGCAATAAAATAATCACATGCTATTTCATCGAATGGCTCTGGTGCCATTTTTGTTAATGGTGCATGATCCTCAATTTTTGTTAAAATACGTAGTTCACCAAAACGGCGTATATCTGAATAAATTAAATAGCCACCATCTACCATTTGAAATGTAGCATGAATATGCTTTTTAAATTTCGCCTCTTGGATTTCCTCAGGTGAATTTACCACAAACCAAGCACCCGTCATCCCTAAATGACTAATAAGCACATAAGGGACATCTTCCTTCAGTAAATGAAAAAAGATGTATTTTGCACGTCGTTCGATGGTTGTAATCGTCATTTGAGACAACGATATTTCAAATGCATCAGGCTCAGCTTGCTTCACGATACATTGCTTTCCCTCCCGAAAGGAAAAACGAATAATTTCAGATAGTTGAACTTGTTGAATTGTCCGCCCTTCAATTTTAGGTTTTAATGCCTGGACGACACCTTCAACCTCTGGTAATTCAGGCATTTTAACCTCTCCTTACTTTGCTTCGTACCAAGTTGCACCGTAGTTATAATCTACTTTTAATGGTACTGAAAGCTCGATTGCATTCTCCATAACTTCTGGTACTATTTTTTCAAGCAATGCAATCTCCTCTTTAGGCGCTTCAAATATTAATTCATCATGCACTTGTAAAAGGATTTTTGCCTGCATATTTTCTTTTTTCAAACGAGCATCCATATCAATCATTGCTTTTTTAATAATATCAGCTGCACTTCCCTGAATTGGTGTATTCATGGCAGTACGCTCTGCAAAGCTTCGTAGATTGAAATTCGAGCTCGTAATGTCAGGTAAATATCGACGTCTATTCAAAATCGTTGTCACATAACCATTAAACTTCGCATCTTGAACGATATCATCCATATATTGTTTCACACCTGGGAAACTTGCAAAATACTTCTCGATAAATGTAGCCGCTTCCTTACGAGTAATATCCAAGTTTTGTGATAAGCCATAATCACTAATCCCATAGACAATACCAAAGTTCACCGCTTTTGCAGCGCGACGCATATTACTATCGACCTCTTCTGCTGAAACATGGAAGACATCCATTGCTGTACGTGTATGAACATCCATACCTTCACGGAAAGCTTCAACTAAATTTTCATCGTTCGACATATGGGCTAATACACGCAATTCGATTTGCGAATAATCGGCAGAAAATAATATCCAATCTTCTTTCGATGGCACAAATGCCTGACGAATTTTTCGTCCTTCTTCTAAACGAATCGGGATGTTCTGCAAATTCGGATCCGTTGAGCTTAAACGTCCAGTAGCTGTTAATGCTTGCTGGAATCGAGTATGCACCTTTCCATCCTCTGTATGGATTTCCTTTAGTAAGCCCTCGATATAAGTTGACTGTAATTTTCCAAGCTGACGATACAAAAGAATATGCTCAATAATAGCATGCTCTGGTTTTAATTTTTCCAAGACATCTGCTGCAGTGGAATAGCCTGTTTTCGTCTTTTTAATAACAGGAAGGCCAAGTTTATCAAAAAGAATAACACCTAATTGCTTTGGTGAATTAATATTGAAGGTTTCTCCTGCTTCAGCATAAATTGCTTGTTCGATAACAATTAGCTTGTCATTTAATTCCTGACCCATTTTCTCTAATGTGGCACGATTGACCGTGATACCCTCACTTTCCATTTCCCCTAAAATAGAGGCAAGCGGAAGTTCTAAGTTTTTATAGAGTTCGAACTGTTCATTTTCCTTTAACAATGCCTCAAGCTTTGGCTGTAAAGACCACACAGCAAAGGCTTTGCGGCTGGCATGCTCAGCAAGTGCATCAATGGCTGGTATAGCTCGTTTCGCCCCTTTACCATAAACGGTCTCATTTGCTTGCACATTACGATAGCCCAGTTCTTTCGCAAGAGTTGCCACATCATCTCCACTTAGCGCAGGATTATTAATATAAGACGCAAGTAATAAGTCAAATTCCACACCAGCTAAATGTATTCCCGCACGTTTTAACGCAGCCTGAGATGCTTTTGAATCAGACATGTACTTTACTTTTGTAGCATCTTCTAACCAGAGGCGAAGGACATCGGATTTAGCCGCAAGATCAAACGGCACGTACATTGTTTTCGCTCCATCTGTTAGTGCAAAACCTAGTTGCTGACATGTATGATAATGCTCGTCCTCTAACTCCAAGTGCACTGCCATTACATCTTTTAAATGCTCTTGCTTTATTTCTTGCACAATTTCATAGTCAAAAGGCGCTTGTTCCTCTTCTTGGACAGTAAAATCACTTTTATCTAGTAATGATTTAAAACCAAGCTCTTGCCATACACTAATTAATTCTTCCTCATTCGGACCATTATAAGCAAGATCAGAAAGTGTTATATCAATCGGCGCTTTTGTAAAAATAGTAGCTAGCTTTTTACTCATTAGTGCCTGTTCTTCATTGGCAACTAATTTTTCTTTCATTTTAGAAGCCTTCACCGTATCCATTGCCGCATAAAGCGACTCCACTGAACCATGTTCTTTCAGTAATTTAACTGCCGTTTTTTCACCGACACCTGGTACACCAGGGATATTATCTGAAGAATCCCCCATTAAACCTTTCATATCAATAATTTGCTCGGGCGTTAAGCCGTATTTTTCTGCAATAAAGGCTGGTGTATTTTTTTCAATTTCAGTAATACCTTTTTTCGTAATGTATACTGTTACTTGCTCAGTCGCGAGCTGTGTTAAGTCACGATCTCCCGATACTACGATGACATCCATATCGTGTGATGAAGCTTCTTTGGAAAGTGTTCCAATAATATCGTCCGCTTCGTACAATTCAAGTTCATATCGCTTAATACCATAAGCATCGATAAGCTTACGTATATAAGGGAATTGCTCAGATAATTCTGGTGGAGTCTTTTGTCGACCACCCTTATATTCCGTAAATGTCTCATGACGGAAGGTTGTCTTACCCGCATCAAAGGCAACCAAAATTTTCGTTGGTTGCTCTTCCTCTAATATTCTTTGTAACATTGTTGTAAAGCCGTACACTGCATTCGTATGAATTCCACTATCATTCGTCAATAATGGCAACGCAAAAAAAGCGCGATATGCTAAACTATTGCCGTCCAATAATAGCAATTTTTCCTTTGTCATGATTTTATCCTCCTGCGTTTTCGTCTTCTTAATTGTAAAACGAAAACGTATGTTTGAAAATGCCTCTTCCTTTTACTTTATCGAGAAAACGTTTATTTTACCAATCATAACGTTGAAAATCGCCAAATTTTCTACATCAATAGATTAGCTTACGTTCGACAATAAAAAAAAAGCCAATCACTCATTGTAATTGACTTCTCCGATGTTACTCACTGACTTTATTTGTTTTTTCTTTACGATAAAAAATTTCTTCATATATAACAGTCAAAATAAAGGCATTCATAAAGGCAAACACTAAAAACATCGGCATACCGCCAAGCTGTGGATGTGTAAGCTCTGTATCGAACACCATTACAGTGCTGATTTGCGCTAAGAAGATAATAAAGCCAATCCCTACTTGCCATATAGGACGTTTAACCTTGCGTTTCTCGTACAAAAATATTCTTTTAAATATCTTGCGTACATCCTCAGCAATGACTAAACCTAATAAAAACAAAATGACAAAAAATACTGGTATATGATAAACACTTTTTGTGATCCATGCAAAATCTGATAGACGGAAGAAAAGTGTAAATAACGATGCAATACTACAGGCTATCCCTAAATTTTGGAGCCACTTGCTAATTTGCAACTTCACAACTATTACCCCCATTTTTTATTTTTCAACATTATCATTCTATCAGATTATATTCATCTACGAAACACAAAATTATAAATTTTTATCATTTTCATGTAATAACATCTATAATTGAAAGATATTTATAAATAATATGATTAGAAACTCCTAAAATTATATGAAGACTCCTCACCATAACGTGGAGTTGGTTTCCGTTCCGACTGGGCGCTTTCCTGGGGGCGTCCGATGAGCCGCTTCACTCGCGTTGCTCGCTCCAGGGTCTCGGGCCAACAGGATGTTGGTCACGAAGGCGTTATCACAGGATGTGATGGTTTTAGCCTTCGTTCCTCTATTGCTGATCCCCGAGGAGTCGCCAAGTCTCCACTCCAATCAACTTATTTAAATTTTGCCTACATTAAACAATACTTTCACAGATTGTATAAAAATACCATATAAAACTTCTTGTCAGTTTCATGAATAGTGTAAAAAAGCCGTCTCAAAAAAATTGAGACGACTTCATATACTTATCCCTGCAAGAATAATAGTATTATTTTATATAGCCAGATAATATTTTTGCATATGGTGAAGTAGATGGCAAAATAATGACCGTATCTTCACCTACAGTTTTCTTATATGATTCTAATGTACGGTACAACGAATAGAATTCAGGATCTTGTGAGAACGATTTATTGTAAATCTTAGCTGCTTCTGCTTCACCTTCCGCTTGAATCAATGCTGCATCCTTTTTTGCTGTTGCGAGCATTTCTTGCACTTTCTTATCCGTTTGAGCTTCAATACGGCGTTTCTGAGCGTCACCCTCTGATAGGTATATTTGCGCCTTTGATTCACGATCCGAAATCATACTAGTAAACACAGCTTGCTCATTATCAGTAGGCAAGTCGATACGACGAATACGAACATCTACTACTTCTATTCCATACTTATCATTTGAGAGTAGCTCATTGACACGCGCAGTTACCTGATCATTGATACTCCCACGTGAAGAGTTTTCATCATTAATAACTTCCGTATATTCTATTCGACCAAGCTCTGATCGAATAACGGAATAGATAAACTCCTCCATACGTGTTTCAACTTTTTCTATTGTTCCTGCGTTGGAAATTAATTGCTTTGGATCTGTAATACGCCAAACTGCATAATTATCAATAATTATTCGTTTTTTATCTTTTGTATTAATTTCCTCTTCAGACATTTCATAAGTCATCTGATTTTTTGGTAGCTTTGTGACGCTTTGAATAAATGGAACCTTTATTTTCAGGCCAGGCTCACTCTGAAATTTCACTACTTCCCCAAACTGCCTAACAACTGCGTATTCGGATTCTTTAACAATATAAACATTCGCAAATACTATAATAGCCATGGCGAAAACGGCAGTTAAAGTGACAGCAAGAGAAATATATTTTTTGGGATTCATCGGGCTTTTTTTCGACATTTTAATTACATTATCCCCTGTATCCCCTTCTTTCGAAGCAGTATTTTTGGATTTACCCGATAAAAAATTCAGGAATTTTTCAAGATCCTTATTTTTTTGATCCATTAGTTACCGCTCCCTTCTTTTTTCTCTTTTGGTGTTTCCTGTGTCGTAGTTGTTTCCTGTGTTGCAGGTGTCTCCTGTTTTGCAGGTTGCAACGCTTGAAGAGGCAAGTATTTCATTGTATTCCCATCATCATTCATAAAATAAATTTGTGCTTTTGGTAATACATTTTCAAGTGTTTCCAAAATTAAACGTTCGCGTGTAATCTGTTGATTGCCCTTATACTGCTCATACATTTTATTAAAGACAGCTACATCCCCTTGAGCCTGCTCAATACGCGCTGTTTTTTCACCTTGAGCCTTCGAGATAATTGCATCCTTTTCACCTTTCGCCTCACTCATTCGCTGATTCTCATATTTTTCTGCTTGATTTATTTTTGTATTCTTCATTTCACGTGCATCTGTAACAGCTGTAAAGGCTGCTCGCACATCTGCATTCGGTAATTCCACATCCTGTAGTTTTACCCCTAAAACACTTATACCTATATCGTATTTTTCAATAAGAGAAACGAGTAAATCTCGTGATTTTGCTTCTATGTCTGCTTTTCCTTCAGTTAACGCAGCGTCGATTTTGGAACTTCCGATAATGGAGCGAATCGCACTCGACGTAGCGCTATGTAATATTTTTTCTGGATCTTGTGAGCTGAATAAATACTTGTTCGGTTCTGTAATCTTCCATTGAACTACAAGGTCTGTTAAAACAATATGCTCATCCCCTGTAATCATTTTTGTTTCGGCATCATAATCTTCCAATTCCCCTTCTTTATTTTGCTTATAGCCGAACTGCAAACTAAATGTTTCCTTCGATAAAACCTCAACCGATTGTACAGGCCAAGGTAACTTAAAATGTAAACCCGGTTCTGTTACTGTATCATCAGCACGACCGAACGTAATGACAACTGCTTGTTCTGATTCATCTACCGTGTACCACGATGTAAATACAGCAACAAGTGCAACAATAGCAAAAATCCCAAGTCCCACCATCATTAGTGACCTTTTCACACTCATGTCTAATCCTCCCTTAAGCTTAGTACTATTGTATACGGGACACTTACCGAAAAGTTTCAAAATATTTTAATAAACTAACACTTTATTTTAGGCAGTTTGACATAAGGAACACCGTGAAGCTCACCAAACGTTTATGAACTGGTCCTCCATCTTAAATCCAAAAAAATATCCTGTTACCAATTAAGGCAACAGGATATTGACAACTAGATGTTCAAATGCTGGGAAAAAGGTTGTTGATAAAACAATGCTAATTAATGCAGCTACAATCATAGCAAGACTCGCAAAAGTACCTTCAAGCTCACCAAGTTCAAATGCTTTAGAGGTACCTGTGCCATGCGCTCCCATTCCTAACATTAGTCCTCTAGAGGATGGTCGATGGAAACGACATACTTTAATCACTAACGGTGCTATGAGACTCCCTAAAATACCAGTTACCATAACGAAAACAGCAGTAAGCGTAGGAGAGCCACCAATCATATTGGAAATGTCCATTGCTATTGGTGTCGTAACTGAACGTGGAACTAAGCTATGCACAAGCTCATTATTTAATCCAATTACTACGGCAATGATAAATGAAGATGTAATGGCAACGGCTGAGCCAACTGCAATACTTAGAAAAATTTCAAAAGCATGTTTCTTTAATAGATTAAAATTTTTATAAATTGGTACCGCAAACGCAACTGTTGCTGGTCCAAGTAAATTTGATAAAATACCGGCTCCTGCAGTATAGGATTTATAAGATGTACCCGTTAGTAACAAAATAATAATGACCACTAACGGTGTCATCAGTATAGGTGTTAACCATTCCTTCTGATACTTTTTATAAAACATTTTACTACTATAAAAAACTGCCATAGTACCTAGTAAACTTACTATAGCTATTAAAAAGCTCATGCAGTATCACCTTTCTTTCGTTGCCCTAGCAATTGTGCTGTGAAACCTGTTGCAAACATGACAACTATGGCACTCAATACAATAACAAGAACAGCTTTCACACCTTGCACACCGAATAATGCAGTATAATCGATTACTCCGATTGCAGATGGAATGAAAAATAGTAATAGTTCACTAAGTAATAAAGCTGCACCTAGCTCAATCCATTCAAGCTTAATAATATGAAACTGCAAAAGTAAAAACAATAAGACTAGTCCAATTATGCTCCCTGGAATCGGCAAGTGAAGTAGGCGTGCAATGCTATTTCCAACAAATAAAATTACATAAAGATAGCCGATTTGCACGATACTATTGACGATTTTCATGGTCATCCTTCTCTCTTTTTTATCCAGCTTTATCGGTCAGAATATAGATCTCTTCTAAATAAGTACTGACCATATAAGCCTGATTTGTTCATCTAACTAGTATCACTACTTATCAGTTGAACATTATGCTACTATACTTTACACCTATTTGCGTTTCGTGTAAAACAGAAAAAGAATCTATTACCCAAAAGTTTGGTAATAGATTCTTCCTATTGGCGATAACTAATCAATACAATTAAAAAATCTTCTTATTATATATAAAGATTTTGTAGGCTATTTTAAAGTCTTAACAATTATATAGGGGGTTTCTACTAACAAGTATACGACCTCATTGTGAATTTAAAATTGTGCTATTGTAAAGAATTCGTTAATTTTTCGGAATCATGACAATCATTTTTGTCCCTACACCAACTTCACTTTCTACCTGAATGCGACCATGATGCGCCTCTACTAAATGCTTCACAATAGCAAGCCCTAAACCTGTTCCCCCAGAATTCCTACTTCGCGCACGATCCACACGGTAAAAGCGCTCAAAGACACGAGCAATTTCATGCTTTTCAATCCCTATACCTTGGTCTTCTATTTCAAGAATGCCGTGCGTTTCATTTTCCTTTAATCGAATTGTAACGGTTGTATTTTCTGGAGAGTACGTAATGGCATTGGTAATTAAATTAGTGACAATTTGAATAATACGATTGGCGTCACCCATAACTTGAACATCACGTTCTATATCAACATAAAAGCTCATATTTTTCTCATCTAGACGAGGTCCTGTCAGCTCTGCCCCACGTATAAGGACATCTTGCAAGCCCATCGGCATAATATTAACGGTAAAACCATGCTGTTCAATTTTCGATAACTCTAATAAATCCTGGATAAGCATCTGCAGACGGTTACTTTCTTTATAAATGATCTCTAAAAAAGATAGGAGCATTTTTTCATCCTTATACGCACCATCCAGTAATGTTTCAGAAAAGCCTTTAATAGATGTAATAGGTGTACGCAATTCATGGGATACGTTTGCTACAAAGTCCTTACGAATTTGCTCTAAACGAACAAGCTCTGTAATATCATGCATAACGATAACGACACCAAGCCATCGACCATGATCTCCTATAACAGGCGCTCCGTACACTTCCTTATTATATAGCTCCTGTTGGACCTCCATTTTAATTTGTTGTCGATAAGGCATTTCTGTTAGAAACACATGGTCGATAAATTGCTCTAATGATTTAGGTAAGCCTATTGTACGAAAAACTTTACCCTGCACATCGTCAATTTGCATACCGAAACGCTCTAAAAATACACGGTTCACGATAGATATATTTCCCTCACGTCCAATCATCATGAGGGAGCTTCCCATGTTTTCAATTAACGTTTTAAGCCTTTCCTCTTCTACCTCGCGAATCGTCGTTATATCCTGTAAATTACGCGCTAAAATATTGATGGAGTGACTAAGCGGCATCATGCGTGCATGCTCATTTTCATGGGCACGAGCACGGTAATTTCCCTTCGCCAGCTCAAGTGCTGTATCTGTCACGTTATCAATAGGTGCAGTGAAATTTCGAATCATATAGCGACTTACAATAGCCATTAACATAAGCGCTATGATAAATAGAATCGCTAGCACTACATAAAGTCGTGCATGAACAGTCGATAATAGAGAATCTTTAGCCTCAATGTTTTGCGCAGCATATAGCGCCTCTTTATCTTCCTTAGATAGTTCAATCTTTCGTTCATCTAATACTTGGTTAATGGATTCTTGCATCTCTACACTAGCCTGCTCGTTGTACTGTTCTATATAAACAGGAAAAAGCTGACCTATTACAATCATTAGGACAGCTAGTATCGTTCCAAGCAATAGCATGAATGTCAAGAATAAGCGGTTGCTCATTGATTTCATGTCGTTTTCGGCTCCTCGAATTTATAGCCAAGGCCGCGAATTGTTTTGATGAATATCGGCTTACGGCTATTTTCCTCGATTTTATCGCGAAGGTGGCTTATATGCACATCCACAATTCGAGTATCGCCAGCAAAATCATACTTCCATACAGCACTTAATAGCTGATCACGCGTTAAAACACGGTTTTTATTGTCAAGTAAATAAATAAGTAGCTCAAATTCCTTTGGTGTAAATTCCAGTGCTTCATCGTGTAAAAACACTTCAAAACGCTCTGGAAAGACACGTAATTGTCCAAATTCATACATTTTCTCTTGTGGCCCATTCCTATCTTCAGCCACTACATTTTGTGTAAAACGTCTTAAAACAGCCTTTACCCGCGCTAACACTTCGCGTGGACTAAAGGGCTTCGTCATATAATCATCTGCCCCTAGCTCTAGACCAAGTACTTTATCGAACTCGTCATCCTTTGCTGTTAGCATAATAATAGGTGTATTCATACGTTGTTGACGAATTTGCTTACAAACCTCCATACCATCAAGTCTTGGAAGCATCAAATCTAATAAAATTAAATCTGGCTGTAAGTCAATTGCCTTATCAAGACCCTCTTGACCATCTGCAGCTGTTTCTACAACATATCCAGCCTGCTCTAAATTATATTTCAATAATGTCGCAATAGAAAATTCATCTTCAACAACTAAAATCGTTTTTGTCATGTGTAATGCCTCCGTTAGTGATTTGAAACCCCCATTTCAAATCTCAAGACGTCTATAAAGTAAGTGGTGGTGTCACCAGTAAAGTACCTTCAATGACAAGCTGCTTTTGCTCATTATATGAGTGTACAGATACAGTAATCGTATTTTGTAATTTATTTACTTCTGTTACCTCTAAAAGAGTATCAAATAATTCATAATGATAGAGCGGTCCTAAATATTTTATATGTTGCTCAATAATTCGTGCACCTGGTCCAGGAATATACTTTGACACAGCTGAAGTAATAATGCCATTTAACATGATTGTTGGTACGATTGGCTTTTGAAAAGGTGTCATTGCAGCATAATCATGTTGTATATAAAGTGGATTATTATCATTCGTAAGACCTAAATAAAGCAATAAATCCTTATCTTCTATCTTTTCGGTTATATGAATCTTCTCGCCAACTGTAATTTCATCAATAGTGAGACCAAGCTTACTGTTTTTTTGAAGCAATAATACGCCAACCCCTTTTCTATCATATACCTTCATAGTATCAATTTTATTCCAAAAGTACAACGAAAAGCAGAATAACCATTTTATCTTCATTTAGCAAAATGGGTTCATCTGTGCGACAGCTACCATTACTTCAAGGCGAAATTGATTAAAGTTTAGTACCATAACGTGGGGGTGATTTCCGTTTCAGGCTACTCGCTTTCCACTACAATCAGCGATAGCTTAGAATTTCTTATAAATTTATGTATTTCAACGCTATAAATGTTCGCATCGAAATGTACATTTTTGTTTGTCTTAGTATGTACACTTTCTCTCAAATATTCATAAGTATGAATATTTGAAAGCGCCCAGTCGGAACGGAAATCAACCACTCGCTTTGCCAAAGAGTCATACTTTAATTAATATGACACTTTAATTTCATTGACATAATAGTTTTTCAACAACATAAAATCGAGTAGGAATGAATCCTACTCGATTTCATAAACTTTTATTAAGCTAAAACTTTCATAACATCGCGGACTGCTTCTGCCGATTTATCTAAAGCTGCTTTTTCATTGTCTGTTAATTCAAGTTCAAAGATTTTTTCTACACCGTTTGCACCTAATAATGTCGGAACACCTAGGTATAAATCGTTGTAGCCAAATTCGCCTTCTAAGTATGCAATAGATGGAAGTATACGTTTTTGGTCTTTAATGATAGCTTCCGCCATTTCAATAAGCGCCGCTGAAGGAGCATAATATGCAGAACCATTACCAAGAAGGTTAACGATTTCAGCGCCACCTTTACGTGTACGGTCAACAATCTCTTCAAGACGATCTGCTGGGATTAATGATTCTAATGGAATACCACCAGCGAATGAGTAGCGAGTTAGTGGCACCATTGTATCACCATGCCCACCTAAAACAAAACCTGTGATGTCTTTTACTGAGATATTAAGTTCTTCGGCTACAAATGCACAGAAACGAGCCGTATCGAGTACACCTGATTGACCTATTACACGATTTTTTGGGAAACCAGTTTCTTTGAATACTGTGTAAGTCATTGCATCAACTGGGTTTGTAAGTACGAGGATTGTTGCATTTGGTGAGTACTTAGCAATTTCCTTGGAAACAGCTTTCATCACATCTTGGTTAATTTGAACAAGATCGTCACGGCTCATACCTGGTTTACGAGCAACACCAGCAGTGATAATTACTACATCAGAATCGGCAGTATCCGCATAATTAGAAGTACCTTTAACATAAGAATCATAGCCTTGCACTGGTGCAGCTTCCCACATATCTAGAGCTTTACCTTTTGTTGGGTTTTCAGCTTGAGGGATATCCACTAACACTACATCACCAAGTTCTTTTTGAGCTGCTAAAAATGCTGCAGTAGCGCCAGTAAAACCGCTACCGATTACTGAGATTTTTTTTCGTTTCAGAGACATTCGAATACGCTCCTTTAAATTAGGTTATTTAATCAATTATGCCTCGGCATAATTGCGTCAGGAATCGGCTTTAGGCCTGCGTGAGGGCCGACACGATGTCGGTCATTTCGGTAATGCCACAGGACGTGGCGTTTTTACCGATGCAGGTCAGTTAGCCGTTATCGCATGGATGCGATGCTTTTAGGCTAACATCCTATGTGAACTCCATTCCGATTCCGTGACATCCGCCAGAGGCTTCTTTCAGCGGGCGCTGAAAGAAATTAAAAGAGGGAGGAGAATAAATTCTCCTCCCTCGATTAAACAAGTTCATCGTAAATATTTTATTAAGCTAAGTTCAATAGAAATTTACATTTCACCCTAATTATATCGGCAGAATATACTTCCGCTTTAACAATAATTTCTATTTAAAATAGAAAATTAAAGGTTTTTGATTAATTCAGTAGCGAATTCTGAACATTTTACTTCTGTAGCGCCGTCCATTAAACGAGCGAAGTCGTAAGTTACAACTTTAGAAGAAATTGTTTTCTCTACAGATTTAGTAACCATGTCAGCTGCTTCTTGCCATCCTAAGTGTTCAAGCATTAATACACCTGAAAGTAATACTGAAGATGGGTTTACTTTATCTTGACCAGCATATTTTGGAGCTGTACCGTGAGTAGCTTCGAAGATCGCGTGTCCAGTTACATAGTTAATGTTTGCGCCTGGAGCGATACCGATACCACCAACTTGAGCAGCTAATGCGTCAGAAATATAGTCACCGTTTAAGTTCATTGTAGCAACTACGTCGAACTCATTTGGACGAGTTAAGATTTGTTGTAAGAAGATATCAGCGATAGAATCTTTAACTAAGATTTTACCAGCTGCTAAAGCGTCAGCTTGTGCTTTGTTCGCTGCTTCTTCACCTTGTTCAGCTTTAATAGCATCATATTGGTTCCAAGTGAAAGTTTGATCAGCAAATTCTTTTTCAGCTAATTCATAACCCCATTTTTTGAATCCACCTTCAGTGAATTTCATGATGTTACCTTTGTGTACTAAAGTAACAGATGGGCGTTTATGAGTAATAGCGTATTCGATAGCAGAACGTACTAAACGCTCAGTACCTTCTTTAGATACAGGTTTTACACCGATACCAGAAGTTTCTGGGAAGCGGATTTGGTTAACACCAAATTCAGTTTGTAGGAAGTTGATGATTTTTTGTGCTTGTTCAGAGCCAGATTCGAATTCAATACCAGCATAGATGTCTTCTGTGTTTTCGCGGAAGATAACCATTTCAACGTCTTCTGGACGTTTAACTGGAGAAGGTACTCCATCAAAGTGACGTACTGGACGTAAGCATACATATAGGTCAAGTTGTTGACGTAATGCTACGTTTAGAGAGCGGATACCACCACCGATTGGAGTAGTAAGAGGACCTTTGATTGCGATTAGGTATTCGTTAATTTTGTCTAAAGTTTCTTGTGGTAACCATTCACCAGTTTGGTTGAATGCTTTTTCACCAGCTAAAACTTCTAACCATTCGATTTTCTTTTCACCGTTGTAAGCTTTTTCTACTGCTGCGTCGATTACGCGTGATGCTGCAGCCCAAATATCAGGACCGATTCCGTCACCTTCGATGAAAGGAATCACTGGATTGTTTGGTACATTAAGTACGCCATTTTCAACTACAATTTTGTTTGACATGGATGTTGCCTCCTAAATTCATAATCATAGGACTGTGTTATAGGTAACACAGTCCCAAATATTCTAGCATATTTTCCAAATTAGCGCTCGCTGATTGGAACATATTTTTGCATACCTGGTCCAACATACTCTGCACGTGGACGGATAAGGCGGTTGTTAGCATATTGCTCTAAAATATGAGCTACCCAACCAGAAGTACGTGATACTGCGAAAATTGGTGTGAATAGGTCATGATCAATACCTAAAGAATCATACACTGACGCAGAGAAGAAGTCTACGTTTGCAGGTAATTTCTTTTGTTCTACGATCATGTCATGGATTTTAACTGACATTTCATAAAGCTCTGGTTTACCAGTTAGCTCAGTTAATTTTTGTGACATTACACGTAAGTGTGGTGCACGTGGGTCGCCTTTGCGGTATACGCGGTGACCGAAGCCCATGATTTTTTCTTTGTTGTCTAATTTATTTTGAATATAAGATTCAACGTTTTCAAGTGAGCCGATTTCAGATAACATTTTCATAACTTGCTCATTTGCACCACCATGAAGTGGTCCTTTTAATGCACCGATAGCTGCAGTTACACCAGAATAAACATCTGATAATGTAGCTACACATACACGTGCAGTGAATGTAGATGCATTTAATTCGTGGTCAGCATGTAATACTAACGCTTTGTCGAATGCTTCAATTTCGATTGCTGCTGGCTTTTCACCTTTAAGCATGTATAAGAAGTTTGCAGCATATCCTAATTCTGGTTTTGGAGCAACTGGCTCTAAACCTTTACGAACACGTGCAAATGCAGTTACTACTGTAGCAATTTTAGCTTGTAAACGGATAGCTTTACGATAGTTAGCTTCTGTATCCATAACATCCGCTTCTTCATCGAATACACCAAGTAAAGATACTGCAGTACGTAGTGCAGCCATTGGATGTACAGTTGAAAGTGGGTATGTTTTGAATTGGTCTACAATTGCTTGCGGAATAGACATGTTGTCTGCCAATTGTTGTTTTAATTCAGCTAGCTCGTCTTCTTTTGGTAAACGAGTATGCCACAATAAATAAATTACCTCTTCGAATGACGCGTTCTCTGCTAAATCATCAATGTTGTAACCAACATATGTAAGTGTGTCATCGATAATTGAACTGATTTTAGATTCCGCTGCTACGATACCTTCTAAACCTTTAGTTGCTGACATAAATTATCGCTCCCTCATATTTATATTTTTTAGTTGTAAATGCATTTATTAGGTCGCATTTACGTTTTTTGCTCATATGAACCATTAAGTAAATCGCTTACAATTGCTATTATAATCATTTTTGACAGCTTTGTGAATGAAAAACCTCCGAATAAAGAAAAAGGCGCACGAGCGATTATATATACGTCTGAAAGAGATTCTTTTTCGCGTTTTGACATTAATTTATCAATTGAAACGGGGTGAATTTGTAAAAATGAGGAATATTAAATACTTTTCATACGAAAGAACTATAAGTGTTTTGTTTTTTATATTTTACTTGGTAATATTGTGGTTCGTATTACCCGTATCTCTCGCGATTTTTTTGTCTTTTTCTACGTATCCTATCATAAAATTTCTTAATTCTTATTGTAGGATTGCCTATTGGCTTGCAGCAATTATCGTGGAAGCACTTATTCTAACTTGCATTCTCCTTCTCGTTATCATTTCTATAAACAGCATTATTCTTGTCTTCCCTGAAATCCGAGAAACACTACAAAATTTTCCACTTTTCAACGAATATGAATCAATGTTTATCCAAGTTTTAAAGGAAAAATCGCTTTCTATTTTCGATTCAATCTTTTTATACATGGCTAATATTTTCCAACTATTCATGAAACATGTAATTGAAGTATTTATATTCCTTGTCGCCTACTATTTCGCCCTATTGGAAACTCGCAAATCCCGGTATTGGTTTTTTCAATATGTGCCTAAAAAATTTCGCAATGAGTGGCAGTCGCATTTTTCCAAAATTATGCAGCTATTTCATTACTTTTTGTATGTGGAGTTTCAGCTGTTCACGATTACACTGCTCATTCTTTGTGCGGGATTCATGATTCTCCAATTTGAACAAGCCATCATCAAAGCTTTTATAGTGGCATTTGCAGATGTACTTCCATTCTTTGGGATTGGAGTGTTTCTTGTACCCATGAGCATTTATTTTTACTTAAAAGGCAATACCTTTTTATGTGTTGCTATTTTACTTTTGTATCTCTTCGTTCAATTAACAAGGCAGCTAGCTGATTCCATGCTTTGGTCAAACACATTACAATTACGGACTTTCCACACCTTTTTCATCAGTGCTGCCTCTATTTTATTATTTGGTTTTTACGGAATTTTACTTAGCCCCATCTTTTTATTTTTGGCTGTTAAACTAAAGGAAAATTCTATTTTTGAACGATGATAAATTGACCTTTTTTCATTTTTTTCCGCATCCAATAATAAAAGATTGGTTGGAACATTTTACGAGAAAAAGGCAGTAGCAATAATAAACCAACAAGATCTGTTATAAAACCTGGTAATGCTAGAAGTACACCACCACTGAAATTTAATACAGTATCAACTAATGCTGACCCTGGAGCTTCTCCCCGTGCTATCGTATTTTTTACCTTTTGTACAGAATTCATACCTTTATTTTTCACTATATAAATACCTATAATACTCGTAGCGACTATAAGTAATAATGTATTTAGAACACCAATACTTTGTCCAATTACTATTAATAACGCCAATTCGGCTAATGCATAGACAATGAAACCAAGAAAAACTTTTCTCATATTTTTCTCCTTTCTAGCTAAAAACGCTATACCTTTTATACGTTATTATAGCCCATAAAGTTTCATTAAAAAATAATGGACCACATTAAAGAGAAGACGACGTTATTCTTTCTATAGTAAATTCTCTTTCCACGAGGGACCGATTAACTAGGCAAAATTAGCTCATCACCATAACTTGGGGTTGATTTCCGTTCCGACTGGGCGCTTTCCTGGGGGCGTCGGGGCAACAGGATGTTGGTCACGAAGGCGTTATCACAGGACGTGATGCTTTT
>NZ_JBNNUX010000055.1:0-17030 GCF_050280145.1 Lysinibacillus sp. NPDC093688
GGGGATCAGCAATAGAGGAACGAAGGCTAAAAGCATCACATCCTGTGATAACGCCTTCGTGACCAACATCGTGTTGGCCCGAGACCCTGGAGCGAGCAAAGCGAGTGAAGCGGCTCATCGGACGCCCCCAGGAAAGCGCCCAGTCGGAACGGAAATCAACCTCTCGCTTTGCTGAAGAGCCGCCCATTAATTACATAGACATAATAGTGAAGGGCTTCAATCGATAAGGTTGAAGCTCTTTTTTTTCGACCGAGCCGGAATTCATTGGTAAAAATAAAGTTAATTATAACAAAAGTATAGTATGTTTAGTCTGTTTAATGGTTTTTGTTGTTAATTAGTATATATCAATTATACCAATATTGTAGAAAATTTATAGTTAAAAGGACTAGTAGTGTCCATCTTATTTTGTATAATAGAGAAGTAACTATGAAGAGAAAGTGGGATATATGGTGGATTCACAACAAAATAAAGGCTATCGTGTCATTTCGATGTTCGACAGACTGATAGATGGTCAGGGAATTAACAAAAAACAAGAAGCATTTACACATAATGTTGGTGAAAAAACCGTACAACGGGATTTGAATGAAATTCGAGCGTATCTGGAAAAAGCTAAATTGGATTGCCATTTAGAATATGTTCGGACAGAAAATGTGTACAGGCTGACAAATACAGGGGAAAGTATTTTATCGAAGGAGCAAGTTTTAGCAATTGTTAAAATTCTAATCGAATCAAGAGCACTGCTAAAATCAGAAATGAGCGATATTATAGATAAACTTATTTCGATTGTTGCAGCCGATAAGCAGGAGTTTATTCGCAATATTATTTTAAATGAAAAGCATTTATATGTAGATTTACATCATAAAAAGTCTTTATTGCATTTAATTTGGGCTCTGTCAGAGGCGATACAAAAAAAGAAAATCATTAAAATTGATTATTTACGTGAAGGTGAAGCAATTCCGACAGAAAAGATTTTAAAACCACTTGCCGTCATTTTCTCAGAATACTATTTTTATTTAATTACTTATGATAATAAGGTCGAAAAGGATTTGCCCATTGTCTATAGAGTCGACCGTATACAACATTTTCAAGAGCTCGAACAAAAATTTCAAATACCCTATAACGAACGTTTTCAAGAAGGAGAGTTTCGTAAGCGTATTCAGTTTATGCATGCTGGCGAGCTGTTGCGTATGAAATTTATCTTTAAAGGAACTTCCCCGCAAGCGGTTTTAGATCGCTTACCAACAGCGAATATAGTATCCAAAAATGATGAGCAATATTTATTTGAAGCAGAAGTTTTTGGACATGGTATTAAAATGTGGCTGCTAAGCCAAGGGGCAAACATTGAAGTGCTAGAGCCAATTGAGCTTAGAGAAGAGATCATTGAAACGATTCAATTGATGCAGCAAAATTATAGCTATATATAAAAGACAAAAACTATCCGCAAATAAAAGGTGAAAAATCCGCTTAGAATTTAATCGAAGCGGATTTTTACCGTTTAAGAATGACTATTTACTAAAAAAGATCCTCAAAAAACGCCATATTAAAATGATCTAAAAGCTTGTAATCTTTCATATAGTTTTCCTCATACAAATAAACGAATAAATGCTTTGAGTCATCTAATCGTATACCAATTTCTCGTTTATCCTTATTACGTACTGTTAACCAATAAGCCTCGTCATAATCTGAATTGGAAAAATAGACTTTTCGAAGCGGTTGATCTTCAAATTGCTGCATTATTTGATTGATTGTAGCTACATCTGTAATAGTGATTGTTTTGTTATCAGAGGAACGGATCAATTCAATTTCATTAATTTGTTCAATATCAAATCGTTCAATTACCTCCTTATTAAAAATTGAATCGCGAGTTAAAAATATGGTTGAAGCAAATAAAATGAGAAGAGGTAATAGGATGCCGATTAATAGTTTATATCGTTTTTTCATGTTAAACTCCTTGGATTCTAAAAATTCGCACATATGTATTCTTTTCCACGCTATAATTGAGCATATACTGAATGGATAAAGGATGGCAATCAAATGACACATAATTATGAAGAAAAAGAGATGTTGTATCCAGATGGTACATTAATGTATTGCGGCGGTGTGAAGAAAAACGACTTTGGTCATGACATTTATGATGGAAAGGGTACGCTATTTGACCAAGAAGGCGAGATTTTATTCGAGGGAGAATTCGTCAATCATATGAAGCAAGGTAACGGCATCATGTATTTAAAGGGCCAAATAATATATCAGGGCGAATTTATTCAAAATAAAAAACAAGGTAATGGTATTTTATATAAGGACGGTCAGGTATATTACGAGGGGCATTTTCGTAATGATTTAATGGAAGGTTATGGGGTTTTGTATTATGAGGAAGATGTTATTGCCCCATTTAAAGAGCTTCGTGCACAGTATCCGCATTTAAATCAGCCACAATATGAAGGTGATTTTGTCCATGGCATGAAGAAAGGCAAGGGAAAACAGTTCTATCCAAGTGGTTTTTTACAATATGAAGGTGATTTCATATGGAATCATATGCAAGGGGCAGGAAAGCTGTATTATGCACCAGAATCGCCAAATGCTAAGGAGCTTGCAAATGGTGTAACATCCCTTCAGTACGATGGCTATTTCTTTGAGGATATGAAGCATGGAAAAGGTAAGAACTATTCCAGACAAGGTGTACTTGAATCGGAGGGGCAATTTAAAGAGGATGCGATGACAGGACAGGGTACTCTTTATTATGCTAATGGACAGGCTGCCTATATTGGGGAACTTGTAAACGGAGAAAAGCACGGCCGAGGAGATTATTTTAATGACGAAGGAAAAATTATTTATAGTGGGGAATTTATTAACGGGGAACGTTTACGAATAACACTAGAAATAGAGCGGGAGATCGAAAAGTTACAGAAGCAGCTTGATGGACTTATAGGACTTCCAAATGCCAAGAAGGAGTTACATAATCTAATCAATTTCATAAAAATTCAAAGCTTGCGTGTCGACCATGGCTTAACAAGCTTCCCAATCACATATCATCTTGTGTTCTCCGGAAATCCAGGAACAGGAAAAACAACAGTGGCGCGTATCATAGGCCAAATATACAAGCATCTTGGTGTACTCTCAAGCGGGCATTTTGTGGAAACGGATCGTGCTGGCTTAGTAGCAGGCTATGTTGGTCAGACGGCTTTGAAGGTTCAGGAAGTTGTGAATAAAGCAAAGGGTGGCGTGCTTTTTATAGATGAAGCCTATTCACTAATCAATGATAAACAGGACGCTTTTGGTAAAGAAGCGATTGATAGCCTATTAAAAGTGATGGAGGATTTACGCGATGATTTAGTTGTGATCGTTGCTGGTTATACAGAGCTTATGGAAGAATTTTTGCTTGCCAATCCAGGTTTTAAATCGCGCTTCAATCATTTTGTGCAGTTTGATAATTTTAGCACAGATGAGCTTTATGATATTTTTGCCATGCTATGTAAAAATAATGATTACTCGTATGGGGACGTATTTGCATATCATATGAAGGAGCAATTGCATCAAATTCCAGTCGAATCCATTCCAAACTTTTCGAACGGTCGTTATATACGAAACTTATTTGAAAACCTCGTGACTATTCAGTCAAACCGTCTAATTCAACAGAAAGACATTACGAGAGAAGCATTAATGGAATTTACAGAGGAAGATATTTTACTTGGTATAGCAGAAAGTCTATTTGATAATACATTCTAACTTCTTTCAGCGGGTGTCCAAACGCCCGCTGAAAGAAGTTAAAGCCTCCGGCGGATGTCACGGAGAATCGGAAAGGAGTTCAATATAGGATGTTATCCTAAAAACATCGCATCCATGCGATAACGGCTAACTGACCTGCATCACGCAGGCCTAAGCACAAAGCCGATTCCGGACGCAATTATGCCGAGGCATAATTGATAAGATGTCCTTGAGGTCAAGCGAGGGATTATAAAAATTGGCCTCAGCTGTGAACGAAAGAATAAATATGATTAATAAAAAAGGTGTTATTCACTCTTAGTCATCACTCTCCGTGAATATCAACGGTTCTTTGTTAAGGAAGAGTCGCCAAGCTGAAACCAAAATAGTATAAATGCGGGGGTTTGGCAATAGAATTACCTAACAGCGTTATGCAAACGAAAGGTGACTGAACTTGGCTTTTTCCATATAGAATGAAAAAAGGAGAGAAAGATGAAAAAACTTTTAGCTTTAATATTAGTTTGCGCTTGTATTTTACCGAGGGTAATGACCATAAAGATTACGATCAACAATAACATTAAAGTTCTTAAATCGAATAATTGACAAAAAGTGAAAGTAGTAGTAGTCTAACTTAAAAACATACGCTACCGTATTTTACTGGAGAGATAACATGCAATTAACGAGGGAAGATTGGATAAAAGCAGGATTACAACAATTAGCTGATGAAGGAATACATAAAGTTCGCATCGAAGCACTTGCTCGATTGCTAAAAATAAGTAAAGGGAGCTTTTATCACTATTTTCGTGACCATCAAGAGCTGTTAGACTCTATGCTCGACTATTGGGAAGTACATGCAACAAAGCTCATTGTTCAAAGTATGGAGCAACAGGATGCCTCTTTAGAACAGCTATTACAAATTAGTTTTAATCGAGATAAAAAAATGGAGATTGGTATTTATACTTGGGCAAAATATGATCCTGTTGTTGCAGAACGCTTAGTGGATATTGAAGAACAAAGAATTTCTTGTGTTGCGAAATTGTATCAAAAAAAGGGCATAGACAATGCTGAATCGATTGATAGAGCGAGACTTGCTTATTTAACGTATGTAGGATGGATGACAAGGTTTGAAGAAAATCCAAATTTTGATATTGATAAAATGGTTGAGCTTTTAACTTCTTTCAGCGGTTAGCCAAATATCAGCTGAAATAGAGGAATTCAGTTTAAGAACACCACGTCCTTTGGCAATTTATCTGTACAAAAGCGAAGCGATAGCAACAACACACGACTGTCGCTTCGCCTTTTCAAAAAAAACATCATGCAGAGGCATAATTGATTATTCGATAATAAATTTCCCATAAGGTTATAAAACCTGAAGGGACAAAATCTTTACTATAAACATACGCTTGTGTATGTTTTGGTTGAATTAATACATAGGGGGCGAGTAAATGAAATTAATTTTATTATTAGTAGCTGTAGGGCTTCTGTGGTTTATCAGTTTGTTACATATTTATTGGGCTTTTGGAGGTCGTTGGGGTTCTGCAGCTGCTATCCCTGTAAAAGAAGGAGAGCAAAAACCTGCTTTTACTCCTAAAAAATGGGGAACATTATTCGTAGCTATTCTTATTCTACTGGCTAGTGTCATTATTGTTGTTCAAGGAGGTTATTTGCAGGGGTTCCAAGCAAATGGTTTATCTATAATCGGAAGTATTGTTTGTGCTTTCGTTTTCATTACTAGGGCAATTGGTGAATTTAAGTATGTTGGATTTTTTAAAAAAATAAAGCACTCACAGTTTGCTAGATACGATACTTGGTTTTACAGTCCATTATGTTTATTTTTGGGAATTGTCTATATTATTCTGTTGTTTTAACAAATTTCGATGAAAGCCCAAAAAGTTTCGGTAAAATGAGGTTTTGTTTCGATAAAAGCTCAAATAGTTTCGATAAAGAGCGATTTTGTTTCGATAAATCTTCAAAGTATTACTATAAAACGAACGAAAGGGGCTTTAACGAAAAAATTTATGTTTCAATTTGAGATTCCTAAAGGTGAAATCATCTTTCCATTCAACTATACATGGTTATACCGAGATGTATCTAACATTCTCTCAAATGCATTAAAATATAATTCACCAGGAACACCTGTACGATTGAAGCTTTTAACAACGGAAATAGGGATTGAAAATTAGAAATGAAAATATATAAAAACATTAGTAATAACTAGGGAGAATTTATAGGGGGAAACAATAATGAAGCAAACGATTTACTTACTCCGTCATGGGGAAACGGAATTTAATACACAAGGGCGATACCAAGGAGAGCTCGATTCTCCATTAACAGAATTGGGTGTACGTCAGATACAACAAAACGCTCTCATGCTGAAAAGTTTAATTGAAAATCCTGATGAATGGAAAATTGTGTCGAGTCCATTAGGAAGAGCCATGCAAAGCACTGAAATAATTTGTGAAGCAATTGGATATGATTTGAAGAATGTTGAAAAAGATGAACGATTAACTGAGGTTGCTGTGGGGCAATGGGCTGGGTTAACAACGAAAGAAATTGAAAGTTCTTGGCCAAATCTTTTTCATAATACAGACGTTTATAACTGGTATTTTAATGCGCCTAATGGAGAAGCGTATGACTCGGTAGTGAACAGACTGAGTGATTGGCTAGAAGACATTCAACATATACCGAAAGTGATTGCTATTTCGCATGGTCTAACAGGTCGTATTTTACGAGGAATTTATGCGGATTTAAAAAAGGAGGATGCACTGAAGCTAGAAGTATCTCAGGATGTATTTTTTAAATTAGTGGATAACACCATAACAAGAATATGTTCAGATTTTGATGATGTTTATCTTCATTCATAATGTTTTTTAACGAAAGCGTAGCGACAGGTACAGAAGACTCCTACCTATGAAGGTGAAGATGAATGAAGATAAAGCCTCCGGATGCAATTACGCCAAGGCGAAATTGATTAACAAATCTTAAGAATTTCTTCATAAATTTCCTACAGGAATATTCATAAATGCCTCCTATTATAATGTGTGGGGGGCGTTTTTTTATGAAAAAATTTGTCGTATTTTGTATTATATGTGCGGCAGCATTCTGTTTTTATTATACAAATAACTCAACGGAACAAGCGGAAATAGAGCTACCTTCGTTGCATAGTAAAAATGCGTTGTTGCTGAATGAAAAAGGAGATGTCTTATTCGAAAAAAATGCAGATGATATTATTTATCCTGCATCATTAACGAAAATTATGACAGCGATTGTTGCCATTGAAATGACTACTGATCTGCAGAAGCAAACAATCGTTGAACCACAAATGATTTCTAAATTTACTGCTCAAAATGCTTCTATGGCTGGCTTTAAGGCAGGAGATTTTGTAACGATAGAGGATTTATTATATGGCACATTGCTTGCCTCTGGGGCAGATGCTACAGGAACACTTGCGAATGCGATTGCAGGTAGTGAAGAATCATTTGTGACATTAATGAATAATAAAGCGCATGAATTAGGGTTGAATGATACTCATTTTGTGAATGCCAGCGGATTACATGATTCTGCTCATGTCTCCAGTGTACGTGATATTAGCAAGCTGTTTCGTTATGCTATTGAAAATCCTACCTTTTATCAAATTATGACTTCAAAAAGCTATAGTACTCATGTACCTAATGAATTAACGATAACAAGCTCACTTTTAACGAAAATACCAGGAGGAGAAGGTGCAATATTAGGAGGAAAAACGGGCTATACACCTGAAGCGGGTCTTTGCTTAGCCTCTATAATCGAAAAAGATGGTAAACAATATATATTCGTGACGACTAATGCGGCTGGGCAGGCCTGGACACCACCACTCCATATTGAAGATGCTCTGACAGCGTACGATTCGCTGTAGGGAAAAATATGAAAAAATAACAACTTTTTAATCGTTTCAACCGTCTTATTAATAAGTGCACGGCACAAGTATCCGAAGAAAAGCGTTTTGGGAGCCTTTGATAAATGAAGTTGCCAAATAGCTAACACGGTTTTCGAGCTTAGGGATACAATTGATTATTTGATTTAAGAGTGGAGGTGCTACACCCATAAAATAACTGAATCATAAAAACTAGTTGATTCCTACTATTTCCAGGCACAATCTATTAATCTATAATTAGAGTCGAATTCTATACTTTAATAGAACAAGCACATGAGAAAAGACATCTGTGATGAAAAGGTCGGTGTAGAACAATGAAAAAACTGTTATCCTTTGCAATTATTTTGACATTTATAATTAGTTTTGTGTTTGTAGATAATAAATCTGCATATGCAGAAGGTACATCCTTTATTCAATCAGTAGCTAAAGACACAGCAGTTTATGCAGAACCTTCCGTAGAAAGCACCGAAATAGGTCAAATAACGAAAGGTAGTTATGTAACAGCTACACCTGTAAGTAAGAAATGGACTCAAATTAAAGTCCAACAGCTAGAGGGATATGTAGAAACGGCAGCATTAGCAAGCACTACATCTGAAAAATATTTAGTGACGCAAAAAGGTGGAACAACTTTATTTACATATCCTAGTCCAAATGCACAAAAAGCGGGACTACTTAATGAAAGCAGTATTATCTTTGTATATGGATCAGCACCTGAAGGTTGGTCATTTGTCCAATACGGTCATCAAACAGGCTATGTTGCAACAAATTCTTTAAAGACACCTGTGGCAACAAAAAAACGAGTAAATGCTGCTAATGGCGCTGTGCTCCGTTTAACTGCTAGCCCAAGTGGCGAGGTTCTTGGTACGATTGCCAATAAAACAGTCGTTCAGCAATATGCAACGCTAGTTGGCTGGGCCTATGTAGAAGCAGGTGAACAAAAGGGCTATGTGAAAGCTTCAGAGTTAGCGAATTTCCAAATACCTGGTAACGGAATATACAATAAAGGTGTACCAGTAGCGAAAGGGGAAAAGAAGCGTGTGGCTTTAACATTCGATGATGGGCCAGATGCAAAAGTTACCCCACAAATTTTAGAGACTTTAAAGAGATATGATGCAAAGGCAACATTTTTTATGGTTGGACCAAATGCCTCTAAAAATTCAGCAATCGTAAAGAAAGTTTATGAGGCTGGACATGAAATAGGCAATCATACATGGAACCATTCGAAGTTAACAGGCTTATCGACAGCCAATGTTAAACAAGAGGTTGATCGAACTAGCAATACTATTTATGCAACAATCGGTCAATATCCAACGGTTTTCCGTCCACCATATGGTGCAACGAATGATAAAGTTCGTTCTGTCATTACAATGCCTTCTATTCTATGGTCAATCGATACATTAGATTGGAAGCATCACAATGCTGAAAAAATATTAGCGTCTGTGAAAGCGTCAGTGAAAGATGGTAGCATTATTTTAATGCATGATATTCATCAAACGACTGCAAATGGTTTGGAAAATGTAATTCTTTACTTGCAAAAGCAAGGCTATGAATTTGTAACTGTTAGTGAAATATTACAATAAGCAAGATGCCAATAAAAGTAGGCCGTGCAACTGTCTTATAAAGACAATTGCACGGCCTCTCATTTTATGAAGTTGATGTGATCTATTTCATATACCTGAAAAGGGAAGCGGGGAGACTGAAAAAAAAGCAACCGTCTCCAAAGTCGCTTGTATGGGTCGAGGTGCGAAAACTAAGGTCGATAATAGGATTGACTCTAAAACAATGAAAAATGGCTTCATTCTCGTTATCATCTTATTTTTTGAATTTGAAATAACCGATACTTATGATAGCTTACGCTTGTCTAATTTCAATATAAAAAGATTTGGAGGAATAGGAATGGATGCTAATAAGAACCTTTCGCAGTGCATAAAGATAAGACCTTTAGCCATAAATGATTTTGAAATTGTCTTAAAATGGAGTAAAGATGCCTCTTTTTGTTCAGCCAATGGATGGGAGTTAAATAGAAATCCCGAAGAACTATATAGATGGTGGCTCAAATGTGTTAACAATGTAGCTGAAGATTTTATCCGAATGGGTATAGAGTTTAACGAGAAATTAGTTGGATATGCAGATTTAGCCTGTATTAAAGATAAAACTGCTGAGTTAGGTATTGCAATTGGTGAAAGTGGGCTGTGGGGAAAAGGGATTGGATTTAATTCTGCCATATGTATGATGGAGTTTGCCTCAAAGAAATTAGGAATTACAACTTTTAACGCAGAAACACACGAAGCTAATGTTCGCTCTCGAAAAATGCTTGAAAAGATAGGATTTAAAGAAATTAGTAGATTAGGAAGCGAAGAATACTTAGGGATGAACAGCCAACTAATACAATACAAATTAAATTTATAACGGGGAAACCTTAGTTTAAAGGTTCCCCCATATTTTCTTTCAGAAATAAACATTAAAAATGAACAATACCCTTATTTAAATAAATTAATAGTCGTAATAATAATTGGAATACCGAATACGTCGATTAAAAATGCTCCTACAATTGGTACAACAAGAAATGCTTTTTTCGATGGACCAAAACGTTGGACAACCGCTGACATATTAGCCATTGCATTTGGCGTTGCCCCTAAACCGTGTCCGGCAAAACCGGCAACCATAACCGCAGCATCGTAATTTTTACCAAGAATCTTAAATAATACAAAGATACTAAATACGACAATGAAGAATACTTGTGCGAAAACAATGATGAATAGTGGAAGTGCTAAATCAGCAATTTCCCACAATTTAACACTCATTAGCGCCATAGAAAGGAAGATCCCTAATGTTACATCGCCGATTAAAGAAATGCTTTTCATGTTAATCGCTTCAGGTTTTATTTTATCCATAATATTGCGCACTAGTACAGCTACAAACATTGCACCAACATAGCCAGGTAGTACGAATCCAGTAGCTTCTGAGAATAATGTTCCAACATATGTACCTACTGCCATACAGAACGTGATGAATAATACTTGTGTAAAGAATGAATCGGACGTAATCTGTTCATTTTTATTTTCATAATCAACTTCTTCAGTTTCTTGTTCATCTGGCGTTAAATTGTATTTACCAACTAAGTACTTTACAATAGGACCACCGATTAAGCCACCAGCAACTAACCCACATGTAGCTGCCGCCGCACCGATTGTCATGGCTGATGAAATACCTAAGTCTTCTAATGTTTGTCCAAATGCTGCAGCTGCACCATGACCGCCTTCCATAGAAACAGCGCCAGCCATCATACCGATTAACGGATGAATCCCCATTAGTGATGCAAGTGATACACCAATAATATTTTGCATTAAAGCTAGGAAACCACAAGCCAACCAATAAAAAATTAATAATTTTCCACCAAGCTTCACAAGTTTAAAGCTTGCCCCTAAACCAATTGTTGTGAAGAAAGTAATCATAAATAAGCTTTGTAATGACGTATCAAGCGAAATTTCTAATACGTCAGTTGTCTTTAGAATAGTTGCTAATGTGGCGAATAGTAAGCCACCAACAACAGGCGCCGGAATACAAAACCTTTTTAAAAAACCGATTTTATTGATGAGCCAGCTGCCCAATGCGAATAGCGCAACCGCTAGAAATACTGTTGTAATTTGATTGAATTCAATCATTAACCTTGCCCCCTAAGTAAGTTATTAAGTGCTTCATAAACAAAATAAGCACCTAATTTAACTGTGTGTCCGTTCTCATCCAGTGAAGGATTTACCTCACAAATATCAAAAGAATGTGTATTTGGGTGCGAAGTTACTTTTTGAAGTATTGTGCGTACAGTTTTTGGGTCTAGTCCAAACGGTGATGGAGCACTAACTCCCGGCGCAAATGCAGCGTTTAGCACATCCATACATAGCGTTAAAAGAATATAATCATGATTATCCATAAATTGCTGAAGATCATGCAAGATTTGAGCCATATTTTCTGGCGTCAGATTATCTTCTAACACATAATTTACATTCAACTCATTAGCTTTATCAAATAGCTCTTTTGTATTGCCATAACGTTGTATGCCTAAAACAAAGTAGTCGGCATGTGAATCCTGCTCTAAAATCTGACGGAACATTGTACCAGACGATGGTTGCTCATCATATGATCGTAAGTCGAAATGAGCATCGATATTGACGATCCCGATTTTCGCATCTTTAGATAATGCTTTGCGAACGCCTAAGTAATGTCCGTATAGTGTTTCGTGTCCACCACCCAGCACGACACATTGTAATTTTTTATTTAGCAATGTTTTGACAATTTCACCGAGCTCACGCTGTGCTTCTTCTAAAGCATGGTTTAGACAAAGAACGTTACCAACATCTATAATTTGCTGTTCATCATTAAATGTCCAAGGTAGGCTAGATAATGCTTCACGCAGAGCATTAGGAGCACTTGCTGCGCCTACACGTCCCTGATTACGACGTACACCTTCATCACAAATAAAGCCAACAATTCCGGCATGCTGATTATCTGAAACGCTTACATCATTAATGGGAATTCTTTTCACTTTTTGATGTAAACGAAAACTACTTGCATTAGTAGTTGAATCTATACGGCCTTTCCATTGTTTTTGATCTGTCATTGTATACATATCAGTGTCAACTCCGTTTCCAATATTATTGCAGTGAAAATATTGTTTATGAGTAGATTATATATTCGCATAATTATAATTTCTAATATATAATTATTATTAATATATAGCTTAAAACTATAAATGAGGAGGATGTTGTTGTGGATTTTAAACAATTACAATATTTTATAGCAGTTGTGGGGCAGATGAATTTCTCGAAGGCTGCTGAAAAAATGCATATTTCTCAGCCTTCTCTAAGTAATGCTATTAAAAAATTAGAGCAAGAAGTTGGTTCACCGTTACTTGAAAGGAATACGAGAAATCTGCAATTAACAGAAGCAGGCGAGCTTTTATATGAACGAGCAAAAATTATATTGAAAAACATGGAAGTTTTAAAAATAGAAATGGATGAGGTCATTGTACGTGGCACAAGCGAAATAACGATCGGCATTATGGAATCGATTAAGCATTGGCTCCCAAAAGTCATTACAGAGTATAAAAAAGAGTATCCACAAATGATGATTCATCTAGTAGATATTTTAGGAAGTAAGCGTGTCGAAAAATCGCTCAAAAGCTATAAAACACATTTAATTATTACAAATCAGATCATGGATGATGAGGATCTCGAAGTTACCTGTTTATATGAAGAGCGACTTGTAGCCGTTTTACCATTAAATCACCCATTAGCGGAGAAGGAGAAGTTGACGATCGCCGATTTAAGTGAGGAGCCATTTATTATTAGTACAGAGGGCTTTCAAACGAGACAAGACATTTTAGATGCATTCGAAAGAGCTGACAAAAACATTAATATTCAATTTGAAATTGAACGTTTTGAGACGGCGGTGTCTCTTGTTCGTGAAAATTTAGGGATTACCATTTTACCGGAAAATTATTTAAAAGGTCCAACAGCTAAAACGATTGTCCAAAAAGAAATAGATTGTCCTAATTTACGACGAAATGTGTATGTAGTGTCTTTAAAAAATCGTCATTTACCTTTGGCTATTCGTCATTTGCTTACTGATATTATAAATATAGGCAAAACGCTTTAGAATGTTAAAAATTGATTAATTGAGAAGAGTAACTTCCTTGAATGAGAAGTTGCTCTTTTTTAACCTACTTTTCGTAAGAAGTGGCTCATCTGATGCCCCTAGGGAAAAGCCCAGTCAGAACGGAAATCAGCCCCATGCTATGGATGATGAGGTAAAGAAGAAAAACAGGTGACTATGAATATATCAAGTCATAAAATTTTAAATCAAAAGAAGCTATTCTGATTGGAAGTTACATATTATGGCAAAAAAGTTTTTTGGCTGAAGTTTTATTATCGTAATGATATTTTCTATCTGATCGAAATACTGTCTTAAGTATGAATTTTCCCTATAATTCAAATTTTCGTTTAATAGACATTGATTTACAGGAAATATAGCGGTAACATTTAATGTAAGAATAAAAATGAATATTCATTCATTTATCATTTTGATGTTCAAACAAAGGGGGCTTTTTTATGAACTTTTCTTATAGCGAAAAAGTAGTAGAACTGCAGGAGAAGCTGACAAATTTTATGGAGGAATACATTTATCCTAACGAGAAAGTGTATGCTGCACAGGTAGAGGCAAAGGAGGATCGTTGGGGAGCGATTCCACCAATTATGGAGGAATTAAAGCACAAGGCAAAAGAAGCGGGCTTATGGAATTTATTTTTACCAGATAGTGAATATGGTGCAGGTTTGACGAATATAGAATATGCACCTTTATGTGAAATAATGGGACGCTCTTTACTTGCTCCTGAAGTGTTTAATTGCAATGCGCCAGATACAGGAAATATGGAAGTGCTTGTGCGATACGGCTCAGAACAGCAGAAAAAAAAATGGCTAGAGCCGTTATTACGTGGAGAAATACGTTCCTGCTTTGCGATGACTGAGCCTGCAGTCGCGTCTAGTGATGCAACAAATATCGAGGCGAGTATTGAACGTGATGGTGATTATTATATTTTAAATGGACATAAGTGGTGGACAACAGGAGCTGGAGATCCTCGCTGTAAAATTGCTATTTTTATGGGGAAACATAAAGATACTACAGCACCTATTCATGAGCAACAGTCGATGATTTTAGTGCCGATGGATACTCCTGGAGTAAAAATTGAGCGTATGCTTACTGCATTTGGCTATGATCACGCACCAGAAGGACACGGAGAGGTGACGTTTACGAACGTTCGAGTACCTGTTGAAAATATATTGTGGGGAGAAGGCAAAGGCTTTGCGATTGCACAAGGTCGCTTAGGCCCGGGGCGTATCCATCACTGTATGCGTCTGATTGGAGCCGCTGAACGTGCATTAGAGGAAATGTGTGTGCGTGTAAGTGAGCGACGCGCTTTCCATCGAGCACTCGCGGACCAAGGTGTGATGCGTGAGCGTATTGCGGAGTCCCGTATTGATATTGAGCAGGCAAGGCTCTTAACGTTAAAGGCAGCATATATGATGGACACAGTAGGGAATAAAGAGGCGAAAGCAGAAATTGCCATGATTAAAGTAGTGGCGCCGAATATGGCATTAAGAGTGATTGACCGAGCGATTCAAGCATTCGGTGCTGCTGGGGTAGGACCTGATACGACGCTTGCAGCACAGTGGGCAAACTCCCGTACATTACGATTAGCGGATGGACCAGATGAAGTGCATCGAAACACAGTTGCCAAGCTGGAGCTAAAGAAGCATGCCAAAAAACATGAGGAGCTGGTGAAATGACGGTACTAGATTTATTTAGCTTAAAGGGGAAAACGGCTATCGTAACAGGGGGAGGACGCGGTCTTGGCGCTCAAATCGCACAAGGCTTTGCCGAAGCAGGTGCCAACGTTGTACTTTGTTCAAGAAAGGTTGAGGCATGCGAAGAGGTAGCGGCAGAATTAGCTAATTTAGGTGTACAAACATTAGCTCTTGCTTGTGATGTGACAAAGCCAGAGGATATCGCGAATGTAGTGTCAAAAACGCTTGAAACATTCGGGCAAATTGATATTTTAGTCAATAACAGTGGGGCTTCTTGGGGTACTCCTGCAGTTGAAATGCCATATGAGGCTTGGCAAAAAGTCTTCGATGTTAACGTCAATGGTACATTTTTAATGACGCAAGCTGTTGGTAAAATAATGCTAGAACAAAAGAGCGGAAAAATTATCAATATCGCTTCGGTTGCAGGGCTTGGTGGTACATTACCTGAATTCATGGATACAATTGGCTATAACGCAAGTAAAGGTGCAGTCATTACGCTAACAAAAGATTTGGCCGTAAAATGGGGGCCATATGGCGTCAATGTGAATGCGATTGCTCCAGGATTTTTCCCAACAAAAATGTCAAAAGTCTTAATTGAGCGCGGACAAGATTATTTAATGGGCGCGACGCCGTTAAAACGTTTAGGAACAGAAAATGACCTAAAAGGCGTTGCATTATTTTTAGCCGCGGCTGCCTCAGATTATATTACGGGGGATGTCATAGTTGTAGATGGCGGTATGAGCTCTATCATTTAAGGGAGGGGTACAATGGATACGATACAAGTAAGGGCAAGTGAACGAATTGATGAAGTGAAATTACATTCATTTTTAAAGAGTCAATTTCCGGAAATACCAGAGGGAAAGCTAGAAATTTCACAGTTTAGTGCTGGACATTCAAATTTGACTTATTGCCTAAAAGTAGGCGAATTTGAAGTGGTTCTGCGTCGACCTCCACATGGACCAGTCGCCAAAAAAGCGCATGACATGAAACGTGAGTTTACGATTATATCTGCATTACATCCATTTTTATCTGCAATACCTAAACCGTATGTGTACGTTGAAGATCGAGATATTATCGGCAGTGATTTCTTCCTAATGGAACGTAAAAAGGGTATTGTACTTGACACTCATTTCCCATCGGGCACTGAAAATACGGAGGAATTAGGACGTCTCATTTCGGAAAAGATGGTTGATTCACTTGTAGCCCTTCATGCAATCCCATATAAGGAAACGCAACTAAAGGATATGGTGAAGCCAGAAGGATTTATGGAACGACAAGTACTTGGATGGATAGAGCGCTATGACAAAGCGAAAACGGCAGAGCATGCTGAAGTAGCAATGTTGACTACGTGGTTAAAAGACCATGTGCCTTCTATTGGCGAAGCAACGATCATCCATTATGATTACAAGCTTAATAACGCCATGTTTTCCAGCGATTACTCTGAAATGATTGGTCTTTTTGATTTGGAGATGACAACTGTAGGGGATCCATTAGCAGATTTAGGTGTGGCCATGAGCTACTGGATGCATGCAGATGACCCAAAAATGCTGCTATACGCATTTGGAGAACCACCAATCACGACTTTACCAGGGTTTTATACACGTCAGGAATTCATTAACCGATATGCAGAGAAAAGCGGACGTGATGTTTCAGCGATCGATTATTATATTACATTTGCCTATTTTAAATTAGCTGTAATTTGTCAGCAAATCTATTATCGATACGTCAATGGCCAAACAAAAGACGATCGTTTTGCGCAAATGGATAAAATGGTAGCTGCATTAATTCATCAAGCTTCCAAGGCGCTATAAATTTATAAAAGGACGGTTGCTATTTTAGCTTATTTAAAAAAGAATAAACAAAAAATAATGTGTATCAAAAAAACAAAAGTTGATTTTTACTCCGAGTTGGCGCTTTCCGCGGGCTTGGCTGTAACTTCTATCAGTAGGTGTCCAAACACCTGCTGAAATAGAGGAACTCAGTCTAAGAACGCCACGTCCTGTGGCAATTTATCTGTGCGAAAGCGTAGCGACAGCAACACACGACTGAGTGACCAA
>NZ_JBNNUX010000056.1:0-16865 GCF_050280145.1 Lysinibacillus sp. NPDC093688
CACCCGTTCCCATACCGAACACGGAAGTTAAGCTCTTTAGCGCCGATGGTAGTTGGGGGCTTCCCCCTGTGAGAGTAGGACGTCGCTAGGCACCTGAAAAAGTCGAGGATTTATTCCTCGGCTTTTTTTATTTGCAATTTTTTAGAAAGTTAATCTAAACGATACTATAAAAATGATTATGTTCCCCATTAACCATCATTCTTCATTTTATTTTCATTCATTCCAAAAGTTATAAACAGAAATTTCAGAAAATATATTGAATTGCGAAAAAAACTATGTTAGTCTATGTATCATGCAGAATGAAGTTTAAACTTCAAAAATATAATAAAAAAGGATGTACTTCTTTGATGAATAATCAAACAATTCAACAAGTCATTCAACATAAATACCAGGAGCTTTCAAAGAGTCAGCAGAAGGTAGCGGTCTTTATTCTCAAAAATATGCAGACTGCCGGTATTCATTCAGCTGCATATGTGGGGGACAAGGCAGGGGTAAGTGAAACGACGGTTATCCGCTTTTGCTACGCTATAGGATTATCGGGTTATGCTGAGTTGCAACGTGAGATTACGATGCATTTATTCAATGAAGGAAATACTAGTAGCTTGCAAAATTATTTGCAATCAAAGCAGGCACTTTTTGAAACGCCACGTTTTTACGAAAAATCGATGGAAAAGGATGCATCGAGTATTTTAAATGTTGCAAAGAACATTGAAGGGGAAGATTTTAATCGTGCTTCCATCCTGCTGCATACGAAGAAAAAAATTTATATTGTTGGGAATGGTTCGTCTCATTTAGCGGCACAATGGTTGTATTTTACGTTAAATATGCTACGTCCTAACGTCGTGATTTTAGATTTTGAAACTAGTGAAATCATTAGAGCTTTACAAGAAATCGATGAGGATAGTGTGGTCATTATTTTATCGTTCCATCGCTATTTTAAAGAGCCAATTCAATTCGCAGCTGAAATTCAAGAAAAAAATTGTGAGATTATTGGCATTACAGATTCTAAAATTGCGCCTATTACACAATATGCGACGATTACTTTTATAAATGAACAACAAGAAATGTCTACGATAGATGCAATGCCAGCACTGATTTCATTTTTAAATACACTAATTGCGGGTATGACTGCACAAGATCACGACTATTATGAAAATCAACGCGTAAAATATGATGATTTCCAAAATAGCTTTTTAGCAAATCGATGGAGTTGAATGATATGAATCAAGTTTTACAAAACTTACAGCCGAGATTGGCGGATATTTTTACACATTTACATGAGCATCCGGAAATTAGCTGGCAGGAAAAGCAGACAACGCAATATATCGCCAATTTATTAAAGGAGGCACAGATGGAGCCTCAGTTATTCGAAGATATGACCGGATTGTATGTTGATATTGGGAAGGGGACACCGAGAGTCGGATTTCGTACGGATATCGATGCACTATGGCAGGAAGTAGATGGTGAATTTAAGGCGAATCATTCTTGTGGTCATGATGGTCATATGACGATGGCTATTGGGACAGCACTAGCGTTGAAGGATATGGAGCATTTGCTTCCTGGTGCAGTACGTATTCTTTTTCAGCCTGCTGAAGAAAAGGCACAGGGTGCTCGAGCATTCGTTGAGAAGGGGCTTATTGATCCTCTAGAATACTTATTTGGTGTCCATGTTCGTCCGTTACAAGAACTACGGGACGGAACGTATGCCCCGGCCTTGTACCACGGTGCAGCAAAGCTTTTTACGGGGACAATTATTGGAGAAGAGGCACATGGTGCACGACCTGAACTTGGCATTAATGCCATTGAGGTAGGGTCCGCAATTGTCGAAGGTTTACAAAAAATCTGGACAGACCCTAATGTCTCTGCGTCAGCTAAAATGACACAATTTAACGCAGGAGGAACCTCTACAAATATTATTCCCGGGAAAGCAACATTTAGCATTGATGCACGGGCGCAAACAAATGAAGTAATGGAAGCTCTCACGGATGGTATTGAACGTGTAAAGGCATCGGTTGAAGCGATGTATGGTGCCAAAATTTCTTTAAATGTAGAAGCACATATCGTTGCAGCATTAGTGAATGATGAGGCCTTACAGCATATGAATTCCGCTATTGTTGACGTGGTTGGGAAAAGAGCATGTGCTTCACCAGTCGTTACCCCCGGAGGAGAGGATTTTCATTTTTATACGTATGAGCGTCCGAATCTTAAAGCAACAATGCTTGGCTTAGGTTGTGGCGTAACACCAGGCTTACATCATCCGAAAATGACCTTTAATCGAGAGCGGCTTATTACAGGAGTGAACATTATCACGAGAGCGATTTTACGAGCTTTATAGACCAGCCATTCATTACAGGATAAAGATATAGAAAGAAGTGATGGGAATGATTGACATACTGGAAATAAAGACAATCGAACAGCTGGAGCAAGTTCAGCAATTGGAATATAACGTTTGGGGGATGGCTTCAATTCCCATTCATCAAACGTTAACAGCTGTTAAAAACGGTGGAATCGTTGTGGGTGCCTATGATGGTGACCAATTAGTTGGCTTTAGCTATGGCTTTTCAGGGTTTCGAGAGGGCAAAAGCTATTTATGCTCCCATATGTTGGGGATAGACGAAAATTACCGCTCTCAAGGAATAGGTGAAAAATTAAAATATGCCCAGAAAGCAATTGCTATAGAACGAGGCTATGATTTAATGGTATGGACCTTTGATCCGCTGGAAACACGTAATGGTTATCTTAATCTCTCCAAATTAAATGGTATTTGTTATACGTATATAGAAAATTGCTATGGAGAAATGCAGGATGGTTTGAATAAGGGGTTACCTTCCGATCGTTTTGAGGTGTGCTGGTATATAGCCTCTGATTACGTCAGTAAAAGTGTTTCAATAGATGCAAAGAATGCTATACCAGTGGCAAGCTGTGTACTAAATGAACAAGGATTCCTGTGTTTAGAAATAACTGAAAATTTGAAATATAAAAGAGATGTATATACGATGCCTGTACCAAAGGATTTTCAAGCATTGAAGCTACAAGACCCGACATTAGCATTGGACTGGCGCTTCAAAACGAGACGTTTATTACAACAATTATTTGCACAAGGTTATGCGGCAGTTCAATTGCGACAGCAAGAAAATTACAACGAGTATGTTCTCGTCAAATTAGAAATTTTAGGTCTGGAAGGGGCAAATCAATATGAAAATAACGGAATTTACCATTAGACATTTAAAGATGAAATTAAAAGAACCATTTACAACAAGCTTTGGCACATTTGATGATAAGGATTTTTTAATTTTAGAGGCTAAAGATGAATCAGGAACAATCGGCTGGGGAGAATCTGTTGCCTTCCATTCTCCTTGGTACAACGAGGAGACATTGCAAACGAATTGGCATATGCTAGAAGATTTCTTAATTCCTCTTATTTTAAATAAAGAGCTTCAGCATCCAGATGAGGTCAATGAACTATTTAAACCGATTCGTAAAAATAATATGGCGAAATCAACTTTAGAAGGTGCTATTTGGGATATTTATGCCCAACAGACGAATCAATCTCTCGCGGCTGCACTTGGTGGCAAAAAGGACAATATTGAAGTAGGGATCAGTATCGGTATTCAAAAATCAATTGAGGACTTAGTAGCGTTAGTAAATGGGTTTGTGAATGAAGGCTATAAACGAATGAAAATCAAAATCAAGCCAGGCTGGGATGTAGAAGTAATGCGTACATTACGTGAAACGTTCCCTGATGTGGCGTTTATGGCAGATGCGAACTCAGCTTATCGTCTCGCAGATGCTGAAACGCTCAAACAGCTAGATGCTTTTAATTTAACTATGATTGAGCAGCCATTGGCGTCAGATGACATCATTGACCACGCAGCCTTACAAAAATTAATCGATACGCCTATTTGCTTGGATGAAAGTATCCATTCATTAGAGGATGCACGTAAAGCTGTTGAGTTGGGCAGTACTAAAATTATTAACATAAAAATTGGACGTGTTGGTGGCTTAACGGAAGCCAAGAAAATACATGATTATTGTGAGGCAAATGACATTCCAGTTTGGTGTGGCGGCATGCTGGAGTCGGGTATTGGCCGTGCACATAATGTGGCGTTAACTACATTATCGAATTTTATTTTACCTGGGGATACAGCGGGCTCTAGTCGCTATTGGGAGAAAGATATTATCGACCCAGAAGTTGTAGTGAAGGACGGTTATATTGAAGTTCCTCAAAAAGCGGGTATCGGCTATGAAGTAAATAGAGAGACGATCGATTTGTTTACAGTAGCACAGAAAACTTATAAATAATGTGGGTTAGAAAAGCTATGGGTAATAGGAGACTGAACTTAGATCTTAAGGGGTAGCTCCTATGCCTACCTTATTTCATTAAATTTAAAAGCAGGTGTTCTATGAAAAAAAGTTGGCAGATAGGTGGCGCATTTGTAGGATTAATCGTTGGTGCTGGCTTCGCATCAGGACAAGAGATTATGCAATACTTTACGAGTTTTGGTCTTTACGGTATAGCAGGAGGAATTGTCGCAACAATCGCATTTGCCTTTTTAGGGATGAGTCTAGCGCAATTAGGGGCAGATTCACAAACGACATCTCATAAAGAGGTAATCTATCAAATCGGTGGGCGCTATGTTGGCGTACTATTAGATATAGTCATAACGTTCTTCTTATTTGGTGTGGCGGTTGTTATGTTTGCAGGATCAGGGTCAACGTTTGAGCAAATGTTTGGAATAAACCCGATGATCGGCAGCATTTTCATGGTAATCATTACGATTTTAACGCTGCTATTAAAGGTGAAAAATATTATTAATATAATAGCTTTAGTGACGCCATATTTAATGGGCATTATTTTTATCATATTAATTTACTCTATTTTCACAATGGACTTAACAATTGCAGAACAGAATGTGTTAGCGAAAGAGCAATCATCTGCGGCTTCCAATTGGATAGTGGGGGCACTCCTCTATGTATCTTATAACATAGCTGCTGGTACGGCGATGCTAATTGTTATGGGGGGAACAGTTAAAGAGCGCAAGGTTGCTGGTTTTGGCGGTTTTCTTGGCGGCCTAATGCTCGGTGTTTTAATCATACTGATTAATATTGCGTTATTCGTTAAAATGGACGTAGTTGGTGGGACAGCAATGCCAACATTAGAGCTAGCCAAACAAATTCATCCTGTAGTGGGGGGCTTAATGTCTATTGCTTTATTAGGCATGATGTACAATACGGCTGTAGGGATGCTTTACGCATTTACAGTACGCTTTATAGCGCCTGATCATAAATATTTTAAAATAGGTATCGTGGTGATTGGTTTAATAGGCTTTGTTGCGAGTTTAGTAGGGTTCACGACATTAGTTGGAAAGGTTTATTCAACAATGGGGTATTTAGGCTTTGCATTAATTATTGCAATCATCATCTCGTGGTTACGTAAAATACCAAAAGCTTCATAACTATGTTTTGGAGAGTTCTCTAGTGTTATTGTACAGCACTAGAGAATTTTTTTGTGATTTTAGTAATAAAAACAAGGTGGGAAGCATACAGTAATTATAGGTTTGTTTATTCGTGAAGAATCGCGAAATTCTGCTTTATGTAAAATAAATTCTCGTAAAATAAATTTAAATCTATACAGATGCTAGACACTGAATTTTCAGAATGATATATTAATGGTGTCATAGTTTTTTATAATTGGGAAAAATAAGGAGCCGCCGTATGTCATGTAAATAGTTGATCTTCGTTCCGACAGGACGCCCCCAGGAAAGCGCCCAGTCGGAACGAAGATCAACCACACATTATGGCGGTGAATCCAAAACCTTTTCTAATTTAAGAAGTGATTGAGTAAAGAGTTATAAGAAGGATGATAGATGCCTATGGTAAAAAAAACATTAAAACAACGCATTGTTGACGCTTCTGTAGTGCTATTTCAGCAAGATGGCTATCACAATGTAACTGTCGATCGCATTGTTGAATACATTGGTGCATCAAAGGGTGGATTTTATCATAATTTTAAATCGAAAGATGAACTGTTGTATGAAATTCACGATGTATTTATTTCTTATGTGATTAAACAGTCACAGGAGGCATATGACAAATACGATACACCGATTACACGTTTATGTGCAATGCTGCAAACACTGACACAAGTGTTTGATATGTACCAAGCACATATTACGGTTTTTTACGAGGAAAGTCATTCATTGGCAGAGGAATATAGTGAAATAATTCATAAAAAACGAGATCAATATCGGGATATTTTACAAAAAGTCATAGAGGAAGGCCAGCAAACAAAGGATTTTCGTACAGAACTACCTTGTACTATTGTAACGATGGCTATTGTCGGGATGATTAACTGGACATACAAATGGTTTAAGCAATCAGGTCCATTAACAATGGAGGAAATTACAGAAGTATTTACGGATATGATATTGCGTGCGATTGTCACTGAACAAGCAATTGACGAAGCAGTTCAATTTATGGTCAAGGGGAAGCCAGGAGTAGAGACTGGTTTTATTAATAGTTAATACAAACCGACTAGTCGGTATTTATTTATTTGTTGCAACTGTCATCTGAACGAAATCTGCTATGGCACATTAAACATTAGGGGGACTGGGGATGAACTTTGAACTAACGAAAGAGCAAGAGATGATTCGAGATATGGTACGTGATTTTGCTGAAAAAGAAATTAAACCGTATGCTCGTGAGGTTGACGAGACATCGACGATGAGAATAGAGAGCTTTCAAAAGATGGCAGAGCTAGGCTTATTAGGGATCCCGTTTCCTGAAGAGTACGGCGGTTCAGGTGGAGACACTGTTTCCTATGCACTTGCTGTTGAAGAAATTGGCCGTGCATGTGGCGGTACAGGATTAAGCTATGCAGCCGCAGTTAGCTTAGGTGCTTCGCCTATTTACAATTTCGGTACAGAGGAGCAAAAGCAGGAATGGCTTGTTCCGTTAGCGAAGGGAGAAACATTAGGTTCGTTTGGTCTAACAGAGCCCAATGCAGGTTCAGATGCTGGTGGGACACTTACAACAGCTGTAGTTGATGGTGATGATTACATCATTAATGGTGAAAAATGCTGGATCACAAACGCTGGCTTTGCACGCCAAATTATTGTGACAGCAGTGACAGGTAAACGTGAAGATGGTAAAAAAATTATCTCATCTATCATTGTACCAACCAACACTCCTGGCGTAACGATCAACTGCAATTACGACAAAATGGGTGTACGTGGCTCCAATACGTGTGAGATTATTTTGCAAAATGTTCGTGTACCAAGGGCTAACCTTTTAGGGGATGAAAAACGTGGATTTAGCCAATTTTTAAATACGTTAGACGGTGGGCGTATTTCCATTGCTGCATTATCAGTAGGAATTGCGCAGGCAGCTTATGAGAAAGCATTAAAATACGCTAAAGAACGTGAACAATTTGGTGCACCTATATCAAAACTTCAGGCAATACAATTTAAATTAGCTGATATGGCAATGGAGATAGAGCTTGCACGTACGTTAGTACATAAGGCGGCATGGCTTAAAGATCAAAAGAAACCATTCGGGAAGGAAGCGGCGATGGCAAAATTATTTGCCTCTGAAATGGGCTTCCGTACTTGTAATCAGGCCATTCAAATTCACGGTGGTTCAGGGTATATGAAAGAATACGACGTAGAGCGTCATTTGCGTGACATTAAGTTAATGGAAATCGGTGAGGGAACGTCTGAAATTCAACGTCTCGTTATTTCTCGTTTGATTGGTTGCTAATCATAATCAATTATGCCTCGGCATAATTGCGTCCGGAATCGGCTTTGTGCTTACACAAAGCACTCCTTTCCGATTCCGTGACATCCGCCGGAGGCTTTAAATTCTTTCAGCAGGTGTTTGGACATCCACTGAAAAGTAGCTTAAACCAGTATTCATTTCACCACCTATAGAGATGTGAGATGAATGCTGAAAGAAGTTAAATAGCATAGGAGGATTTTCATGGCAGAACTTGTGTATCAAACTATTGGTCAATTGCTAGATGAACAATCTGAAAAATATCCACAACGCGAAGCATTAGTGTATGCAGATAGGGATTTACGTATGACCTATGAGGAGCTCAATCAGCAAAGCCGTTTAGTCGCTAAAGGGTTGATGGCTCTTGGAATAGAGAAGGGTGAGCATATTGCAGTTTGGACGACTAATGTTCCAGAATGGGTGCAGCTGCAATTTGGTACAGGTAAAATGGGAGCCCCAATCGTCACTGTAAACACTAATTATCGTTCGAGCGAGTTGGAATATTTACTGAAGCAATCCGATGCAAAAACGATTATTTTAATTGAAAATTATCGAGACCATTCTTTTATAAATACACTGCAAGAGTTATGTCCAGAGCTTGAACATTGTGAACCAGGTAATTTGCAATCAAAGCGACTACCTTTATTAAAAAATGTTATTTTAATTGGCGAGACAAAATATCCCGGAGTACTAAACTGGTCTGATGTGTTATCTGCTGCAGAGCAAATAACAGAGGAGCAATTAGATCAAAGACAGCAAGTACTTCATTATGATGATGTTATTAATATTCAATATACTTCGGGAACAACAGGTTTTCCGAAAGGTGTTATGTTAACGCATTATAACTTAGTCAATAATGCGATTAATATTGCGGAATGTATGCGGTTAACTTACGAAGATCGTTTGTGTATCCCTGTCCCATTCTTCCATTGCTTTGGTTGTGTAATTGGAACATTAGCGATTACTACTAGTGGCGGGACGATGGTACCAGTGCAGGAATTTTCACCTACTGAGGTGTTACAAGCGGTTGAAAAAGAAAAGTGTACCGCGTTACATGGCGTACCAACGATGTTCATTAGTGAACTTAATTTACCGAATTTTGCGTCTTTTGATCTATCGACGTTGCGTACGGGCGTAATGGCTGGCTCTAATTGTCCTATCGAGGTTATGAAGGCCGTTATCGAAAAAATGGGGATGAAGGATATTACGATTTGTTACGGGCAAACAGAAGCCTCACCTGTTATTACACAAACGAGGGCAGATGACCCGCTACTGTTAAAGGTGGAAACGGTTGGCCGCGCATTACCAAATCTAGAAGTTAAAATTGTCATTCCTGGTACGAACGAAGAAGCTGCGCCGAATGAGCAAGGGGAGCTATGTACGAGAGGCTACCAAGTCATGAAAGGTTACTATAATAACCCAGAAGAAACGCTTCTTGCAATAGATGAGGATGACTGGCTGCATACCGGGGATTTGGCAACGATGGATGAGGCGGGCTACGTACGTGTAACAGGGCGTTTAAAAGATATGATTATTCGTGGCGGTGAAAATATATCTCCTCGAGAAATTGAAGAATTCCTTTACACTCACCCAAAAATTGCAGATGTACAGGTTGCAGGTGTTCCTAATCCTGTTTATGGAGAGGAAGCGGCAGCTTGGATTATTTTGCGAGAAGGAGAGCAGGCAACAGAGGAAGAGATTCGAGATTATTGTCGGGATAAAATCTCTAGACATAAAATACCACGGCATATTTTCTTTATCGAGGACTATCCGATGACTGCATCTGGAAAAGTGCAAAAGTTTAAATTACGAGATAATTTTGTTCCAACAGTGAAGTAACCAAGGGGGTCAGTGTTATGTTCAAAAAGGTGTTAATTGCCAATCGTGGAGAGATAGCTAGACGTGTTATAAGAACATGCAAACGACTAAATATACAAACAGTTGCGGTGTATTCTGAGGCAGACGCTGAAAGCTTACATGTAAAGGATGCTGATGAGGCGTTCTGCCTTGGAAAGCCACCTGTTGCCCAAAGCTATTTAAATATTGATCGTATTCTTGAAGTAGCGAAGGAGAGCGGCGCTGACGCAATTCATCCTGGCTATGGCTTATTATCAGAAAACGCTGAGTTTGCTAAACGTTGTACAGAAGCGGGCCTCGTTTTTATTGGGCCAAGCGCCGAAGTTATTGCTTCGATGGGAAGTAAATTAGAAGCTCGGAAAACAATGAAAGCTGCAGGTGTACCGATTGTTGAAGGTGTAGAGACACCGGTGAAAGATGTCGCGGAAGCTATTGAAATTGCTTCCCGTCTAGGCTATCCGATTATGTTAAAAGCTTCTGCCGGCGGTGGAGGAATCGGCATGCAACTCGTTGAAAATGCCGAGGAATTAGCAAAAGCCTTTGAGGGGAATCAAAAGCGTGCACAGTCATTCTTTGGTGATGGCACGATGTATATGGAACGATTTATTGCGAATCCTCATCACGTCGAGGTACAAATTATGGCGGACCATGATGGCAATGTCGTACCACTATTTGAACGTGAGTGTTCGATTCAACGTAGAAATCAAAAAGTAGTGGAGGAAGCACCATCTCCATTCATTTCTGAAGAAACAAGAAAACGTATGCTAGATGCGTCAGTCAAGGCAGTTCAGCATATTGGCTATGTAAACGCAGGAACGATTGAGTATTTAGTAGATGAGGAGCAAAACTTTTATTTCTTAGAGATGAATACGCGCCTACAAGTGGAACACCCGGTGACGGAAGAAATTACAAAGCTGGATCTTGTAGAGGAGCAATTAAAGGTTGCGGCAAAACAACCGCTAGCATTTACTCGCGATAGCATACAAAGAAAAGGGCATGCGATTGAAGTACGTATTTACGCTGAAAATCCGTCGACCTTTTTCCCTTCTCCAGGCACCATTACGGCATTTGAATTGCCTACAGGTGAAGGTATTCGCCATGAATGCGGCGTAGAGGCTGGCACTGCGGTTACACCTTTTTACGATCCAATGATTAGTAAATTAGTAGTGTGGGGAGAAACACGAGAAGTTGCGTGTGAAAGACTGATTGAGGCACTTAAAGCGTATAAAGTAGAAGGAATTCAAACAAATATTCCGATGCTGTTGAAAACAGTGACACATGAACAATTTTTAAAGGGCTATACAACAACTAAATTTGTAGATGAATATTATCTACCTCAATTAGCAGAGACGAAATAACATTTATCCTCATTCAGCAGATTTCTGCTGAATGAAGATAAAGGCCTCCGGCGGATGTCACGGATTTTGAAAGGAATGAATTGTGCAGGCACAATTCAAAATCCGGACGCAATTACGCCAAGGCGAAATTGATAAAATCATTCGCACTTAAAGAATGAGTGCGAATGCGTTATTCATACATTTGGAGGGATTACAATGGCAACAGTTAAAGCGAGCATGGCAGGAACAGTATGGAAAATCGTTGTAGCAGAGGGCGAGAAAGTGACTGCAGGACAAGATGTGGCAATTTTAGAGTCGATGAAAATGGAGATTCCTATTGCAGCAGAAGAAGATGGCGTGGTTACAAAAATCATTGCGAACGAAGGGGATTTCATTAACGTAGATGACGATATTTTAGAAATCGAATAAGGAGGCTTCTTTATGCTGCTACCAAAGCATGTAACGTTAAAGGAAGTAGGTCCTCGTGACGGTTTGCAAAATGAGAAAATGCATATTGCAACTGCCGATAAAGTACAGCTAGTAAATTTACTTAGTCAAACTGGATTGAATTATATCGAGGTAACGTCTTTTGTGCATCCGAAGTGGATTCCACAGCTGGCTGATGCAGTGGAGGTTCTTCAAGCCATTAAACGCCAAAAAGATATCACGTATGCGGCACTAGTACCAAACATGCGTGGCTTAGAACGTGCATTGCAGGCTGAAGTAGACGAAGTGAGCGTTTTTATGTCGGCAAGTGAAAGCCATAACCAAAGTAATATTAATAAATCAATCGATGAAACATTTCCGATATTACAGGAAGTTGTGGACGGGGCAAAGGCAGCGCATAAAAACGTACGGGGCTATATCTCAACGGTGATTGGGTGCCCGTATGAAGGTTACATACAACCAGAAAAAGTTTTGCGAGTAACAGAAAAATTACTGGAAATGGGCGTCGATGAAATTTCGCTTGGTGACACGATTGGTGTTGGTGTACCGACACAGGTGGAAAATCTTTTAGAAGAATTGTTAAAAAGATACCCTGTAGAAAATTTTGCGATGCATTTTCATGATACACGTGGCACAGCGCTAGCAAATATCGTTAAATCTTTAGAAATGGGCATTACGAAGTTTGATAGTGCACTTGGTGGACTTGGGGGCTGTCCATATGCCAAAGGAGCATCAGGTAATGTAGCCACGGAAGATTTATTGTATTTATTAGATGAGATGGGTATTAAAACGGGTGTAGAACTGAATAAAGTGCTAGAGGCTGCACTGTTTATTGAACAGAAACTAGGGAAGGCCGTTGCCTCTAAACAAGTGGCGATTGCCCGTAATGAAAGGAGTGCGAGTCAAATATGACGCAACTCGTTCGTTTTGAGGTATTAGATAATTGCATTGGGCTTATTACCCTTTCAAGACCGGAAGCTGCGAATGCGATGTCTGTACAATTGCTCCAAGAACTTAGCACGACACTCGACAACATAAATGGTGATCCGGCAGTGCGAGTCGTCTTACTAACAGGAGCGGGGGAAAAAGCCTTTTGCGCAGGCGCAGATTTAAAAGAGCGTAAAGGGATGCCAGACCGACAAGTAAAGCAGATTGTGCAATTAATCGGAGCAACAGTGGCCAAAGTAGAAGCACTCGCTCAACCAGTTATCGCCGTACTAAATGGCGTTGCTTTTGGTGGCGGACTCGAGCTAGCGTTAGCCTGTGATTTACGTCTGGCAGCTGCCCATGCCAAGATTGGCCTTACAGAAACATCTCTCGGCATTATACCGGGGGCAGGAGGGACACAACGACTTCCACGCCTAATTGGCATTGGAAAAGCGAAGGAATTAATTTATACAGCACGTCGTTTAAATGCAGAGGAAGCAAAAAACTACGGTATTGTGGAGTATGTTCATGAAGGACATGAAGTACTTGAAAAGGCACAGCAGCTTGCACTGGAAATGGAAAAAAATGCGCCACTTTCTTTAGTACAGGCGAAAATCGCCATGAATCAAGGGGTTGAAGTCGATTTAGCTACTGGTTTAAAAATCGAATCACTTGCATATAATGCTCTGATTCCTACAGAAGATCGATTAGAGGGCTTACTTGCTTTCCAGGAAAAGCGAACACCGCAATATGTAGGGAAATAAAGACCTGATAATAGATTTTGGTCCATCATCGGAAGTTTGGGGTGACATTTTGTTAAAACATATGCAATGCATATAAGTTGATTGGAGTGGAGACTGGGCGACTCCTCGGGGATCAGCGTCACAGATGAGACCCTGCAGCGAAGCGAAGCGGCTCATCGGACGCCCCCAGGAAAGCGCCCAGTCGGAACGGAAATCAACCCCACATGATGATGAACCAAAATCTAGGTATATGATTAATTATTTATGCTGAGGCGTAACCGTTTGGGCAAAAGGAGGAATTAACGATGAGCAATGTACCGACAGAAAATACGACTAAAACAATGAAGGAACAAATTTTAACAGGTGGCCTGCCAAAATATCACGATAAAAATGCACAACAAGGAAAGCTATTTGTACGTGAACGACTCGAATTATTATTAGATGATGGACTTCAATCAGAAGATGGCCTGTATGCGAACTGCTTAGCAGGTGACCTACCAGCAGATGGCGTTATCACAGGAATCGGTAAAATTCATGGTCGTACTGTTTGTGTTTTAGCAAATGATTCGACGATTAAAGCTGGCTCTTGGGGAAAACGTACAGTAGAAAAAATGATTCGTATCCAAGAAACAGCTGAAAAGCTAAATTGCCCATTACTGTATCTAGTCGATTCAGCAGGTGCACGTATTACTGACCAATTAGAAATGTTCCCTGGTCGTAGAGGAGCAGGACGCATTTTCTATAATCAAGTAAAGCTTTCAGGTAAAATTCCTCAAATTTGCTTATTGTTTGGACCTTCCGCGGCAGGTGGTGCCTATATCCCTGCATTCTGCGATATCGTAGTCATGGTAGAGGGCAATGCATCGATGTATTTAGGATCTCCACGTATGGCGGAAATGGTTATAGGTGAGAAGGTAGATTTGGAAACAATGGGTGGAGCGAAAATGCACTGTTCTGTTTCCGGTTGTGGAGATGTGCTTGCTAAAACAGAGCAGGAAGCCATTTCCTATGCTCGTAAATACTTGAGCTATTTCCCGAACAACTTTGCAGAGCGCGGTAAGGTAGAGGCTCCAAAACCACCAGCTTCATTTGAAAAATCGATTGATGAGCTAATACCGAAAAATCAAAACGTTCCTTTTGATATGTATAAGCTAATTGAACGTATTATTGATGAAGATTCGTTCTGTGAAGTAAAAAAATTATTCGCTCCAGAATTAATTACAGGGCTTGGACGCATTAATGGGCAATCCGTTGGAATTATCGCCAATCAACCGCGCGTAAAGGGAGGCGTTTTGTTCCACGATTCAGCTGATAAAGCTGCAAAGTTCATTTCACTTTGTGATGCGTTTAATATTCCACTTCTTTTCCTTGCCGATGTACCAGGCTTTATGATTGGTACGCAGGTTGAAAAAGCAGGGATTATACGCCATGGTGCGAAAATGATTTTTGCAATGAGTGAGGCAACCGTTCCAAAATTAACAGTCATTGTTCGAAAGGCATATGGTGCAGGTCTTTATGCAATGGCAGGTCCTGCTTTTGAGCCAGACTGCTGTATTGCATTATCCAATGCACAAATTGCTGTAATGGGCCCTGAAGCTGCAGTTAACGCAGTCTATGCCAATAAAATTGCTGAACTCCCAAAAGAGGAGCAGGCAAGCTTTATTGCAGAGAAACGTAAGGAATACCAAGAGGAAATCGATGTCTATCGTCTAGCTTCAGAGCTTATCATTGACGATGTTATTGAGCCAAATGATTTAAGAAAAGCACTTGAATCACGTTTAGAGCTTTATATGTCAAAATATTTATTATTCTCGGAACGTAAACATGGAGTAAATCCAGTATAAATGAATAAAAGCTCTCATTGTAACGGGTTCGGTTGATGCGTACAAAAAAGTAAATAGAAATATAAAAAGAAGTCCGATTCGCATATGAATTGGACTTCTTTTTTTTGATAAAGTGTACATTCATTAGACCTTCCTAAGGCACATTACATAAAATTAATTAAAAAAATTTAAGCCAAATCACCTTACCGCTTGTCTAATAGATGAAAACCAAAACGAAAGGAGGGATTAAGATGAAACTCGAACGTTTAGTAAAGAAAGCACAAAAAGGTGATGATAAAGCCTACTTAATGCTTTTCCAACAGTACGAAACAGATATTTATAGAATGGCTTATGTCTATGTGAAAAATAAAGAAGATGCATTAGATCTCGTTCAAGAAGTGGCCTATCAGTCATTTAAGAAAATCAGTACATTGAAAAAGACAGAGTATTTTAAGACTTGGCTCATGAAAATTACGATTAATTGTGCATTGAACTTAATTAATAATAACAAAAAGGTAATTCCGCTAAATTCAAACTTTGAAGTGTTTATTGGGTCAGAAGATGAAGATATTGCACTTACTGTATCTTTACACGAACTGATTGATACTTTAAAAGAGGATGAAAAGAGTGTCGTTTTACTAAAATATTACGATGATCGTACATTAAAGGAAATTTCAGAGATATTAGACATCCCACTTGGGACCGTAAAATCTGTCCTATACCGTGCTTTGGGCAAGCTTCGTCAAAATTTAAAGGAGGTAGGTAACTATGGATAACCATCTTAAGCAAGAGCTATCAAAAATAGAAATACCTAGGGAGATTCATAATAGAAGTAAATTGGGAATTAATAAAGCTAAGTCTGAAATGGGTGGCAAACTGAGTCGTTTTGTAAAAAAACGATTGGCTATAGCTGTTATTTCTGCTTGTTTAATGATTCCAACAGGTGCATTTGCTTATCAAGCATTACTGGCCGATGATTTATATGGTTCATTTGATAATTTAAAAAAACATGCGCTAAATATTACGATGGAAAGTTACTTATTATTTAATGCAAAGCTAGATCAAGCAAAAGGCGACCTAGGAAAAGAAGAGTTTAAACAATTTAAAAATTTATTAAATGTATTCACAAGCGCAAAAATTGAATATGGCGATAAAAATGGAAATATAGATTATACTCATGTCCCTGCAGAACGATTAGAAGAAATTAAAGTAGCATTGTCCGAAGTTCAACCATTCTTTGATAAATTAAACGGGCTACCATCAAGCAAAGAGATTTTAACAGCTGAAGAGTATGACCAATACATTCAAGCCTTATTAGACTATGAAACGACTATGGCACAATTAGGAGTAACGAGTGTTCCGGATGACACTTCAATCCCTGCAGAGTTACAAGAGAAATTCATTAAAGCTCAAGAATACTTAAACTATGTAAATGAAAAACAAACAAATTGGAAATTGAATGATAGATAGAAGACAGCTGGGTAATAAAACATACCAAGTTAATTTCATTTTGCTTTACATGTTATGAGGATGATGATTATCTAAGTGATTCTGAAAACTTTCAAATTGTCTCTACTGGAGCAATCTTAAATTTGACGAATCCATATTGAAATTTATCCAAGAACCACTTTTGTGTGCTATGAAAGAAATGATGAAGGTGATTTTACAAAATTGATGATTACGATTGGGGCGGTTATTTAAATATTTAATTGAAAAAGGAGCGATTTCCGTAACGGGTTCTGTTTTGAAGTACAAAAAGGCAAAATCGCAGGTTAAAAAGACACTTAATTAGCGTACTAAAAGGTACTGCAATTCGTAGTACCTTTTTTGTACAACTTGGTTTGATATTTCGTGAAACAAAATTTAACTAAAGCACCCTGTTAGTTTAATAAGAAAAGCAAATCTAATAAAGAATAGTACATACTTATGATACGGTTCACCTTAATGTAGTTAGTTTC
>NZ_JBNNUX010000057.1:0-16173 GCF_050280145.1 Lysinibacillus sp. NPDC093688
GGATCAGCGATAGAGGAACGAAGGCTAAAACCATCACATCCTGTGATAACGCCTTCGTGACCAACATCGTGTTGGCCCGAGACCCTGGAGCGAGCCTCGCGAGTGAAGCGGCTCATCGGACGCCCCCAGGAAAGCGCCCAGCCGGAACGGAAATCAACCCCACGTTTTGGTGATAGGAATTAAATTTAATTGACAGGAGCTACCTAAGATGAGGGTGGCTCCTTTATGTAGTGAGATGAATGTTATTTCATAGGAATAAAAGTATGGTATCATTTTCTAAAGCGTTTTAACTCGTTCCGATTCCGGACGCAATTATGCCGAGGTATAATTAATTTTGATTTTTTGTGCATGAGTATGCATTGTTTTAGTTGTATCAATCGCATAGTGACAGGTACAATTACGATGAGGGGCATAAATAGGAGGCATCGACCATGATTTTAGTTTTAGATGCAGGAAATTCGAATATCGTTTTAGGTGTCTATGATGACAACGATCAATTGGCCTTCCATTGGCGTATGGTGACAGACCTTCATAAAACAGAAGATGAATACGCAATGCAAGTATTATCTTTCTTTAATCATGCAGGCATTTCATTTGAACAGGTCAAAGGCATTATTATATCTTCTGTTGTACCACCAATCATGTTTTCATTAGAAGCAATGTGTCAAAAGTATTTTCAAAAAAAACCACTCGTCGTAGGACCAGGTGTGAAAACAGGATTGAATATTAAATATGAAAACCCTCGTGAAGTTGGCTCAGACCGTATAGTGAACGCTATTGCGGCTCTTGATGATTATAAAGCACCACTGATTATTGTTGATTTTGGTACTGCCACGACATATTGTTACTTAAACGAAAAGGGCGATTATATGGGCGGTGCTATCGCTCCAGGTATTTCGATTTCAACGGAGGCGCTGTATACACAGGCAGCTAGATTGCCGCGTATTGAAATATTGCGCTCTACACATATTGTTGGAAAGACAACCGTATCTGCTATGCAGGCCGGAATTTTTTATGGCTTTGTTGGGCAAGTTGAGGGAATTGTTAATCGCATGAAAGCACAAAGTAAGGAAGAACCTTTAGTAATTGCTACTGGAGGATTAGCAAATTTAATTGCTGGGGAGACGCGAGCTATTGATGTAGTCGACCCGTTTTTAACATTAAAAGGCTTATATAAGCTATATAAACGCAATCAATAAGAAATGAGGGACATTTCATTTATGAAAGACTATTTAGTACGGGGTTTAGGATTCAACGGACAGGTTCGTGTTTTTGCGGCTTGTACAACAGCAACAGTAGGAGAAGCGCAACGACGTCATAATACATGGCCTGTTGTATCGGCAGCCCTTGGTCGTTCTATGACTGCTGCGGTGATGATGGGTGCCATGTTAAAAGGTGAGGAAAAAATCACTGTTAAAATTGAGGGGAACGGTCCAATCGGTCCAATGGTAATTGACAGTAACGCGCACGGTGAAGTACGTGGTTTTGTGACAAATCCTCATGTTCATTTCGATTTAAATGAGCACGGTAAGCTTGATGTTCGAGCAGGTGTTGGAACAGAGGGTGCATTAACGGTCGTAAAAGATCTTGGCTTGAGAGACATGTTCTCTGGACAAACGCCAATTGTATCAGGTGAAATTGCTGAGGACTTTACTTACTATTTTGCTACATCAGAGCAAGTGCCTTCATCAGTTGGGTTAGGGGTTTTAGTAAATCCTGATAACACAATTCTTGCAGCTGGTGGCTTTATCCTTCAATTAATGCCAGGTTGTGATGAAGAGACAATCAATGAAATTGAGCAGCATCTTGCTACTCTAGAGCCTGTTTCAAAAATGATTGAAAAAGGTTTTACACCTGAGCAAATTTTAGAGGCAGTATTAGGAGAAGGCCATCTACAAATTTTAGATTCCATGCCTGTAGAATTTAAATGTCAATGTTCAAAAGAGCGATTTGGTGCAGCAATTTTAGGGTTAGGGATACAAGAAATTCGAGAAATGATTGAAGAGGATGGCGAAGCAGAAGCACAATGTCACTTCTGTTTAGAAACATACCGTTTCTCAAAAGAAGAGTTAGAAGGATATATTGATGAGCTCAAAGCGTAATCGACGACCTTTATCCGCTGGAACACCTAACCAAACGCCCTTACTGCAACGCCGTCTTAAGACAAAACCGGCTTTAACAGTTATTGCAATCTTGTTATTAGGAAATATTTTATGGTTTATTACTTGGTTAATCCCTAATAAAGACCAGGAAATTGGTAGCGACGAGCAAGTCGCTGCCGTTGACGGGGAAACTATTACACGTCAAGAGTGGATGATTGCCATGGAAGAACGCTATGGTAAAGAGACGCTACAAAATTTAGTGAATGAATCTGTGATGGAAAAGGCAGCTAAAAAATTTAAAATCCAAGTGACGGATAAAGAGATTGATTTAGAGTTAGCCTTAATGCGTTCTGCTCAAGATAAATTTGATACTGCCATGCAAAACCTTTCATCAGAGCAACTACGCCAAAAAATTCGCTCACAGCTTATTTTGGATAAGGTGTTGACGAAAGATGTGGTTATAAAAAAAGGTAGTATTGAGAAATATTATGAGGAAAATCAGGCACTATACAATACGAAAACAAACTATCGTACGAATTTTATAGAGGTGGACTCAAAAAAAGCTGCTGAGGAAGCATTCAGTGAAATAAAAAATGCCTCTGATTTTTCGGTGCTAGCACGTGAAATATCCTTAGACAGTGCGTCGGCTAGCTTAGGTGGAGATATCGGTTTCCTTACAGAAAATCAAGAAAATATCGATCCTGCCATTTTAAAATCAGTGAAAGCTTTAAAAGCAGGTGAAGTTAGTAAAGCATTTAAGCTTGCTAACGGTCATTATGGAATTGTACAAGTACAAGAGATATTAGAAGGGCAATCCTTTACATATGACGACGTGAAAGAACATATTGAACGTGAGCTTGCCTTAGAGCAGTTGTCACAATCTGTTACACCAGAAGCATTTTGGTCTGAATTTAATGCAACTTGGTATTACGGTGAAGCGAAAAAAGGTAAATAACAGATTGCTCTGAAATGAGTATCAATTATGCCTCAGCGTAATTGCGTCCGGAATCGGCTAAACATTTGCTGAAAGAAGTTAAAAAATCTGCGAGATATCTGCGGGAAAAGTGAGCCAGGGAAACCCCTGCAGACGTTTAGCGTCAACAGAGTAACGGCCACCCCAGGATATTGAGCAGATTTTTATTTCCCTTCATTCGCAAATGTTGGCCGAAAGCATTATGACGTGATTACGCCAAGGCGAAATTGTTTCAAGTTGAGGTTGGATCGGTTGCAATAAATATTCTGAAAATATAAGTTATATTTATTGACAATCGAATGGAAAAATTGATAAAATCAAAAATAAGTAAAACCTATAAAAATAGTAGGGATTAGGAGTGGATTGATAAATGAGTAGATTAGCAAACTCAGTGGCTGAATTAGTTGGTAAAACGCCAATTGTTAAATTAAATCATGCAACAGGTGAAAACGAAGGTACTGTTTATGTGAAATTAGAATACTTTAACCCGGGCAGTTCAGTAAAAGACCGTTTAGCTTTAGCGATGATTGAAGCGGCTGAGAAAGACGGTACATTAAAGCCAGGTGGTACAATTATTGAGCCTACTTCTGGAAATACAGGTATTGGTCTTGCGATGATTGCTGCAGCTAAAGGCTATAAAGCGATTTTAGTAATGCCAGAAACAATGAGCTTAGAGCGTCGTAACTTATTGCGTGCTTATGGTGCAGAGCTTGTATTAACACCTGGACCAGCAGGTATGAAAGGTGCAATTTCTAAGGCGGAGGAATTGTCTGCTGAGCATGGCTACTTCTTACCACAACAATTCACGAACCCAGCTAATGCTGTTGTTCACCGTTTAACAACAGGTCCAGAAATTGTGGAAGCATTTGAAGGTTTAAAATTAGATGCATTTGTTGCTGGTGTTGGTACAGGAGGTACAATTACGGGTGCAGGTGCTGTGCTAAAAGAGCAATACCCAGATATTGAAATTATTGCTGTTGAACCAAAAGATTCACCAGTACTTTCTGGCGGTCAACCAGGGCCTCATAAAATTCAAGGTATCGGAGCTGGCTTCGTACCTGAAGTATTAGATACAGATGTATACTCTACTGTATTCCCAGTTGAAAATGAGATTGCTTTTGAAGTAGCACGTAAAGTAGCACGTGAAGAAGGTATCTTATGTGGTATTTCATCAGGTGCAGCTATTCATGTTGCTATTGAAGCAGCAAAACGTTTAGGCAAGGGTTCAAATGTTCTTGCAATCGTACCTTCAAATGGGGAACGTTATTTATCAACACCGTTATATCAATTCGAAGACTAATCCAATTATTTGTAGGTAAGGGCTCCTTTAACGAGGAGTCTTTTTTTAGTATCAATGAAGCCGAGGTATAATTGATACTAAAAAAACTGCCCATAAATGTTAGCGGTATAACTAACATTTATGGAGCAGCTCAAAACTATGATTAGAATAGCCTACTATAGAACTGTATTACTTAAGACTTTTAAGAAGCCATTGTTAGTGGCAGTATTCATTAATTGTTTAATAGATTCCAGTGCTTTATCAGAGAATATATACCATTTATTCGCAGTCACATCATGTATTAATACAACCGGGTACCCTTTCAATACTTCATCTGGGAAGGCTGTATTTAAATGATAAAGGTCAAACTGTTGAATGCTTTTATTTTCATTACTCATAAAATTATATTGTCCAAATTTAGAATAAGAACCTGGATTATCTAGATCAATCTGCCATGAATATTTAGCAGGAGCATCAACTAGTTTTCCTTTATTTTCAACGAACATTTTATATAAGGCTTTATTGTAGGTGTTCCCTTGGAGCTGCTGTACGACACCACCCATTGTCATGCGGTATTCATATTGAACAGCTTTTACTTTAACATTGTTTATAACCAATGGCGCAGTATCTACTGTTACTGTGAAATTTTGATAATTGACTTGACAACCAAAGGTCTCTGCAATAAATCGAATAGGAACAAATAGTCTATTGTTTTTTAAATATGGTTTAACATCAAGTAACTCTGTTTTACCGTTTTTTATAACAGTGTTGCTATTCGGTTGTAACGTTATCTGCATTTTGTTATTTGTTAGTGTTACTTTTGAGTCTTTCCAATTTACTGTTGCTCCTAAATTTTCACTGATAACACGCAAAGGCACCATTGTTCGATTATTCTTAGTTTCTGGTGCCGCATCTGTAGTTACTACAACACCATCGATCTTTATTGTACTATTCGCTGCGTATGCAGGTAGAGAAAACAGCATGAGTATCATGGCGAGGAAAACCCCTGAAAAAACCTTTTTCATGAAATAACAGCTCCTTTTTACGAAATAAATTTACACAATTTGTAAAAAACTCTATTTGTTATCAGTATAGCAAATACTCTTCTCTTAGCCAAATTATAAAGTAGAAATATATATTCAAAAGACATTTGTTGCTGACGCTTCGCTTTCGTGTGCTTTCGCTACAAAAGGCATGTGCTGAAAAAGTTAAATTTTACGTGGCAATTATTTATCGATACCTTTATATCAATTTGGAGACTAACCCAATTATTTGTACGTAAGAGCTCCTTTAACGAGGGGCCTTTTTTATTATCAAAAATGCCTCGACATAATTGAAAATAAAAAACCCATAAATGTTAGCGGTATAACTAACATTTATGGAGCAGTTCAAAAAATATGAATAGGATAGACTTCACTATACAACTGTATTACTTAAGACTTTTACGAAGCCATTGTTAGTGGCAGTATTCAATAATTGATCAATAGATTCAAGTGCATTGTTAGTGAATAAATACCATTTATCCGCAGTAACATCATGAATTAATGCTTTTGGGTATCCTTTCAATTCTTCATCTGGGAAGGCTGTATTTAAAGAATAAAGGTCAAACTGTTGAATGCTTTTATTTTCATGACTCATAAAATTATATTGTCCAAGTTTATAATAGGAACCGGGATTGTCTAGATCAATCTGCCATGAATATTTAGCAGGAGCATCAACTAGGTTTCCTTTATTTTCAACGAACATTTTATATAAGGCTTTATTGTAGGTGTTTCCTTGCATCTGCTGTACGACCCCACCCATTGTCATATGGTATTCATATTGAACAGCTTTTACTTTTACGTTGTTCATAACCAATGGCGCAGTATCTATTGTTACTGTGGAATTTTGATAATTGACCTGACAACCGAAGGTCTCTGCAATAAATCGAATAGGAACAAATAGTCTATTGTTCTTTAAATACGGTTTGACATCAAGTAACTCTGTTTTACCGTTTTTTATAACAGTGTTGCTATTCTGTTGTAACGTTATCTGCATTTTGTTATTCGTTAGTGTTACTTTTGAGTCTTTCCAATTTACTGTTGCCCCCAAATTTTCGCTGATAACACGCAAAGGCACCATTGTTCGATTATTCTTCGTTTCTGGTGCCGCATCTGTAGTAACGACAACACCGTCTATCTTAATAGTGCTATGCGCTGCATACGCAGGTAGAGAAGTCAGCATGAGTATCATCGCGAGGAAAACTCCTGAAAGAATCTTTTTCATGATATAACAGCTCCTTTTTATAAAATAAATATACACAATTTGTAAATTTTTCTATTTACTAAGTATAGCAAAAGCTCTTCTTTTAGCCAAATTATAAAGTAGATATATATTTTAAAAGACACTCGTAGCTGCCGCTTCGCTTTCGCTACAGAAAATAATTGCTGAAAGAAGTTAAATTTTACGTGGCAATTGAAAAATATTCGCTTCACAGCAATATTCAAGTTAAGATGGAATCACATCATATGACTTAAAGGGGAATAGCAACTTGAAGACAATACTGACGAAAACAATATCGATGGATGCAGACTCGTTTTTTTATAGTTATAAGAAGCAAACAGAAGCAGAACAAGCACATATATTTTTAGAAAGTGGACGCGGAGGAAATTTTACGATAGCTGCTTGGAATCCATTAGCTACAGCACAATCGGTTGAGAATGGTTTACTTGTAAAGTGGAGAAATGGTGAGACAGAACATTTAAACGGTGAGCCTCTTACTTTATTAGAGAAATTAGTGGAGAAATATCACGTTTCATATAATGCTGAGCTTCCTGTTTTTCAAGGTGGAGCTATTGGGTTTGTTGCATACGATTATGCTCGTAAAATCGAAGTGTTGCCTAATACTGCTATAGATGATTTACATGTACCAGATATCTATTTTTATATGTTTGATTGCTGGGCAGTACACGATGTGAAAACAAATAAAGTGACGCTTATGAAGCTAGCAGACTGTCATGTAAATTTGGAGGAATGGGCTAATGCGTGGCAAGGGGCAGCGCAAGAAGGATTGCTTACTCGTAAATTTGAAAAAGCAAGTGCTGTAGAAATAGTAAATGACGAAAGTGAATTGTTAGTATCATTCGCTGGAACGGCTTTTGAGGAAGCGGTGAGTAAGATCCAAACATACATAGCGCAAGGTGATGTATTCCAAGTGAATTTGTCAGTACGTCAATCTAAAAAGTTAAACGCAACTGCAATGGATGTATATGAAGCGTTACGTGCATTTAACCCATCGCCTTACATGGCTTATATAGAAGCACCGGATTTTGCTGTAGTTTCGGGTTCACCTGAGCTTTTGGTGAAGCGTCACGGCAATGAATTGTCTACTCGACCGATTGCTGGTACACGACCAAGAGGGAAATCCGAGGCAGAGGATTTAGCGTTAGCACAGGAATTGATTGATAACGACAAGGAACGTGCCGAACATGTAATGCTAGTTGATTTAGAGCGTAATGATTTAGGAAGAGTATCTACGTATGGGACGGTTGAAGTGGATGAGTTCATGGTGATTGAACGCTATTCACACGTGATGCACATTGTTTCCAATGTACGAGGAGAAATAGCTGAAGGGAAAACCAATGCAGACGTTATCCGTGCCATGTTCCCAGGAGGAACAATAACAGGTGCACCGAAAATTCGTACGATGGAGATTATTGAAGAATTAGAACCTGTAAGAAGAGGGTTATACACGGGTTCGATTGGCTGGCTAGGCTACACAGGTGATATGGAATTTAATATTGTCATTCGTACAGCGTTTATTAAAGATGGGGTAGCACATATTCAAGCGGGAGCGGGCATTGTTGTTGATTCTGTTCCGGAAAGAGAATACCAAGAATCTTTAAATAAAGCGAAGGCGATGTGGCAGGCTAAGGCAATGGCAGAGGAGCGAGCAAAATGATTTTAATGATTGATAACTACGATTCTTTTACGTATAACCTTGTACAGTATTTTGGGGAATATGGTCATGAATTAGTGGTCAAAAGAAACGATGTATTGACGGTGAAAGATATTGAGCAGCTTGCGCCAGATATGATTGTCATTTCTCCGGGGCCATGTAGCCCGAATGAAGCGGGTGAAAGTCTGAACATTATTAAGTATTTCGCGGGAAATATTCCGATTTTAGGCGTTTGTCTTGGCCATCAAGCTATTGCTCAAGTATTCGGGGGGAATGTTATACGAGCTGAGCGTTTGATGCATGGTAAAACATCACCTGTGTTACATGCAGAAATAGGTTTGCATAAGGGGATGCCAAATCCATTTGAAGCTACTCGTTACCATTCTTTAATTGTAGAGAAGGAAACATTACCTGCATGTTTTGAAGTGACGGCATGGACAGAAGAAGGCGAAATTATGGGCATTCGTCATAAGGATTATCCAATTGAGGGAGTGCAATACCATCCTGAATCGATTATGACAGAACAAGGTAAAAAGCTTCTACGCCAGTTTATCGATTTGTATGTTGAGGGAGCGAAGTAAATGCTGTGCTGGATGAATGGAGACTACATAGCGGCGCAGGACTTGCGCATTTCACCATTTGATCATGGATTTTTATACGGGTTAGGCTTTTTTGAAACGTTTCGAACGTATAAAGGAAAGACGTTTAGCTGGGAAGCGCATATGGAAAGGTTGCAAACAGCACTTTCCCAATATCGTATTCATATGTCCTATACTGAAGCGGATTTACTTAAGGTTGTTCAGCAATTAAATGAACAGGCCAATGGACAGGATGGTTATTTCCGTATAAACGTCTCAGCTGGAGATCATAGTATCGGTTTACAGCCTACCGAATACAGACGCCCGAATGTTATTGTTTTTCGCAAAGAATTACATGATACACCTCGAGGTATGGAAAAAAACGCACAGTGGCTTGTAACACCGCGCAATACTCCCGAAAAAGGGCTTCGTGTGAAATCACATCATTATGGCAATAACGTACTTGGACGTTTTGAGATGCCATCTCTGGCGCAACAGGAGGGCTTCTTTGTAACAGAAGATGGCTTTGTTGCTGAAGGTATTACATCAAATATCTTTTGGATGAAAAATGATATACTATATACGCCTTCCTTAGAGACTGGTATTTTACCTGGAATTATCCGAGCGTGGGTAATTGAACGAGCACAATCTCTAGGAATTAAGGTAAGAGAAGGTTTCTTTACTAAAGAGGATGTAGAGCAATGCTCAGAATGCTTTATTACCAACTCTATACAAGAGCTAGTTCCAATTCGTAAATTAGAGAACAAGCAGTTATTAGGCAATAAAGGGCCTGTTTATTCGTGTTTACATGAAGCATTTGTCAATGAAGTGGAACAAGAATAGAAGGAGAGTTTACATGCTAGAAAAATATACAACAACATTAACTATTAACGGTATCACGTTAGACTATACAGCAGAAACTTTTGTGATGGGTATTTTAAATGTCACACCGGATTCATTTTCAGATGGAGGAAAGTATAATAACGTTGAGGCTGCTGTTGCGCAAGCGAAAAAAATGGTAGCTGAAGGTGCTAAAATTATTGATGTTGGCGGAGAATCAACACGGCCAGGTTATGAACGTATCTCCGATGAAGATGAAATTGCACGAATTGTGCCAGTTATTCAAGCTTTAGTAGCTGAAGTGCCGGCAGTAATATCGGTTGATACGTATAAAGCGAACGTAGCTCGAGCGGCTATTGAAGCTGGTGCGCATATTATTAATGATATTTGGGGAGCGAAAGCTGAGCCTGAGATCGCTCAGGTGGCTGCAGATTTAAATGTACCGATTATTTTAATGCATAATCGAGACAACACTGATTATGGTACTGATTTCTGGATAACGGCAAAGGCCGACTTAGAAAAGAGTATTGCTATTGCCCGAAATGCAGGTGTACCAGATAATCATATTATTTTAGATCCGGGCATAGGTTTTGCGAAAACTACCGCTCAAAATATAGAAATGATGCAACATTTAGAGGATTTGGCAGCGATGGGTTACCCTGTTTTGCTAGCGACTTCACGTAAATCAATGATTGGTAATGTCTTAAAGCTGCCTGTTGAGGAGCGTATAGAAGGTACAGGTGCAACGGTTGTTTACGGTATTGAAAAGGGCTGCCATATGATTCGTGTGCATGATGTAAAGGAAATGGCACGAGCGACACATATGGCTGATATTTTAGTGGGTAAGCGTATTTATAAGGAGGAAGCGTAATGGACTATATTCATTTAAAGGATATGCAGTTTTACGGCTATCACGGTGTTTTAGCAGCGGAAACAACACTCGGTCAACGCTTCCGTGCCAATGTTTCGCTTGCTGTAGATATGACAAAGGCTGGAGAGACTGATGACTTGGACTATACGGTGAACTATGCAGAGGTTTATGCGTTATGCCGTGATATCGTTGAAGGCGAGCCGTTCAAGCTTATTGAAGCACTTGTTTCAAAAATAGCAAACAGTATTTTAGAGACATACTCAGAAAAGGTTAAGGGTGTTCGCGTGGAGCTTATTAAACCGGACCCACCGATACATGGTTATTATAAAGAGGTGTCAGTAGAGGTAACGAGAGGTGATTACTAATGAATGAAGTGTATTTATCGATCGGTACAAATATGGGAGAGCGTTTTGAAAACCTACAACATGCTGTTAAACTTTTAGAGGGCAAAGATGAAATTGAAGTTGTACAAATTTCTTCAGTTTATGAAACAGCGGCGGTAGGCTACGCGGACCAAGCAGACTTTTTAAATATTGCTGTTCGCATTAAAACGAGTTATTCATCTTCTGAAATGCTGAAAATTTGCCAATGGGTAGAAAGTGAACTAGGGCGGGTTCGTGAATTCCGATGGGGTCCACGAATCATTGACCTTGACATTTTGCTATACAATCACGAAAATATTGAAACTGAAAGCTTAATTGTTCCACATCCAAGAATGTATGAGCGAGCTTTCGTACTAGTACCACTTATAGAAATTACGCCTGCGCCAGTTGGAGAACAGCTGCGAAGGGTACACGATATAATGCAACAGATGGATTGTGAAGAGGAAGGCGTAACTTTATGGCAAGCATCAGCAGAGCTGAAAATGATGCAGTCCGTTAATTAGGTTTCTAATCCTTAAGTTAAAGCCTCCTGCGGTTGTTTTTATATAGAAATAGGTGAAAACCTATAGAAGGGGGAAAACAACATTGAGTCAGACAACTGAGAAGCCGTTTCAAATTGGGGATATAGTCATGGACAACCGTGTCGTATTAGCGCCAATGGCTGGAATCTGTAACTCTGCTTTCCGTTTAACTGTTAAGGAGTTCGGAGCAGGGCTAGTATATGCAGAAATGATTAGTGATAAAGGGATTGTCCAGAAGAACGAAAAAACACTAGGCATGCTTTATATCGATGAGCGTGAAAATCCACTTTCACTGCAAATCTTCGGTGGTGATAAGGCAACACTTGTGGAAGCGGCTAAGTATGTAGATGAAAACACAACTGCCGATATTATCGATATTAATATGGGCTGCCCGGTTAATAAAATTATTAAATGCGAAGCGGGCGCGCGGTTACTTTTAGACCCGAATAAATTATATGAAATGGTAGCGGCTGTTGTAGATGCTGTAAAAAAACCTGTCAGCGTAAAAATGCGTATTGGTTGGGATGACGAGCATATCTTTGCTGTTGAGAACGCACAAGCTGCCGAGCGTGCTGGTGCTTCAGCAATAGCTGTTCATGGACGTACACGTGTACAAATGTACGAAGGAAAAGCAAATTGGGATATCATTCGTCAAGTGAAGGAAAATGTGAAAATTCCTGTGCTTGGTAATGGTGATGTAGAAACTCCTCAAGATGCAAAACGTATGCTTGATACTACTGGGGTAGATGCAGTAATGATTGGACGCGCTGCTTTAGGTAATCCATGGATGATTTATCGTACAGTTCAATACCTTGAAACTGGTGAGCTAAAGGAAGAGCCAAATGTACGTGAAAAAATTGATGTGTGTTTGCTTCACTTTGAACGCCTTATGCAATTAAAAGGAGAGAGTGTGGCGGTACGTGAAATGCGTAAACACGCTTCATGGTATTTAAAAGGTATTCGCGGTAATGGTATAGCGCGTAAAGCGATTAACCAAACAGAAACTGCGGTAGAGCTTCGTGCACTATTAAATGGACTTGTACAAGACTATGAAGAGCTTGAATCTACATTAATAGTTCCAGAAGCAAAAGAATTAATTATTTAATACATTAAAAGGGCGTCTCATTGTATTGAGACGTCTATTTTTCTGCTAACATTAATTTTTAGAATTATTAATCATTTTTTCTCTTATGGAAATTAAAACGAAACAGATGATTACAGCTATAAAATTGTGTACAATAGAAATATTATGGATGTAAACGCAATACGGACAATTTAATAAGGAGTGAATCAAGTGTCAAACATAGAAGAATTAAATGATCAGCTTTTGGTGAGACGCCAAAAAATGACGGCTATTCGAGATAATGGTCAAGATCCATTTGGTAGTCGTTTTGAACGTACGCATTTATCAACAGAAGTACGTGAACAATTTGCGGATCAAACAAAAGAGCAGCTAGAGGAAAACCTACAAGAGGTAATTATTGCGGGTCGTATTATGACGAAACGCGGTAAAGGAAAAGCTGGCTTTGCACATATTCAAGATTTAGGTGGCCAAATTCAAATTTACGTTCGCCAGGATCATGTTGGCGAAGAAGCATATGAATTATTTAAACAAGCTGACCTAGGTGATATCGTAGGGATTCGTGGTAATGTATTCCGAACACAAGTGGGAGAGCTTTCAGTAAAGGCTGAAGAATTTACATTCTTATCAAAAGCGTTACGCCCTATGCCGGAAAAATTCCATGGCTTACAAGATGTTGAACAACGTTACCGTCAACGTTATTTAGATTTAATGACGAATGAGGAAAGTAAAACAACATTTATTACACGTTCTAAAATTATCCGTGCTATTCGCAATTATTTAGATAATACAGGATATTTAGAAGTAGAAACACCAATGCTTCATACAATTGCTGGTGGTGCAGCGGCTCGTCCATTTATTACACACCACAATGCACTTGATATGGAATTATATATGCGTATTGCAATTGAACTGCATTTGAAACGTCTAATTGTTGGTGGACTAGAGAAAGTGTATGAAATTGGTCGTGTTTTCCGAAATGAAGGGATCTCAACACGCCACAACCCTGAATTTACAATGATAGAGCTATACGAAGCTTATGCGGACTACAAAGATATTATGGCTCTAACAGAAAACCTTATTGCTCATGTAGCGCAAGAAGTTTTGGGTACTACTACAGTTCAATACGGTGAAGATGAAATTAATCTTGCTGTAGGCTGGAAGCGAGTTCATATGGTAGATGCAGTAAAAGAGGCTACAGGTGTAGACTTCTGGCAACCTATGACTAAGGAACAAGCTCAAGCACTTGCTAAAGAACATGGTGTAGAAGTTAAAGGAACACATGAGGTAGGGCATATTATTAACGAGTTCTTCGAGCAAAAGATCGAGGAGACTCTTGTTCAGCCTACATTTGTTTATGGTCATCCGGTAGAAATCTCACCTCTAGCAAAGAAAAATCCAGAGGACGAGCGTTTTACAGACCGTTTCGAATTATTTATCGTTCGACGCGAGCATGCAAATGCCTTTACAGAACTAAATGATCCTATTGACCAACGTGAGCGCTTTGAAGCTCAGTTAGTTGAAAAAGCAGCCGGTAATGATGAAGCGCATGAAATGGACAATGATTTCATTGAAGCGTTAGAATACGGTATGCCTCCTACAGGTGGATTGGGTATTGGTATTGACCGTTTAATCATGCTTCTTACAAATTCACCATCAATTCGCGACGTATTATTATTCCCTACAATGCGTCATACTACTAAATAGTTGTTTTAACTATTCCAGCGGATGTCGAAACACCCGCTGGAATAGAGGAACTCAGTCTAAGAACGCCACGTCCTGTGGCATTACCGAAATGACCGACATCGTGTCGGCCCTAAGCACAAAGCCGATTCCGGACGCAATTATGCCGAGGCATAATTGATAAGAGGACATAGTACGACTACTACCCGGGATAAAAAGCGGTAATCGAACTAGAAAAGAACAGCTTTGTTAAGAGGTAATCGTGAAAAAGCAGGAGTCGAGGTGTAGGAGAAGCACTAAGACTCCTGTTTTGTATCTTTTGCGATGATTACTTAGTTAATGTTTGAAAAGTTTAACTTCTTTCAGCGGAAGTCTCCCACCTCTATAGGTGTTGAGATGAATGCAGTTTTAAGTAACTTTTCAGGGGTGTCCAAACATCCGCTGAAAAAGAGGAACTCAGTCTAAGAGCGCCACGTCCTGTGACGACGACTGAGTGACCAACATCGTGTTGGCCCAAAGCTTCAGGCGGATGTCACGGAATCGGAAAGGAGTTCAATATAGGATGTTAGCCTAAAATCATCGCATCCATGCGATAACGGCTAACTGACCTGCATCGGTAAAAACGCCACGTCCTGTGGCATTACCGAAATGACCGACATCGTGTCGGCCCTCGTGCAGGCCTAAGCACAAAGCCGATTCCGGACGCAATTATGCCGAGGTATAATTGATAAAAAGAATTAAGTAGAGTATTTAAATGATGAATGAATATAAGGTATACTTTTAGAGTTCTGTTATTTACAGATAAAGTAGCAATAGACATTATAGAAGTATTATTGGAGGCTTATAATGAATTATAAAATCTTTAACAAACAAGTATTTGAACAAGCGCAAGTACGCTCAGTTTCAGATGTTCTGTTTACTGAGGAAGAGCTTGAAAATGGCATGAAATTAGCGGTTTCTAAGTCGGAACCGACCCTTGCTTTATATTTAGTGGAGATAGATGGTCAGAAGAAGTTTGATGTCCGTTGGGATGATTCCTCTGAAGTTTTCAGTGGCTGGTATTCGGCATGGGATAATTTCTCTTGGTGCCTAGATGTAGTTGATAAACAAAGTAATTAATTAGAATTAGTAGATTCTTTATATTTTAGTTTTGAAAAACACACTTTCAATTTTGATTTCCGCATTTGAAAAGCGAACATAATATATTCTTCTTTCTTTTTTTGTTATTATGTGCGGAACAATAAAGTGAAAAAGTAATAAACATGAATAAGTAGGAGTCGAGGTGTAGGATAACCACTTTGGCTCCTTTCTTCTATTGTATATTTGTTAGAGTGTTGTGTAAGAGGGGGATGACGCATTTTGATGTGTAGATCTTAGATGCTTTATCAAGGAAAGCTTGAGAAAGTATCCTTTTTAAAAAGGACTATACTTCGATAGAAGTAAGACTCTTCTTATTTAGTTTGTTGAGATTTTTAAGAAAGAGATGTATAGTAAAACAAATATAGTGGTAGATAGAAGATTGTAAGAGTTATTTAGTTCTCGAAAAAACACAAAATCTCTTACTAAATCGCTATTTACAATAAAGATAATTTTATAGTAAAAAAACACTTGCGGTTGTATTAGAATCATGATAAATTATTACTTGTCGTTAAGACGACGCAAGAAACAAAATGAATTCGAAAAAACATCAAAAAAGATGTTGACATCGAAAACTAAGAATAGTATTATATAAGAGTTGCTGCTTTTGAAACGAAGCGAAAAAACTTCAAAAAAAGAGTTGACAACGAAAAACGAAAATGTTATACTATAAAAGTTGTTGAAACAAAACAACAACGACATGAACCTTGAAAACTGAACAAGCAAAACGTAATCAATAAAGTTTTTAGTAGCTAACCTTGAGTTGGTGAACGAAACAAAATTTTGGA
>NZ_JBNNUX010000058.1:0-14513 GCF_050280145.1 Lysinibacillus sp. NPDC093688
AGGGCCGACACGATGTCGGTCATTTCGGTAATGCCACAGGACGTGGCGTTTTTACCGATGCAGGTCAGTTAGCCGTTATCGCATGGATGCGATGACTTTAGGCTAACATCCTATATTGAACTCCTTTCCGATTTCGTGACATCCGCCGGAGGCTTTAGGCCGACACGATGTCGGTCACTCAGGCGTTTTCACAGGATGTGAAGTTCTTAGCATGAGTTCCTCTATTTCAGCGGGTGTTTGACACCCGCTGAAAGAAGTTAAAATAAAAAAACCATTCAACTAGGCATGCACCCTACCTGAATGATTTTTTTATGTTTCACATGAAAATTTTTAAGCACAATAGTTGTAAATGACGCATAGCCGAACTGAATGAATTTTTTTGAACTTTACGCTTAGGCACATAGCTTTGCATGCAATTGTTTATAGATGTATACCTAAGCACCTGGGTCCTTCCATTCATTTATCTCCCTCCCCTCATTATCAAAAGATTTACAACTATCGTACTCAAATTGTCACTCTTTTATTGCAAATGAGCTTTTAATTCCGTTTTTATTTTTTCTAGTTCGGTCTCTTTAGGGATAAAATACCATATGTTGTCAATTCTTTTGCCATCTCCCTCTTTAAACGACAACTGCTCAATATTATCATTCATATTTTTATAAATACTTTGTAGCTGAATTAAATCCTTCATCGTAAAATTCATACGAACATTATCTCCTACTACATCAAGCATATCTGTAGCCTTTAATAATATAGAAGATGTCGACGAGGCTTTTTTCAGAACCGCTTCAATAATTTGTCGTTGGCGAATTTGACGACCGAAATCACCGCGAGGATCTTCATAACGAATACGTGAGAAGATCAGTGCATTATTACCATCTAAAGTGATCTCACCCTTCGGATAATGATAGGAATCAAAGGTTAAATCCATGTCATTATCAATGGTTACCCCTCCAATCGTGTCGATAATTTGCAGGAAGCCATCCATATTAACAAACACATAATAATCAATGGGTATATTTAAAAAATGCTCCACCGTATTCACCGCCATTGGAACGCCTCCAAATGCATAGGCATGGTTGATCTTATCGACGGAATTATGTCCAATAATTTCTGTACGAGTGTCTCGAGGTATACTGAGCATCTTCATCGTGTGTTTTTCAGGATTCACCGTAATGACAATCATCGTGTCAGAACGCCCACTATCATTTTTACGTTCATCCACTCCAAGCATTAATACGGAAAACGGGTCTTTTTTCGTAACTATTTTTTGTTCTTTATTTTCATCGCCTGTCGTTTCAATTAGTGGTGTATTTATTTTATTCATTGTTTTATGGATAGTGTAATAAGCAGTACCTATAAAAATTAAAAAAATCGTTAATAAGCCACCTACTATCCAAAGCCATATTTTCTTCTTGCTCTTTTTTTCATTAGTGCGTTTCATGTTTTTTTCCATACATAAGTCCTCTCATGCAAAATTTACCCTACTTTTTGACGTATTAAGTTGGAAAAAAGTTAATATAGTCTAATTATATGCATATATCACGAAAAAAAGACGTACACTAGTATTTACTAAAAAAAACACACTATACCTTTATTTGTAAATTAACCTTCGATTATTTAATGTCATCATGAAAAAGGGACTTATATGATGCCACTATGTTTTATACGAAACTAGCACTCTTTATCCGCATTCATCTCATGCCCTATTGAGGTTGCAGATTAGCTGTGCCTTTGCTTTCATTACAAAAAAGCTAAAGGATCCTATATACAATGTGCAGCATTATAATATGCAATTTTAAGCTGAACTAATTTTGAATATTAGTTCAGCTTTTATTTGTGTTTAAAGATATAGTTTGAGTATATTTAATAAAAGGATAGTTGAGGGAAATATTGATAAGATTAACCTTATTAGGAATTTTATAATAGTAATTAATACATTTAGATTGGAGGACTTATGAATATAAGTGTAGAGTTAGTTGAGAATTTAATTTCAGAGCAATTTCCTCAATGGAAAGATTTAAAGATTGAGCCAGTCAAAAACAGCGGGCATGATAATCGTACATTTCATTTGGGTGAAAAAATGACTGTAAGATTGCCCAGTGGAAAAGCTTATGAACCACAAGTACAAAAAGAAGCAAAATGGTTACCCATATTAGCAAAGAACTTAGCTCTTCCAATTACTGAACCTGTGGCAAAAGGGCATCCAACCGCGGACTATCCTTTTGTTTGGTCTATTAATAAATGGTTATCAGGGGATACAGTTAATAAAAATAATATTAATTTATCTTTATTTGCGGAAGAATTGGCGAACTTTTTATTGGAATTTGAAAGTATTTCTGCCTCAAATGGACCTATCGCTGGTCCTCATAATTTTTATAGGGGTGGAGATTTAAGAGTCTATGATTTTGAAACAAAAGAGGCTTTGCAAAAACTTAAAGGGAAAATTAATATAGAAAAGTGCCAGTTGATTTGGCAGCAAGCTCTCTTAAGTAAATGGGAAAGTGAGCCTGTATGGGTGCATGGGGATATAGCTCCAGGAAACTTATTAGTACAAGATGGGCAACTGGCGGGTGTTATTGATTTCGGAATCTTAGGTACAGGAGATCCTTCTTGTGACCTAGCTATGGCATGGACATTTTTCGATAAAGATAGTCGAGAAGTATTTATTAAAAGTATGAATCTAGATAAAGGTACATGGAATCGTGCTAAAGGTTGGGCATTATGGAAGGCATTAATTACTTATAATAGCCTTGATAAAAATATAAGTGAAAACGCTCGTTTTACTGTTGATGCAATTCTAAATGATGCGTAGGATGGTGTTGCGAAAATGGGAAATACAGAAACGTGGATGACTTTCTTTAAAGATAAAGGAAATACACATGCTTTAGTTGAACAAGATAGTTAAAAATTAGCCTTGTTAAAAGTAATTTAACAAGGCTAGTTTTGTATCTCATTAATTATCTATTTGAACTGCTCAAATTGATTAGTTACCCATCGTTCTTGATTTTCTGCAATGTATTTTTCAACAGCTCGTCATTATAAAATTTATCAATATAAGCAGCTAACGAGATTTTTACTTCTTCATAATACTTAGGTTGTACGTTTGTCTATACTTGTATAAGTAGAATAATAATATTCGTTTACTGCAACAATCAATTATGCCTCGGCATAATTGCGTACAGAGGCTTTGTTTGGACACCTGTAGCTGACGCTTCGCTTTCGCTACAAAAAACACCTACTGAAAGATGTTAAACCAAATTGTTCAACGTTCTTACATTTCATTTGCAATCTGTTTGACGATTTCATCAATAGTTGGGATAGCTGAAGTTTTATTGGCCTCTGTCAATATACTAAAGATGTACCACTTGCCACTCTTTCCTTTTACATAGCCACACAAAGCATATGTTCCAGAAATATAGCCTGTTTTAGCAGATACACTATAGCCCTTCATACGATTTTCTAAAGTCGCACCAACAAGGCTGCCCTTTTTTCCCGCATGCGGTAATGCATCTAAATAGGAGAAATACCAGGATTTACTGCGAACGTTATATAATAATAGACTTACTTGCATACTGCTTACTTGATTTTGGTGACTTAAACCCGAACCATCTTCAAAATACCACTGCTCCATATTAAGCCCCATATCACTACCATAAGTACGAATCGCTTTAATACCAGCCGACCAACTTCCTTCCCCAAGTAGCTCTCGCCCGAGTTGTTTAGTAAACATATCACCCATACCATTAATACTTAGCTTTAAATACTTAAAGTTAATATCCTGTAATGGTTTTGAATATAAAATACTTACTCGTTGTGCATTCTCAGGTACCGTTCCAGTTTCAAGAGGCATTGTTTGGATACCTTTCGCTACTAATTTTTCCCGAAATACGTCCAGTGTATATAGCGTTGGATGATAGACAGCTACATTTGTACTTTCCTGTGAACCTACTGGTAAGTTACCCGTTACAATGATTTGATCTGTACCGTATTCTCTTGTAATTGTCACCGTACTTTTCTCGTTCTTGTTAACAACTTTTGTTTTGTTGACAACCGGAATAGTACTTGCAAAAGGAACAAGCTGGACATTACCCGTAGTGCCAACCTTTGTGCCTGTCACTTCCACTTGCACAGTTGCGATATCATATTGATCATTTGGCGAAATCGTTAATGCTGAAATCCGCGAAGCATAAGATTGATCCTCTTCTTCAGGTACAATTCCCTTCGGTAAACGATCTGCATCAAACCAAGTATCATCCCCGATTAAGGAACCCGTAATTTTCGAGATACCCATTTTTTTTAATTCATTTGAAAAAGATTCTAAATGAACAGGTAAAAGCGTTGGATCTCCCCCGCCCTGTATATAAATATTACCGTGAAGAACACCATCTTCAATTGTGCCATCGACATATGTCTTCGTAGCAAAGCGATAGTCAGGCCCTAATAAATCCAAAGCAGCGGCGCTAACTAAAAGCTTAAGCGAAGAAGCAGGGCGTATCATTTTATCACCATCTCTATTGTAAAGCACATCTCCTGTTTCTATATCTCGTACAGTAATGCTATACGCGTTGTTCTTCCAATTTTTCTCAATGACACTATTCACTTTTGTTGTCATCGTTTGCTTACGAGCTCTTTCCTTCACAACAAAGGTGATTGGCAAACAACAAACCATTAAAATAATCATTAAAAAAATAATTTTCTTTTTCATAGACCCTCCAATTGGCAAATTTCTACTTTCCATGCTTTTATTCCACAGGAAAAATTGGCATTTTACAATAAAATACTTTTTTAGTTTACAAAGAATAATATGTCATCTTTTTTATTCGACAAGAATACACTGTAATAGCTAGCTAAATCATTTCGGGAAAGGAGTTGTTTATAAATGGGTGCTCAATGGATAAAGATTTCAGTCTTATATTTAGTGATTGTTTTGGCCTTTGGACTGTTTATGCATTATACAATTCAACTCGAATGGACGGCGACACACGCACACATCGGTGTGGTAGGTTGGCTAACAACTGGTTTAATCGGCTTAATTTATTCCGTATATAAAGAAGCAGCCGAGACAGGACTGGCCAAAGCGCAATTTTGGTTTTATAATCTCGGATTACCGTTCCTCTTAGTCGGTATGATGATGGTCCATATAGATGTACCGCACTGGTTATTTGAGCTCTTTGTATCTGGTGGCGGTATTGCAGTAGCAATTTCAGTACTGTTCTTTGTTGTCAATGTCTTTAAAAATGTAAAATCTTAAATAGAAAGCCTCACTTTTTCATAAAGTGAGGCTTTCAGCTTGTCGGAGCATCCTGTAAATGATTATTGCAATGAATTCGCCTGCATTTGATACATTTTTTCATAAATGCCACCCTGAGCTAATAGCTCATCATGTGTGCCACGCTCCACAATCTCGCCTCGATCTAAGACAAGAATACGATCTGCATTTTTAATAGTAGACAGTCGGTGAGCGATAATAAATGTTGTACGTCCTTTTTTCAGTACATCCATCGCATGCTGAATAATCTCCTCTGTTTCTGTATCTATATTAGAAGTAGCCTCATCTAAAATTAAAATAGCTGGGTCAAAGGCAAGAGCACGTGCAAAGGAAATTAGCTGGCGTTGCCCAGATGACAGTGTACTCCCCTTCTCTATAACAGGCTCATCATAGCCATCTGGCAAGTTCGCTAAAACACGTTCTCCACCAACAGCCTTTAATGAGGTTTCTATTTTTTCTCGTGAAATTTTAGGATTATTTAGGCTAACGTTCGAAGCAATAGTACCTGTAAATAAGTATGGGTCCTGTAAAACAATACCCATATGTTCACGCATTGTTTGACGAGGAACCGAAGTAATGTCGATTCCATCAATCGTAATTTTTCCTATAGATGGGTCATAGAAACGGAACAATAAGTTCATAATAGAACTTTTCCCAGATCCTGTATGACCTACTAAGGCAATTGTTTCACCTTGGTGTGCTTCAAATGATAAATTTTCCAATACGTATTCATCATTTTTATATGCAAAGGAAACATCTTCGAACACCACATTTCCTTTATATCTAGGTAAACTTTTTTCAGATACTGGCTCCCCGTTCGTATCTAACACTTCAAAGACACGCTTTCCTGCGACTAATGAACGCTCAAGCTGAGAAAATTGATTGACGATATTCGTGATCGGATTAAATAATCTCGTTAAATAATCGACAAAGGCATATAATGTCCCCGCAGAAATAACTTCCGTGGCCGTAAATGACTGTGTACTAAAGTAGAAAATAAAAATCGCAAACATAATTAGTCTTAATGTATTAACAAGGTTGAAGGACGTTGCAGAATCAAGGAAAAGAAGCTTACGTTCATATGCATAATGCTCATTATTCATATCATCAAATTCCTTCGTCATTTGCTGCTCACGACGGAATGCTTGAATAATTGTCATTCCTTGAATCGATTCATTAATCATTGCGTTAATATCGGCAATTTTCGTTCTGATGACATCATTATATTTCGAGGCCACTTTACGGTATAAAATCATCCATAAATAAACGATTGGTATCATAGTCAATGCTAACAATGCCATTTTCCAATTTAAAATGAAGAGTGCGATATAAACACCCACAATAGAAATTATACTCGTAACGAAGTTTGACAGTACTTGCACATATAAATTACGAACAGCCTCGGTGTCATTCGTTACACGGGCTACAATTTTCCCTGCTGGTAAATTATCGAAGTATTGAATTGGCAATGTTTGAATATGCTCAAATACATCCTTACGTAATTTTTGTACAACACGGTTGGCACCCATTTGTAAATAGATATACATAAAATAGCGTAAAACAGCTGTAGCTATTGCTAAAAGTAAATAGACAAGTAATAGCCAAGTGATTGGTTTTAATTCAATGTGACCAATTGTCATGTAATTATCAATAATATGCTTTGCAATAAACGGCCCAACAAGCTCCGTAAAGACGGCGATTGTTAAGAAAAATAATCCTAGTAGAATCGTCTTTTTAAAATACATTGCATAGCGTGTTAAACGTTGACTCGTACTCATGAGGCACCTCCTTCAAGCTGCTGACGGTCAAATTGCTCTTTATACCATCCTTGTTGTGAAAGAAGCTGCTCATGTGTTCCCTGCTCTACAATTTGGCCTTCATCTAGCACGATAATTAAATCGGCGTGCTGAATTCCTGATAAACGATGCGTAGTAATAATCGTCGTTTTATCTTGTCGTTCTCGCTGTATATTCTCAATAATTCTTGCCTCCGTCTTGGCGTCTACGGCAGAAAGCGAGTCATCAAGCATTAAAATTTCAGGGTCTTTAATAAGAGCACGCGCAATGGAAACGCGTTGCTTTTGACCACCAGAAAGTGATACACCCTTTTCACCAACAAGTGTCTCAAGGCCCATTGGTAAATTTTTTAAATCTTTTTCGAAGTATGCAGAACGAATCGCCTGGTGCAATTCAGACTGTGTAGCATCTTCTTTCCCAAATAAAATATTTTCACGAATAGTACGTGAGAATAGAACATGATCCTGTGGAACATAACCAATCCAATCAAGTAACTGCTCCTTCGTTTGTGCAGCAATATCTACTCCATCAATCGATAACTGTCCCTCGCCGATTGGATACTCACGTAATAACTGTCGTAGGAAGGTCGTTTTTCCCGCTCCTGTTTTACCAACAATCCCAAGTGTTTGCCCCTTTTTCAACGATAAAGAAATTCGCTGAAGGTTTTTCACCTGACTCAGTGGATATTGAAAGGTTAAATCATCAAAGCCAATTGCACTTGGTGTCGCAATCATTTGTGGATTCGCAATATTCCGAACATCTGCCTCATAGTTTAGCGTTTCTTGTACGCGATCAAGAGAAGCGTTACCTTGCTGCATCACGTTTATAAGTTCTCCAATTGCAAATATTGGCCAAACTGCTAGCCCCAAGTAAACATTGAACGTTACAAGTTGCCCAACTGTCATAGCCTCAGTTGCTACTAAATGAGCACCGTAGCCAAGCGCTACAACATAACTAATCCCGGTACCGACCTTTGTAATCGGTCCAAATAAGGCGTTTATTTTTGCGGTATGCATATTTTTTTCATAGACAATCTCGCTCATCTCTGCAAAATTTGTTTCGTCCTTTTTTTCTTGGACGTATGCCCGTACAACTCGCACACCTGCAACTGACTCTAGAACACTATCATTCAGTTCTCCAAAAACATCCTGCGCCTTCATATACCGTTCATGCACTATTTTCCCTAAATATTGAATAAGGATGGCCATGATCGGCACTGGCAGCATTGCAAAAAAAGTAAGCTTCCACGAAATCATATAACCCATAGCAAAAATAATAAAGCCCATGTAGATGGTAGAATCGATCAGTGTCATAATCCCAAACCCAGCAGTTAACGACACTGCATTTAAATCATTCGTCGCACGGGCCATTAAATCACCGGTACGATTTTTTTCATAAAACGTTGGTGTCATGCGCAAAAAATGCTGCATAAGGTTTCGACGCAAAATTTTCTCTAGGTTAATAGCCCCTTCGAATAGTCTGAATTGCCACACAAAATTAAGGGTATAACCCCCAATAATGATACACACGAAAATCAAAATATACTTCGTTAAAAGAGCTGGTGTCATTTCTCCAGTAGTCAATAAATCGATAATTGACCCTAGCAAATACGGTGGAACTACTTCTAAGCCACTCGCAATCATTAATAGCACGACAGCTATTGTATATTGCTTCCAGTATTTCTTGAAAAACCAGCTTAGTTTACTTAAAACATCAAACATACGTTATACCCTTCTTTCTCTAATGCTGTTAAAGATTCGCTACCCACAATCCAGAAATTTCTCGATGAAAATCGTTCTTTGTACTTTGTTTCGCATACACATGCACTCCTTTTTCATGTTCACTACAACCCTTTTTTGCAACAAAAAAGACACATACCCAAAAAAGAGCATGTGTCTCTTAATAAAAGGCAAGGAATAACCCATGCCTTTTATCGCAATGTAAAATAAAATGTTAGAAGACATGGACAATGTATGCAGTTGTGATTTGAAATGATACAGGTAAAATTAACATCGTCATGCCCTCCTTTACTTAAGATTGTTATAGTGTTCTTGAAGATTATCACATCTTAGAAATATTTGTCAACCAACTTACTGTTATTTTTTACGTTTTTCAGGAAATAATTAGCGCTTTAAAGCATCGAATTACTAAATTTAAAATCTAGGAACGGGGAACCTTTAAATTTAGAATTAAATACTATAACTTTGTGTATTGACTTTAACGCAGCGTAAACCTTTATGGTTAGTTTGTATGAACCTAAAGGAGGAAATAAACATGAATGAATTTTATCAAATGCCCTTATTTGTAAAGCTAAAAGTAAGAAATATTGAAAAGTCAAAAGAATGGTATGCAAACGTACTAAATTTCACTTCCGTTTTTGATTTTCCAGATGCTAATGGAAAAACTTCAATGACACATTTAAGAGGAGCCAAGTACCAAGATTTGATGTTATTAAAGGATGAAGAGGTCAACGCTTCTGACTCAGTCATTATTAATTTATTCTCTAATAATATTCATAGTATTTATCAAGCTGTACTGGAAAATGAAACGAAAATCATTCAACAGCCGACAGTTCAACCATGGAATGCAAAAGAATTAACGATAGAAGATCCAGATGGCCATGTTTTTACAATAACTGAAAGTGTCGATTCCAATAAAGACTTCGATACTGTTATTGACAATGTCAAAGGCCAATTATAGGTTCCTCTATTTCAGTGGATGTTGTCTTTATTTACAAGAAGAGCAAGAGTCAACAACCTTCTATTTTCCAATTAAAACATATTATTGAATCGTTGCTGCTGGAAGGCCCTATCGAACAAAGCAAGTTCGATAGGGTCATAAGATTTTATCGGAACAATTCTGTGATTTATCGCCCTAATTTTTTAGATTATCGCCTAACTTTTTTAATTTATCACCTAACTTTAATTTATCACCCACTTCACAAAAGTATATTTGAATCCATATAACTATAGAAATATATCTAAAACGGTTATCTCATGATACACTTTTAAATATAGACATTTAACTAAGGAGTCTTTACTTTGAAATCATTTTTAGCTGTTGGAATCGGCGGATTTTTTGGTGCCATCTGTCGATATAACCTTGGTCTAGCACTTCAAAACACAGGTGGTTTTCCAATTGCAACACTTTGTATGAACTTATTAGGCTGCTTTTGTTTAGCATGGCTATTTACTATGTTCACAAAGCGTACGCCTATTATTTTAGGAATTGGTACTGGCTTTTTCGGTGCCTTTACGACCTTTTCGACATTTTCTTTAGAAACGCTATTACTTTTGCAGGATAGTAAGTGGCTACTAGCTATTCTTTATATTTTAATGAGTGTTTTTGGTGGTTTAGCCTGTGCATGGCTAGGATTTAGACTTGCGAAGGGGCGCAGCGTATGATAGTTATTGGTATCGGTGGATTTTTGGGTGCACTAACAAGATTTTATCTCGGAAAATTGATTGCTCATCCTTACCCATGGGCAACATTTTTTATTAATATAACAGGTTCTTTTGCACTTGGCCTTCTATTTGCATTACAGCCAAATGATTGGATCTGGCATTTTATAGGGCTTGGTTTTTTAGGGGCCTATACGACATTTTCAACATTTGGGTTTGAATGTTTGCAGCTCTTGGAGCAGAAAAAATGGAAACAAGCGATTATTTATGTATACACTACGGTTTTATTCGGTTTACTTTTCGCTACACTCGGCTTTTTCCTTGTGTAGCAGCATTTATGAGATACTAGAGGTGATTTTTTGACACTGCCATCCATTGAACAATTACAAGCACTCGAAGCTGAAATTGAACAAACATTATATACTTTAATCGACTTAGAACTAGAAGAAAACTTTCCAGAAATGAATACCCGCTTCGCACAATTACTTGCAAAGGTTCAAGCTGCTCAGCTAATTGATTATAAACTTGACGTCCTCGTTGATCCTCAAGCATTGGCAACAGAAACATGTACTCTACTACAAAGTTTAATAGAAGCAAAAGCTAGACCACAAAAAAGACAACGACTTTTAACACACCGTATGATTTTAAAAATATGGCTACGTAAAAATCAGCGCTTTATGACGGAATTTTTACCACAAATGTTTTAGGCGCCTCTCGATGTCTCAAGGGCGCCTCCTTTTAAAGTGGCAATTGCTGCAGCACTTCTTTTATTTTCCCTTCAATTGTTAAATCAAATTGTACTGCATGCTGCGCAATATCTAAATTAATATAAGCAGTTTTTCCTTTTGTCATCATTGGTAGCTGGTTGACAGGATACACTTCAAGGCTTGTACCGATGACAAGGACAAGCTCCGCTGCTCTAATCGCTTCCATTGCATTGTTCCAGCTTACCTGTGGTAAGTTTTCTCCAAAAAGGACTACATTTGGGCGTAGTTTACCATCACAATGTGCACAACTCTCTTTGTGTAAGAAACTTTCCATTGAAGCAGCTTTCTCGCAGCGATGACAACGAATGGAGCGTATCGAGCCATGTAACTCCTCGACCCTTTGACTTCCTACTAGCTGATGAAAACCATCAACATTTTGCGTAGCAACTAACGATACGATTCCTCGCTTTTCCCAATCAGCTAAAATTTGATGCCCTTCATGTGGTGCTACCTTTTCCAAATTTTCTATGCGCATTTTATAAAACTCATGAAACAATGAATACTTTTGTACCAATGCTTCTGTAGTAGCTACTGTTCGAGGATCAATATTATTCCACCAGCCTGATGCCGATCGAAAATCTGGAATTCCACTTTCAGTTGACATACCCGCTTCTTTTAACTAAATTTTTATAATGATTTTATATTATTAAACTATTAAGCAATGAATAAATTCTAAATTGTGTTAAGTAATAAAGTTGTTTAATTACTATTATCAGGACCTAAATCAAAAAAAGTCATAAAAAATAAGGAGTGATACAATCGCGCCAAAAGAGTTGCCTATGCATCTCCATGTTCTTCAAGTAAACCACCCGTTAGCCATCCATGTAGCGCAAAATCAACACTACACCACAGAAAATGAAAGATTTCTACGTTCTTTCATGGGAGTTCAATAAGAACAGAGACGCTTATTCAACAATCGCGCCCTTTAACGGAAGACTCGATTTCAAGATAAGTTTTTCTGGACTCATCGTTCCGGAAACTTTATACTAAATTATATGAATGGGGGTGTTGTAAATTGGGTAGAAGTATTAGTTTTAACAAAGAACATGCTTTGGATAAAGCTATGTATTTATTCTGGGAAAAAGGTTATGACGCTACATATATCTCCGATCTTATTGAAACGATGGGAATAAGTCGATCTACTCTCTACGATAGTTTTGGAGATAAGGATGAACTATTTAAACTGGTTTTAGAACATTATAAAAACTATGGCCATCAAAAGAGAAATTTACTTTTTAATGGTATAAACACTAAAGCATCACTTAAATCCTTTTTTTATCAACATATTGAAAAATGCTATTCAGATGACATTCCAAAAAGTTGTATTATAACTAATTCTTCACTGCTTATTGGACATATTGATCCTTCCATAGAAGAAATACTTATACATGATTTTAATGAACTTGAAAAAGTATTTAAACAAGTTATTGAAAAAGGAAAAAACAATGGAGAAATTTCACAAGAAGCAAACTCTGAATTAGTGGCATATTCTTTATTAAGTTTAAATCATAGTATTAATTTAATGTCTAAGTATAAAAAAGAGAAGAACCTAGCCTATAATCTAGTGGATAAGACTATTGCAGACCTATAGTCTTTCTTTTTTAAATTATTTCGGAACGAACGTACCAAAATAAAAAAAACATAAGGAATGATACAGTTGACTAAAAAGACAAATTTTCTAATATTTATTTTGGCAATTAGTTGTGGTTCACTTGCTGCTAATATTTATTATGCACAACCAATTGTACAATTCATTGCAAAAGATCTGAACATCTCTTCTGATTTATCTGGATTGCTCACTACCTTTACACAAATTGGGTATGGATTGGGCTTATTTTTCATCGTACCAATGGCTGACTTATTTAAAAGTAAGAAAATAATAGGAATTCTTATCGGGTTTACTATTATTTCATTAATTGGTATGCTAATTTCGACAAATGGAATTATTTTTACAATATTAACAACCATAACTGGCATTGGTGCATGTGCGGCTCAAATGTTAGTTCCACTAACAATGAGGATTGTCCCCATTGAAGAGACAGGTAAATATGTGGGTAAAGTGATGAGTGGTTTATTGATTGGGATTATGATTGCTCGCCCATTATCTATCGGAATAACTGACTGGTTCGGCTGGAGAATGGTATATCTTTTTTCATTAATCACGCTAGTTGCCGTATTACTGTTAATTATAAAATTTTTGCCCAACTATGAGGTAGTAACGTCTAGTAACATGTCATATCCAAATTTAATCGCTTCTATGGTGAAGCTACTAATAAATACATCTTCTTTACAACAAAGAGCTTTTTATCACGCATGTTTATTTGCAACATTTAGTCTATATTGGACAATAATGCCGATTATATTGAGGTCTGAGCCATTAAATTTTTCAAATAATGAAATTGCATTAATTGGCTTCGTTGCAATAGCTGGCGCCTTGTTAACTCCTACTATTGGTAAACTAGCAGATAAAGGTTATATTTTTACAATGACTAATGTGTCAATGGCACTCGTACTATTATCTATCATACTATTATTTTTTGTTCAAGATCATTCAATATTTAGTGTAATTTTAATACTTATTTCAGGCATTAGCATTGATATTGGTGTATCAGGAAATTTATTATTAGGTCAAAAAGTTATCTTTGGTTTGAATCCCGAGATGAGAAACAGACTTAATGGATTATATATGACTATTTTCTTTTTGGGAGGAGCCTTTGGTTCATGGATTGGAAGTTATACTTACTATAAATTTAATAGTGAAGTAACTTTACTCATTGGAGCAGCTTTGCCTTTAATCGCCTTATTAGCTCATTTATTAAAAAGTAATACAATAAATTTTTCTAAAACCAAAAGTAAATACATGTCCTAACTATCAATATCCCCCAGAAGTTAGAGTCAAAATCTAATTTTGGGGGTTGTATTAGCATTATATTCTACATCAGGACCAAATTAATCACTATTATTTCTTATCTTTATTCGTTTTGGCCCATGCTAAAAATAAGATTATAACCAAAGCATCTCATAAATTTCTCCACTGCCTTATAGAATAATCCTATTCTTCAATTATTCTATAAGGTAGTTTGAGTATTTTTTTAGAATGTCATTTATATTCAGTTTTATTTAAAGTTGTTGCTCCACAATATGTGGTATGTCAACACTAAACTGGACAAAAATTATAAGGGCTGTTGCTTGAATTCCACTGGTGTTAAATAGCCTAGTGTTCCGTGAATTCGAATGTTATTGAACCAATGAACATAATCATCAAGTTCAAGGGCGA